>JACQKK010000010.1 GCA_016204605.1 Candidatus Lambdaproteobacteria bacterium
CCAGAGGCATCTGCGAACCGTCGCACCCGCCCCCTCGCGGCGGCGACGCGCGCCGCTTCCCGTCAGGGATGGCCACCATGAATCTCAGCGACTCCTCGGAGCTGGCCGGTTTCCGCGCGCTGGTGCGCGCCTGGCTCGCCGCCAACTACATGCCCGACAAGGCCGACCCCTACACGTACGGCGGCGTCGAGGCCGTGTTCCAGGACCCGGACGCCTTCTACCGCACGCTGGCCCGGCAGGGCTGGCTCGCCTTCCGCTGGCCGCCCGCGTATGGCGGACCCGGCTGGAACGCGGCGCAGCAGCTCGTGTTCATGGACGAGATCCACCGCGCCGGGGCGCCCATCCCCAAGGCCTCCGGACTGACGCTGGTGGGGCCGCTCATCTACCAGTTCGGCACCGAGGCGCAGAAAGCGCGCTTCCTGCCGCCCATCGCCCGCCACGAGGTGCAGTGGTGCCAGGGCTACTCCGAGCCCAATGCGGGCTCGGACCTGGCCAACCTGCAGACCCGCGCCGAGCTGCGGAGCGATCACTTCGTCGTCAACGGCCAGAAAGTCTGGACCAGCCGCGCCCACAAGTCGGACTGGATCTTCGCGCTGGTGCGCACCGACCCCGACGTCCCCAAGCAGAAGGGCATCAGCTTCCTGCTGATGGACATGAAGACGCCCGGCATCACCACCCGACCCATCCTGCAGATCGACGGCCACAGCGGCTTCTGCGAGACTTTCTTCGACAATGTGCGCGTGCCGGCCGACCAGATCGTGGGCAAGATCAACGAGGGCTGGACCATGGCCAAGGCGCTGCTCGGCCACGAGCGGGCCTACACCGGCTACAACATCGACCTGCCGGGGATGCTGGGCCGCATCAAGCGGCTGGGGCGCCGCTACGGCACCCCCGAGCGGCGCGTCTGGGACGACCCCGCCTTCCGGCGCGGCGTGAGCCAGCTCGAGATGGACGCGGACTGCCAGCGCTACACGCGCTACCGCACCATGACGGCGCTGATGCAGGGCCGGGCCCCCGGCCCGGAGAGCAGCATTCTCAAGCTCGCCCAGGCGCGCATCTGCCAGGGCATCTTCGCGGCCGGGCTCGACGCGTTGGGTCCCGACGCCCACGCCTGGTACGACGCCCGGCTCGACCCCGACGCCTACGATCTGCCGATGGGCGAGGCGATCACCCGGGCGATGTCCATCTACTCCGGATCGGACGAAGTGCAACGGAACATTATCGGCAAGCGCGTGCTGGGGCTGCCCGATTGATCGGGCCGCCCGCTGCCGGAGCCTCCTCCGGTGCCGCCTGCCGGTCTTTGCCACAAGGAGCTGCCCCATGGATATGAGAGAACCGGCCGAAATCGTCTCCTTCCGCAAGGAGGTGCGCGACTGGGTGAAGGCCAATTACCCCTACGAGAAGGCAGATCCCTACAACTACGCGGGCCATGAGCGCCACGGCAAGGACAGCGTCTGGTTCGGCAAGCTGGGCAGGAAGGGCTGGCTCGCCTTCCGCTGGCCCGTGGAGTGGGGCGGCTCCGGCTTCACCCCGCCGCAGCAGCTCGTATACGTGGACGAGCTGGTCAAGGCCGGCGCCGACGTGCCGCGCGGCTTCGGCATCACCATGATCGGGCCGCTGCTGTTCCAGTTCGGCACCGACGCCCAGAAGCGGCGCTTCCTGCCCGCCATCGCCCGCAACGAGGAGATCTGGTGCCAGGGCTACTCCGAGCCCAACGCGGGCTCCGACCTGGCCAGCCTCCAGACCAAGGCCGAGCTGAGAGGCGATCACTTCCTCGTCAACGGCCAGAAGATCTGGACCTCCGGCGCCGGGATCGCCGACTGGATCTTCTGCCTGGTGCGCACCCGCAGCGAGGGCAAGCGCCAGCAGGGCATCAGCTTCCTGCTGATCGACATGAAGTCGCCCGGCCTCAGCATCAAGCCCATCAAACAGATCGACGGCGGCTCCGGGTTCTATGAGACCCATTTCGACGAAGTGAAGGTGCCGGCCGACCAGATCGTGGGCAAGATCAACGAGGGCTGGACCATGGCCAAGGCCCTGCTCGGCCACGAGCGCGCCGGCGCTTCCCACATCGATCTCGGGCAGCTCGCCCAGCGCATCCGCACCATCGCCCGCCAGCACGCGCTGGACGGCGGTACGGTGATGGACGACAGCGAGTTCCGCATGCGGCTCGCCGGGCTGGAGATGGATGCCGACTGCATGCAGTACACCCGCTACCGCCTCAACACCGCCGTCATGCAGGGCAAGGCCCCCGGCCACGAGTCCTCCATCATGAAGGTCTTCCAGTCCGAGACCCTGCAGAAGATGTTCGACCTGGGGCTCGAGGCGATGGGCCCCGATGCGATGGCCTGGTACGACAAGCGCCTGCCGCCCGAGGAATACGCGGTCGTCATGCAGATGTGCTACGGCCGCGCCACCTCCATCTTCTCCGGCTCGAACGAGATCCAGCGCAACATCATGGCCAAGCGCGTGCTGGGTCTGCCGGGGGATTGAGCCCGCCGGGGCGGGGCGCGTCAGGCGCCTCGCTCCCATGGAGCCGTGTGTCCCTGCCCGGGAGCCGGCAGCGCTGCCGCAACCCCGCCTTGCCCCGGCTCCCGCCCCGCGGTTAGACTGAGGGGAACCCATTCCGACCGGCGCCTGCCCAGCACCGATGTCTGCGCCGATCGCCAGCATTCCCAGGAGCCGCCATGCGCCCGCTTCGCCCGGTCTACCTCGCCGCCCAGGCCATCACGCCGTTCATCGGCAAGGGCAACCCCGCCTTCATCGCCAAGGGCCACCCGGAGTTCGGCAAGCGCGAGAACCCCACGCTGGAAGACCACATGACGGCCGCCATCCGCCTGCTGATCGAGCGGGAGCGGGTCGATCCGGCGCTGATCCAGCGCGGCTACGTGGGCAACTACGCGGGGGAGCTGTTCGCGAACCAGGGCCACCTGGGAGCGATGGTGGCCCGGGCCGACGCGCGGCTGGCCGGCACCGGCTTCGCGCGGGTCGAGGCGGCGTGCGCCTCGGGCGGCGTGGGCATCGTCAGCGCCGCGGAGGCGATCCAGGCCGGGCTCGACGTGGTGCTGGTGGTGGGTGCAGAGGTGCAGACCACCAAGCGGGCGCGCGAAGGGGCCGACTTCCTCGCGCGCGCCGCCCACTACGAGACGGAACGCGCGCTGGACGACTTCACCTTCCCGGCCCTGCTCACCCGCCGGGCCAAGGCGTACAAGGAGGCGTACGGGCTCACCGAGCGCGACCTTGCGATGCTCTCCGTCAAGGCGTACGCCAACGCCAACCGGAATCCGCTCGCCCACATGCACGCCGTGAAGCTGACCCTCGAGCAGGCCGAGCACGCCAGCGACGAGAACCCGCAGTTCCTCCAGAACCCCGAGCTCAAGCCGCACCTGAAGACGAGCGACTGCTCCCAGGTCAGCGACGGCGCGGCGGCGGTAATCCTCGCCAGCGCCGAGGGCGTGCGGCGGCTGGGGCGCAGCCTCTCCGACTGCGTGGAGCTCAAGGGCTACGGCTTCGCCGCCAACCCGCTGGGGCAGGTCAAGGACCTGCTGCGCTTCGATACGGCCGCGGCGGCCGCGGGCGAGGCCATGCGCGATGCGGGGATTTCCCACAAGGACGTGCAGGTGGCGGAGGTGCACGACTGCTTCACCATCGCCGAGGTGCTGATGTACGAGGCGGCGGGCTTCGCGGAGCGGGGCCAGGGCGCCGAGCTGATCCGCTCCGGGCGCACCACGCTCGAAGGGGACCTGCCCGTCAACACGGGCGGCGGGCTGGTGGCGTTCGGCCACCCGGTCGGGGCCACGGGCATCAAGCAGGCCGCCGAGGTCTACCGCCAGATGAAGGGGCTCTGCGGGGCCTACCAACTCCCGCAGCGCCCGCAGACTGGCCTCACCGTCAACATGGGCGGCGACGACCGCACCGTGGTCTCGCTGGTGCTGCGCAACGCCGGGTAACTCCTCACCTCCCGCGCGGTGAGATGAGCGAAGGAGCTGCCATGGCGGAGCGCGCGAACCGTATGCTGAAGCCCGTGGAGCGCATGACCGTCCAGATATTGGTCGACAATGTCACGGACTCGTTGTCCACGAACCCGGAGCACATCGATTCGGAGCTGCGCTGCCTGATGGAGCGGGGCCTGCGGGTCTGGTCCGGGGAATCCATTTGCTGCGCCCACCACGGCCTCTCCCTGGTGCTCACGGCCGAGTCCGCGGGCGCCCGGCACACCATGCTGTTCGACGCGGGGCCGGAGGCCTATGCCGTGCAGCGCAACGGCGACCGCTTGGGCATCGATTTCGCTGCCATCGACGCGATGATGCTCTCTCACGGCCATTGGGATCACGCCGGCGGCATGCTGGAGGCCGCGCGCGCCATTCGCCGCGCCCGGCCGCAAGGCGATCTGCCCTGCTACCTGCACCCGGGCATGTTCCGCCAGCGTGGGCGGCAGCTTCCCAACGGCCAGGTGAGTCCGATGGCGGATGTCCCCCGCCCGGAGGATTACGGCCGGGAGGGCGCGCAGCCGGTGGTGGTCGACGCGGCGTGCACGGCCCTGGATGATCGGTTCTTCGTCAGCGGCGAGATTCCCCGGGTGACCTCGTACGAGAAGGGCATGCTGGGGCAGGTCGCTCGCGCCGTGGAATCCGATCCGTGGACACCCGATCCGCTGATCATGGATGAGCGGTTTCTCGCCGCCCACGTACAGGACAAGGGGCTGGTGGTCTTTACCGCCTGCTCCCATGCCGGGCTCATCAACGTGCTCACGGAGGCGCGCCGCCAGCTCCCCGGCATCCCGCTGCATGCGGTCGTCGGGGGCTTTCACCTGGCGGGTGAACACCCGGAGAAGATCATCCCGGAGACCGTGCGCGACCTGGCAGGCTTCGGCGCGCGCTGGATCGTGCCCAGCCATTGCACGGGCTGGCGCGCGGTGACGGCCCTGGTCAACGCCTTCGGGGAAGACCATGTGGTGCCGGGCGCCGTGGGTAAGCGCATCCGCTTCTGAACCCCGTCGGCGCGGGCTGCGCATCGCGTCGCCCTCCCGGCCCGTGCGCGGCTCCCGCCCCCGCATTGTTCAGCGCACCACGTCCACCCGCACCATGTTGGTGGCCTGGCGGGAGGCGAACGGCAGCCCGGCCGTGAACACCCAGCGGTCGCCGGCCGCGAGCCTGCCGCGGTAGACCAGCAGCGATTCGACCTCGCGGACGGCATCGTCGATGTTGGCCGTGAGGTCCTTCATGTCGATCCCGTCCACGCCCCACACCAGGCACAACTGGCGCAGCACCTGCGGGTTCTGGCTCACGGCGTAGATCGCCCGGCTGGGGCGGTGGCGCGCCACGGCCCGCGCCATCGAGCCCGTCAGCGTGATCGCCACGATGGCGCGGGCGTCCACACGCTCGGCCAGCATCGCGGCCGACTGGGCCACGCCCTCATGCACCGGCACGGTGCCGCCCGTGAAGAAGCGCTCGGACAGACGCGGGCCGGGCAGGCGCTCGGTCTCCGCCGTGTGGATGATGCGCCGCATCACCTCGACCGCCTCGACCGGGTAGCGGCCCGAGGCCGACTCGCCGGAGAGCATCACGGCGTCGGTGCCGTCGAGGATGGCGTTCGCCACGTCGGTCGCCTCGGCCCGGGTGGGGCGGGGGTTGTGGATCATCGATTCGAGCATCTGCGTGGCGGTGATCACGGGGCGCCCGACCCGGTTGCAGGCGGCGATGATGCGCTTCTGGATCACCGGCACCAGCTCGGTGGGCATCTCCACGCCCATATCGCCCCGCGCCACCATGATCGCATCGGAGACGGCGAGGATCTCGTCGAGGTTCTCGATGGCCTGCGGCTTCTCGATCTTCGAGACGATGGGCACCTGGGCGCCCTTCCGGGCGAGGTAATCCTTCATCTGCACCACGTCGGCCGCCTGCCGCACGAAGGACATCGCGAGGTAATCGACGCCCTGGGCCAGCCCGAAGTCCGTATCGCGCAGATCCTTCTCCGAAAGCGAGGCCACCGAGAGCGCGGCGCCGGGAATGTTGATGCCCTTGTTGTTGCTGAGCACGCCGCCGATCAGGACCTGGCAGCGGATGTCCGGCCCCTCCACCCGCTCGACGCGCAGGCTGATCAGGCCGTCATCGAGCAGGAGCGTGTCCCCCGGCTTCACGTCGCCGGGGAGGCCGGCGTAGGTGGTGCTCACCAGCTCCGCCGTCCCTTCGACGGGGCGCGCGGTGACGATGAACCCGGCCCCGGCCTTGAGCTCCGCCTCGCCCGCGGCGAACCGGCCCACGCGGATGCGCGGCCCCTGCAGGTCGAGCAGGATGCCTACGTGGCGGCCCGTCTCCGTGGCGGCCCGGCGCACCGTCTCGATGAAGGCCTGGTGCTCCTCGTGGGTGCCGTGCGAGAAGTTGAGGCGCGCGACGTTCATGCCGGCCAGGATCATGCGCCGCACCACCTCGGGGGAGCGGCTGCTGGGGCCGAGCGTGCACACGATCTTGGCCCGGGTGTCGATCATGGCTGGCGTTTCCGGGCACGATAAGGACGGGGCAGCGTGGGATTGTTCCTTATCATCCACGTTACTATAATACGCCCGGTACGGCGAGAATCCCCCAGCAACGGCCGCCGCGTGATCGATTGCCACACCCATCTGCTGAGCCCGGAGTTCGATGGCGACCGGCCGGAGGTGCTGGCGCGCGCGCGCCGGGCGGGCATCGCCCGCATCGCCATCGTCGGGCAGGACTTCGCGGAAAACGAGCTGGTGCTGCGGGCGGGCGACGGCCTGTACCTTCGCTTCCTCGGGCTGCACCCGGACCGGTTCGCGGACACGCGCCCCCTGCCCGATCCGGCGGAAACCGGGCGGATCGAGCGGCAGATTCGCGCCCACGCCGGAGGTCTGACCGGCATCGGCGAGGTGGGGCTCGACCGCTGGGTGTGCCGGGAGGAGGGGCGCCGCGACGCCCAGCGCGAGGCGTTCCGGGCGCTGATCCGGCTGGCCCGCGCCCTGGAGCTGCCGCTCAACGTCCACTCCCGCTCGGCCGGCCACCAGACGCTGGAGCTGCTGCTGGCGGAAGGCGCCACGCGCGTGCTGATGCACGCCTTCGACGGCAAGGCTTCCCACGCCAGGCGCGGGGCGGAGGCGGGCTACCTGTTCTCGATCCCGCCCTCGATCGTGCGCTCCGAGCAGAAGGTCAAGCTGGTGCGGGCGCTGCCCCTGGAGGCGCTGGCGCTGGAGACCGACAGCCCGGTGCTCGGCCCCGAGCGCGGGATGCGCAACGAGCCGGCCAACCTGGCCATCGCCGTGGCCGCCATCGCCCGCATCAAGGGCGTGGACGAGGCCGAGGTGCGGGCGCGCACCAGCGAGAATGCGCGACGGCTGTTCCGCCTCGCGTGAGTCTGCCCACGCGAGCGGCGGAGCCTGCCATGGAGCTGCGCATTCGACCATTCCGGGCGACGGACTTCGACCGGCTCTACTTTCTCGAGCAGCGCTGCCATGCGCCGGCCTTCCGCATGGCGTACCAGCATCTGCTGGCGACCCTGCTGGATGAGCATGCCGCCGCCCTGGTCGCCGAGGTCGAGCAGCCCGAGGGGCCGCCCCTGGCGGCCGCTCTCGTGGTGCGGGCGGCGCAAGGGGCGGCCACCTTGGAGATCGTCACGCTGATGGTCGACGAGGCATTCCGGCGGCTGGGGATCGCACGGCGTATGATGGAATGGGCCCTGCGCCTGGCCGAAGCCCAGGGCCGGCACGAGGTGTCGGTGGCGCTCGAGGCCGGGAACGGCGCCGGTGCCGCGTTCCTGCGGGCGACCGGGTTCGCGCCGAGCGACCGGCCCAACGCCTGCTTTCCCGATCCCGCCCAGGGGGCGCTCTGGCTGCGGACGCTGCCCGAGCCGCCCGCGGAAACCGACGAGGAGTCACCATGAACGCCGAGCGCGCCCGCCGTCACCCGATGATCACCCTCACCACCGACTACGGCACGGCCGATGGCTTCGTGGGCGCGGTCAAGGGCTGCATCCTCACGCTGCATCCCAGGGCGCGGCTGGTGGATATCAGCCACGAGATCGGCCCGCAGGACGTCTGGCACGGCGCCTGGTGCCTGCGCCGCGCCGCGCCGCGCTTCCCCCCGGGCGCCGTGCACCTGGTGGTGGTGGACCCCGGCGTGGGCTCGGAGCGGGCGGCGCTGATCGTCGAGACGGCACGCTCCCTGCTGGTGGGGCCGGACAACGGCGTGCTCTCGCTCGCCGCCGGCGAGGAACGGGTGCACCGCGTCGTGAGGATCGAGGAGTCGCCGCCGCGCTGGCACCGCAGCGCCAGCTTCGATGGGCTGACCCTGTTCGCCCCGGTGGCCGCACACCTGGCCGCAGGCATGGCGCCCACCGCCTTCGGCGGCGAGATCGGGCGCATGGTCGAGCTGGAGCTGCCCGCCCCGGAACGGGTGCCGGGCGCCCTGCACGGCCGCCTGCTGGGTTTCGACCGCTTCGGCAACGGGCTGACCAACATCAGCCGGGCGCACCTCGCCGCCGAGGCGCCGCGGGCCGTGCGTTTCGGCACGGGCGTCATCGCCGAGCCCGCCTCCCACTATGGCGCGCTGCGGGAGCATCCCGAGCAGCCGCTCGCCTTGTGGAACGGCGACGATTACCTGGAGCTGGCGCTGTATCGGGGTTCCGTGCGCGAACGCTACGCGCTCGCGGCCGGCGACCCCGTCACGGTGCTGCTGGAGTAGGAGTTGCATGACTACCGCCGGCCCCCGGGAATCCCCGGCGGGTCGCCGCCCCGAGATCAGGAGGAGCGATGCCTTTCCCGACCGCGCGTCCCCGCCGCCTGCGGGCTTCTGCCACCCTGCGCCGGATGGTGCGGGAAACCCATCTGCGGGTCGATGACCTGATCTACCCGATGTTCATCACGGAGGGCAGCGGGGTGCGCAATCCCGTCACCTCGATGCCTGAGGTGCACCAGTTCTCCATTGACGAGGCGCTCAAGGAGGTGGCGGAGGTGGCCGGGCTCGGCATCCCCGCCATCGACCTGTTCGGGGTGCCCCACGAGAAGGACCTGGAGGGGCGCCACGCCACTGCCGAGGGGGGGCTGATCCAGCGGGCCGTGCGCGAGATCAAGCGGCGCTTTCCCGAGCTGGTGGTGATGACCGACGTCTGCCTGTGCGAGTGGCTCTCCCACGGCCACTGCGGCCTGGTGCGCGGCGAGTCGATCATGAACGACGAGACCCTGCCCGTGCTGGCGCGGATGGCCGTCTCCCACGCCCGCGCCGGGGCCGACCTGGTCTCGCCTTCCGACATGATGGACGGCCGGGTGGCGGCCATCCGCCAGGCGCTGGACGCGGAAGGCTTCGAGCACGTGCCGATCATGGCCTATTCGGCCAAGTTCGCCTCCGGCTTCTACGGACCGTTCCGCGAGGCCGCCCAGGGGGCGCCGCAGTTCGGCGACCGCAGCACGTACCAGATGGACCCCGCCAACGGCCGCGAGGCGCTCAAGGAGGCCCTGCTCGATGTCGCGGAGGATGCCGATATCGTGATGGTCAAGCCGGCGCTGCCCTACCTCGACATCGTCTGGCGCGTGCGCCAGGAGACCCACCTCCCGGTGGCCGCCTATAACGTGAGCGGCGAATACGCGATGCTCTGGGCCGCGGCCCGGGCCGGCTGGCTGGAGCTGGAGCGCACGATGATGGAAAGCCTCGTCGGGATCAGGCGCGCGGGTGCCGACCTGATCCTCACCTACTTCGCCAAGCGGGCCGCCCGCCTGCTCAAGCCCTGACCGGTACGGATGCCCCTGATCGCACGTCGGTTCACGGCCCGGCTGGTGCGGGCCTGCGTCGCGGGCCTGGCCCTATGGCCCCTGGCCCTCGTCGTCGGCGCGTGCTCGGCCCCGCGACCCGCAGCGCCCGCCCTGGCGCCCCTGCTCGCGCATCCGGGTGGCTGGGGCGCACAGGCGGCCCTCACCCCCGCCCTCCCCGCACACCCGGCCCCGGGCGACGAGCCTGCGGCGCTGCGGGTGCCGGCCGCGGCCTGGCCGGAGCCGGCGCGCGTGGCCCCGGACCCGGAGGAGCGGAGCCTCTCCGACCCGGCGGAACCCGCGACGCTCCCGCCGGCAGGGCTCGATGCCGCCGGGCGCGCAGCGCTGAGCCCGTACCTGAGCGGCGTGGCCTCGTGGTACGGCCCCGGCTTCCAGGGGCGCCTGACGGCCAACGGCGAGGTGTACAACCAATACGGCCTCACGGCCGCCCATCCCGTGCTGCCGATGGGAACCAAGATCGAGGTGGAGAACCTGGAGAACGGCCGCAAGGTCTGGCTGCGGGTCAACGACCGCGGGCCATACATGAAGGCCCGCATCCTGGACCTGACACGGATCGGCGCCGAGCACCTGGGCATCGTCGACCGGGGCACGGCGCCCGTGCGCATCCGCGTGCTCAAGTGGCCCACCACGCTCGATACCGAGCTCGGCATCGCCGCCTACCGCCAGTTCGTGGTGCAGGTGGCCGCCTATCCCGACCCCGACGAGGCGGAGGCCCAGCGCCGGCTGCTCCAGCAGCGGTTCCGCTGGGCCGCGTTCTTCGTGGATCACCCGCCGGCCACCCAGTATGCGGTGGTGATCGGTCCGTTCGACGACGAGAGCGAGGCCGGCCAGGCCGCCGCCCGCCTTCGCGCCCGCGGCGTGACCACGCTCGTGCGCAGCTACCGCAAGTGAGGGCGGGGTTTCCCCCCGCGGCCAGATTCCCCCATCCCCAACGAGGTCGATCGACATGCCCAGCCCTACCCGAGTGGAGCTGAACGTGGACCGGCGCGGCGTCGCGCGCGTCACGCTGCACAGCGAGAACCGCATGAACCCGCTCAGCTCGCCCACCATGGATGCGCTGCTGGAGGCGGGCACCGCGCTGATGACGAACCGGCGCGTGCGCCTGGTGGTGCTCACCGGCGCAGGCGAGAAGTCCTTCATCGCCGGGATGGATCTGCACCAGCTCTCGGCCACCACCAGCGCCACCATGGCGCTCCAATCCATCACCAGGGTGCACCAGGTCTGCCACCTGTTCCGCACGCTGCCCGTGCCGAGCATCGCCCGCGTCAACGGCTACTGCCTGGGGGCGGGCATGGAGCTGGCGGCGTGCTGCGACATCCGCGTGGGAGCCGATCACAGCCGCTACGGCATGCCCGAGGTGCGGCTGGGCCGCGTCTCCGTGGTCGAGGCCTCCGTGCTGCCCTCCCTGCTCGGCTGGGGCAAGGCGCGCGAGCTGATCTACCGCGGCACGATGATGGACGCCGACGAGGCCTACCGCACCGGCTTCCTCCAGGCCAAGGCGCCGCTCGCGGAACTGGATGCGGCCATGGCGCCGATGGTCGAGGATATCCTCGCCGCCGAGCCCAATGCCGTCCGCGCGCAGAAGCGGCTCATCGAGAGCTGGCTGGACGATACGGGCGTCCTGGCGGGCGTGCAGAAGGGCATCGATACGGTGGTGGAGACCCACCTGGCCGGTCACACCACGGCGCGCGTCCACGAGACGATCGCCGCGCTGAAAGCGAGGAACGCCGGCAAAGCCGGCGCCGTGGCCGCCTCAGCCAAGGCCGCGCGCCCGGCGCGCAAGGGGTAGCCACCCCGCGACGTACCTCCATTGCACGTCGAAACCCCATTTCAGACCCCCCCAAGGATTCCGCATGTTCAAGCCGACCACCGTGGAACTCAAGATCAAGCACGGCGTGGCGACCCTCACGCTGCACAGCGAGAAGCAGATGAATCTGCTCAGCTCGCCCACCTCGGAGCAGGTGCTGCGCATCGGCAGCGAGCTGATGCGCAACGAGAAGCTGCGGCTGGTGATCCTCACCGGCGCAGGCGAGCGCGCCTTCATCGCCGGCAAGGACATCAACGAGCTGGCGGGCTACCGCGACGGCGTGATGGCGCTCAACTCGATCACCAAGACCCACATGGTCTGCCACCTGTTCCGCGCGCTGCCGGTGCCGAGCATCGCCCGCGTCAACGGCTACTGCCTGGGCGCCGGGATGGAGGTGGCCGCCGCCTGCGACATCCGCGTGGGCGCCGACCACAGCAGGTACGGCATGCCGGAGGTGCAGGTGGGCACAGTCTCCGTGGTCGAGGCCGCCCTGCTGCCCTCGCTGATCGGCTGGGGCAAGACGCGCGAGCTGCTCTACCGCGGCACGATGATGGACGCCGACGAGGCCTACCGCTCCGGCTTCCTCCAGGCCAAGGCGCCGCTCGCGCGGCTCGACGAGGCCATGGCGCCGATCGTCGAGGACATCCTCGCCGCCGAGCCCAACGCCATCCGCGCCCAGAAGAAGCTGATCGAGAGCTGGCTGGACGACACGGGCGTGGCAGCGGGCGTGCAGAAGGGCATCGACTACTACCACGACGTCTACCTGCAGGGTAACGCCGTGGGCTGGGCCGAAAAGCGCCTCAAGGAGCTGCAGGCGCAGAAGGCCGGCAAGCCGGCCTCCGGTCGCGCCAAGTCCGGCAAGTGACTTTGACCGATGAGACGACTGACCATGCCCCGCGAATACCCCGCCACCGGTCATCGCACCCGCGCCCCGACCCATCCCGGCCGGCTGCTGAAGGAGACGGTGCTCCCGGCGCTGGGGATCACCGTCAGCGAAGCGGCGCGCCAAATGGGCGTCTCCCGGCAGACCCTGCACCGCATCCTCGCCGAAACCCATCCGGTCACGACCGAAATGGCGCTGCGGCTGGGCAAGTTCTGTGGGAACGGGCCCGGGCTGTGGGTGCGCATGCAGCAGGCCCATGATCTCCGGCACGCCGAGCAGCGCCTGCGGTCAGAGATTGAACGCATCCCCACCCGCCGCGTCCGCTCGGCATAGCCGACCCCGCGCGCCGCTTCGACCCCTTACGGCCGGAACCCCTGGCGGGTGATGCCGGGGCGGCGCAGCGGCGCGACCAGGTCCGCGAAGTCGCAGAGCAGCGGGCGCGTGTCGCGCGGGTCGATGATCTCCTCCGGGACGAACGCCTCGGCCGCGCGGAAGGGCGAGCGCAGCAGGTTGATGCGATCCTCGATCTCCTGGTGCTTGGCCTTGGGGTCGGGCGCGGCTTCGATCTCGCCGCGGTAGGCCGCCTCCAGCCCCCCTTCGACCGGCAGCGAGCCCCACTCGCCCGAGGGCCAGGTGTAGCGGACGTTGTAGCGGCCCGCATTCTGGTGGGCGCCGCCGGCCACGCCGAAGCACTTGCGTACGATGATCGAGCACCAGGGGATGGTGGCCCGCACGAGCGCCGCGATGGCGCGCGCGCCGTAGCGGATGGTGGCCGTCTCCTCCGCCTCGACGCCGATGAAGAAGCCGGGGATATCGATCAGGTGCACCACGGGCAGGTGGAAGGTCTCGGCCACGTCCACGTGGCGCATCACCTTCTGCGAGGCGTCGGCGGTCCAGGCGCCCGCGTAGTGGTAGGGGTCGCTGGCGACGATGGCCACCGGCCAGCCGTTCAGCCGGGCGAACCCGCTGATGACCGGCCGCCCCCACAGCTTGCCGATCTCGAAGAACGAGCCCTTGTCCACCACCGCCTCGATGATGCTGCGCATCTTGTACACGCGGCGCTTATCGCGCGGGATGGCCTCGATCAGCCACTCCTCGCGCCGGTTGGGGTCGTCCGTGATCGGCCCGCGCGCCGGCAGCTCGTCCACGTTCGAGGGCAGGTAGGAAAGGAAGCGCCGCGCCCTGCCGAACGCCTCCTCCTCGCTGGCGGCCTCGTCGTCCACGGCCCCGTTGCGGGTGTGGATGTGGCTGCCGCCAAGCTCGTTCTTGCTGAGGTGTTGGCCAACGCGGGACACGACCGGCGGGCCGGCCACGAACATCTGCGAGGTCTCCTTCACCATCACCGAGTAGTGGCTGGCGGCCACGCGCGCCGCCCCCAGTCCCGCCACCGACCCCAGCGCCAGGGAGACCACCGGCACCGTCTCGAGGTTGCGGACGATGTAGTCCCAGCGCCGGCCGTCGAACCCGCTCGGGAGCAGGGTGTAGCCCTTGATCTCGATGTTCTTGACCGAGCCGCCCCCGCCGGTGCCGTCCACCAGCCGCACGATGGGCAGCCGCAGCTCGTGGGCCATCATCTCGGACATGACGAGCTTTTCCTTGATCGCCCCGTCGTTGGCGCCGCCGCGCACCGTGAAGTCGTCGCCGGAGACGACGACGCGCCGGCCGTCGATCAGCCCGCGGCCGATCACCAGATTGGCCGGGGTCATCCCCACCAGCTTGCCGTCGGCATCATACTCGGCCTTGCCGGCGAGCGTGCCGATCTCGTGGAACGAGCCCGGGTCCAGCAGCCCGTCGATGCGCTCGCGCACCGTGAGCTTACCGCCGGCGTGCTGGCGCTTGATCTTGTCGGGACCGCCCATCATGCGGCCCAGCCGCTCCCGCTCCCGCAACTCCTCGATTTCCGGCTGCCAGCTCATGCCTCTTCCTTTCGATGGGTAACCTGCCGCGGCTGCGGGCCGGCCGCCCGGCGCCGCGCAGCTTCTGCTCAATAGTGGTCCTAGTGCGGGGGAGGGGGCCACGTCAAGGGGCGAAGCCGCGCGACGCGATCACCCCGACCTTGAAGGGCAGGAGCGGCGCGACGGCGCAGGCCGCCAACACCATCGCCGCCAGGTCGGTTGACACCAGCCACGGCACGCGCAACGTCACGCAAAGCCACTGCGGGCGGAACGGCCTGCCGTCGTCCGGCCCGCCGCGATCAAGGTGCAGATTCAGCCCCGCGCATAGCGCTCCAGTTCTTCGGGCTTGACGGCAACGTGCTCACAGGGCAAGGGCGTCTGGGCGAGGATGCACACCATGTTGGTCGTGGGGTGCGTGTTGCGAATGGAGTGCGGGACATTCTTGGGCACGAGCACCAGGTCGCCGGGCTTGACCGGAAACGTTTCGAGGCCGACCACACAATCCCCCTCGCCTTCCGTGAAGTAGAGGATCTCATCGGAACTTGGATGACGATGCAGCGGATTGTTCTGCCCGGGAGCGATGCAGTAGACGTTGAAATGCATGTCCGAAGTCTCGAAAAGCCGCTTGCGCATGAAGAACCGCTCCCGGAACTCCTCAGCGTCCTTGAGATTGAAGTGTTTCCTGTTCTCGCCACCGAACGGGATCATGGCATGTACCTCGCGAATGGTTTACCCATGGAATCTGTGCCCGTGCACCGCGCGTCCGACGCCCAGCCGGAACGCGAGCGCGGCCGCTGCCGGCAGTCCAGCGATCAGCGCGAAGTAATCCCCCGCACCACCAGCAGCTTGTCGGTGCCGGATTCGGCGGCCCAGACCTCGCCCTGGCGGCCGAGCATCTGGCGCACGTTCGCGCCGCGGCTGGGGATGGGGTAAACGTCGAAACTCTCGCGGACGGGGTCGAAGCGCACCATGGCGTTGGCGGCCCACTCGGCGAGCCAGACGCCGTCGCGCTCGTCCACGTACACCGAGTAGGGCTTGGGGTTCCGGCCGGGCGGCTTCCACTCGCGCCAGCGGCCGCTGGCGGGGTCGTATAGCGCCAGGTTGCCGGCCACCCACTCGCTCACCCAGAGCCGCCCCTTGGAATCCGACCAGACGCGGCGCGCGCCCTGGTTTTTCGTGGGCGGCTCAAGCACGGTGGTGGCGCCGGTCGCCAGATCGACCTTGGCGAGGAAGCTGCCCGCCAGCGAGACGTAGTACACGTCGCCCCCGGGCGTGGCGCAGATGCCGTAGGGGCCGCGACCCCGGGGGGCGTCCCACACGTCCATCGTGCCGGTGGCGGGGTCGAGCCGGCCATAGACGCCGCTCTGGCCGGTGAACCAGAGCCGACCCGCGCCGTCGAACGCGGCGGTGTTGAGGTTGGCGCCCTCGCGGCCCTCGGGCAGGGGGAACACTTGCAGCCGCTCCGTCGTCGGCTCGACGCGCACGATGGCGTTGAGGCCGCCGTCAGTGACCCAGGCCGCGCCGTCGGGACCCACGATCACGCCATGGGGGCGGGAGCCCGCGCCGAGCGCGACGTGGCGGGTGGCGCCGGATTTCGGATCGAGCCGCCCCAGCTCGCCTCGCGGCTGGGCCGTGTACCAGACCGTGCCGTCGGGCGCCGGCGCCACGTCGTGCGGGCGGGAGCCCCGCGGCACCGGAAACTCCTCGATGCGCGGCGCGGTCGCCGCGACGTTGGCCCAGGCGATCGCCGCCACCCCGACCAGGAACAACACTCCCGCCCGCCAGCCCTGAGCCATCGACACCCCCGCTCATGCGATTAGGTACCGCTCCCTCGCCCACCCCCGACTGCGCCGGCCGGCAGACGGGCCCCCCACACGGAGAATACCCCGCGCCGCAAGCGATGCCCGGGGTGCGGGGGGCGTCGGGCGGGATGTCGGGGTGCGGAACTCTCAGCCCCGGGCGTATCGCTCCAGGTCCTCGGGTTTGACGGCCACATGCTCACAAGGCAGCGGGGTCTGAGCCAGAATGCACACCATGTTGGCCGTGGGTTGGGTGTTGCGGATGGAGTGCGGCACGTTCTTGGGTACGAGCACCAGGTCCCCGGGTTTGACCGGATAGGTTTCCAGGCCGACCGTGCACTCCCCCGCGCCTTCCACGAAGAACAGCACCTCGTCGGAGATCGGGTGGCGGTGCAGCGGATTCGCCTGCCCTGGTGCGATGCAGTAGACGTTGAAGTGCATGTCCGAGGTTTCGAAGAGCCGCTTCCGCACGAAGAAGCGTTCGCGGAATTCCTCGGCCTCCTTGAGGTTGAAGTGCTTCCTCTCGTCGCCACCGAAGGGGACCATGGCACATCTCCGCTGAAGGTTTGATTCCGATGCGCGGCGCTAGCGCACCGCCCGCCCGACGCCCCACCGGAAGGCCAGCGCCGTCGCCACCAGCAGGGTCGCGATCAGCGCGAAGGGCGCCCGGAAGTCGTGACCGCCGGACAGCCCGATCAGCAGGCCGGCCAGCAGAGGCCCCGACGCATGCCCCACGTCGTAGATCGTGCCGAAGGTGCCCATGGCCGAGCCCAACTGCCGCTCGTCGCACAGGTCGGCCACCAGAGCCGCGGCCGACGAGGTGACCAACGCCTCGCCCAGGCCGAATGAGGCCGCCAGCACCATCAGGACGGCGAAGCTCTGGAACCAGGGAATGAGGGCGAAAGGGATGGCGCAGGCGAACATGCCCCAGAAGATGACGGGGTGACGTCCGTAGCGATCGGACAGCGCCCCCATCAGGGGCTTGGCTGCGATGGTGACCACGATCTGCGCTCCCCACAGCAGGCCGGCCTGCAAGGCCGACAGCCCGACCACCAGCACCACGTAAACCGGCAGGAACGCCTCCAGCGCGCCGACCGACAGGTTCTGCACCCCTTCCACGTTGCTGGTCAGCAGCACCCGCCGGTCCAGCAGGATCTCGCGCACGCCGGCCTGGAACTGGCGCCACACCCCTTTCAGGGAGCGCTGGCTCTCCGGAACCGGCGCCGCGGCGTGTCCGCGCAACATCCACAGGGCCAGCAGCAGCGACGCCATGCCCAGGGCAGCCACGACGCCATAGACCACGTGGAAATGGGCCAGCTCCTGGGGACCCCCGCTGGACAGTGCGGTCACCAGGAACCCGCCCAAGGGGGCGCCGATGAGGTTGCCCACGATGGTGACCGAGGAGAACCAGGATAGCGCCTCGGCCCGCCGCGAGCCTGCCGCTTCCAGCACGACCGCCATGGAGACCGGCCCGTAGATCGCCGTGGCGAAACCGTGTAGGAATCGCACGAGCACCAGCATCTCGTAGGTGGATACCCACAGGTAGGCCAACGGGACGATGGCGAACACCACTAGCCCGACGAACAAAGTGCGCGTCCTGCCGATCACGTCGGAAACCACGCCGGCAGGCATCTTGAACAACACGCCCGTCACGGTCGAGATGGCCACGGCCAGGCCGATCGCCTCCGGCCCCGCGCCCAGCGCCGCGGCGAACAGCGCCAGCACGGGCGTCCGCGCCAGGGCGTACGAGGCCCTGGCCAGAAATCCGATCCCACACAGCCCCACGAGCTCCGACCTGTAGGTGGGTGGCGCGGACGTTGCGGTCTCCATGGAGGGTCCCCCTTCCAGCATCGCGGTCAGGAATCCCGGTGCCCGACACCGCGGAAGAACGCGTAGAGGTCGTCGAACAGCGCGGCGCCGCGGGCGAGCCGGGCCTTGTCCTCGGCCTGCGTCATCGTGATGCCGGCGATCAGCCGCTCCAGCCCGGCGGCCTCGGGCCGTTGGTACTTGCCATCCTTCAGATCGAGATCGTGGACAATCTCCGCCAGCGCATCGAGTGCGGGGTCGTGGAGGCCGCTGCGCGCGAGGAGCACCTCGAACGTGCAGGCATCGCCCTCGTGGGTGAACTCCGCCTCGAACATGTCGAAGCGCACTTCCCCCACCCGCGGACGGTAGCCGCGACCGCGCACGAACCGGAAGCTCGCGTCGGGGTCCACGAATCGCCGGATCAGCCAAGCCGAGGCCATGCGGTCCACGTGCACCCCTGCGCGGGTGACCCACAGATGCCCGCGCAGCGATGCGAGGTCGCTCCCCGAAGCCGCCCCGGCTGTCGGCGACTGTGCGGCGCGCAGGCGACCTTCGAGCGCGAGCAACTGCGCCTCGGCGGCGCCGCGCCCCGCGGCCGCGAAGAAGTCGAGGTCTGCCGTCTCAGCGAGCCGTCGGCGGAGCCGGGCCAGGTCGCGCCGCATCTGGGCCAGCCGCTCCGCCTCGGAGTCGGGCGTATCCACGGATTCAAGCGCGGCGCGGGCCTCGTCGGCGATGCGGGTGTATTCCTCGTTGCGGGCACGCCGGAACAGGTCGCGCAGCGCCGCGTCGTCGAGCCCCGCCACCAGCCGTGTCTCGCACACGACCGCCTCGCCGCCGGCCGTGGCGATCTCCCGTGCGATCCAGGTCAGGTCCTCGCGCTGGGGCTCACCGGCGGGCAGCACGTAGACGCTGTTCTTGAGCAGCGCCGCCCCCGCCCGGTACAGGCGCCGCCCCACCTTCACCCGGAGGTAGGCGGGCTCCGGGGGCAACTGATGGATCAGCATGAGCCAAGCATCCGATGGGGGCTCGACGACGCCCTCCGGCACCGCGCCCGAGCGCTTCCCTTCATCGGTTTCTTCAATTTGAATCATCACAACGATACAGATGTATCATTTCCGCCCGCCTGTCAAGAGAGGTTCGGTCGGGTCATGGCGGCGGGTGCCGCCGGGGCTGCAACCCGTGGCGACTTGGGATATGGTGTGCCCGCGCTGCCATGGAACAGCGGGCGCGGAGCCCCGGGCAAGGGGCTCGGGCTCCCCCGCCTGCACCGCGACGCTGCACGGCCCCGGGATCGCCCAGCAGGGTACCGGGCGCACAATCCCTACACCCCTCGCGAGGAGTGGCGACGATGGAAATCTCGATGACGGGCCGAGCGGCCCTGATCACCGGCGGAAGCATGGGCATGGGCAGGGGCATGGCGAAGCGCTTCGCCGAATCGGGCGCCGACGTGGCGATCGTGGCGCGCCGCCCCGAGCAACTGGCCGAGGCCAAGGCGGAGATCGAGCAGGTCGCCAAGGGCAAGGTGCTTAGCCTCCCCTGTGACGTGACCAAGCCCGACCAGATCGCAAAGAGCTTCGGGCTGGCGGTCAAGGCGTTCGGCAAGGTGGATATCCTGGTCAACAATGCCGGCAGCTCTCAGCGCGGGCCGTTCGTCGAGCTGACCGACGAGGTGTGGCAGTACGATATCGAGCTCAAGCTGTTCGGGGCCATCCGCTTCAGCCGGCTGGCGTTTCCCGAGATGAAGGCCCGGCGCTGGGGCCGGATCATCAACGTGCTGAACACGGGCGCCAAGGCCCCCTCGGCGGGCGGTGCACCCACGGCCGTCACGCGCGCGGCGGGCATGGCGCTGACCAAGGTGCTGGCCGGCGAGGGTGCGCCGCACAATGTGCTCGTCAACGCGCTCTTGACCGGGCGCATCGTCAGCGACCAGTGGACGCGGCGCCACAAGCGCGAGTACAGCCATCTCTCCTGGGAGGAGTTCCTCAAGCAGCAGGGCAAGAACCTGCCGATGGGCCGACTGGGCGAGACGGTCGAGTTCGCCAACATGGCGTGCTTCCTCGCCTCCGATGCGGGCTCGTACATCACCGGCACCGCCATCAACGTGGATGGCGGGCTCTCGCCGGTGGTGTGAGCCGCGGGCCGCGCCGGCATGGCCGACCCCGCGGCCGCACCCCCTACCCTCTGCATTCACATGGCAAGGGGCGATCGCACCCGACCGACCCCATGGCCTATCAAGAAACTCGCGCAGTCGTTACATTTCAAAGGCTTGCGAATCCGCAACAGCAGATTCCTCGCTCCGCTCGAAATGACACGACCTTGTCACCCAGAGCGCAGCGAGGGGTCTGCTTTTGGACGGCCTCCGGATTCCGCACGGTCCGACCGGTTTCATAGCCCTCGGTGCGCCCGTCGCCCATGGTGACTCACCCCCTTCCCCTCTCCGTTCACATGGCGAGGGGCGACCGCTCCCGGCTGATCAAGCGGCGTGGCCGCCGCCGCCACCTCCCCCTCTCCACCAGGAGAGGGAGCTGGGGGTGTGGCCGCACGACGCTTCCGCGTGCGGCTACCATGGCCGCGGAGAATGGGCATGGCCTGGTACGCGCGGTTGCCGCCGGTTGACAAACCGCGCCCTTGCCGCCGAGGATGGCACCATCGTTCTCATCGGGGGGGATACCGCCGGCGGGAGTTGGATCGGTCGCAAGGCGGTCTTGGTCGTCTCCGGCACGCGCGCGAGCGCGCTCCGGGGCGACAGCGCATCCGAATGTTCTCCCGGAGAATGCTGCAATGTCGAACGCCCGTTATGCGGCCTGGGTGGCCGCCTTCTGCGCCCTGATCACCCTGGGGGCCGCGCAGGCGCCCGCGCAGAAGTACGGCGGAACGGTGAAGGTGATGTTCCGCACGGACCCGCCCAGCCTGAACATCCACGAAGGCTCGGCCAACGACTACTCGTTGCCGATGATGCCGGCCCACAGCAACCTGGTGCTCTACAAGCCCGAGGAGCAGGTCGAGCGCCTGGACACCATCATGCCGGAACTGGCGGAAAGCTGGAGCTGGAGCCCCGACCACACCCGGCTCACCTTCAAGTTGCGCCAGGGGGTGACGTTCCACGACGGCAAGCCGTTCAGCAGCGCCGACGTCAAGGCCACCTATGACATGGCGCGCGGGGCCGACGCCAAGCGGCGCCTGCGGCTCAACCCGCGCAAGTCGTGGTTCAAGAACATCACGGAGATCACCACCCGCGGCGACCAAGAGGTGACGTTCACGCTCGGCCGGCCCCAGCCGGCGCTGCTGGCCATGCTGGCCTCGGGGCAATCGCCGGTGCTCGCCGCGCACCTGAGCCCCGCCGAGCTGCGCAGCCGCGAGAACGGCACGGGGCCCTTCCGGCTCAAGCAGCACAACCGCGACAAGAACGTCCTGCTCGAGAAGAATCCCCACTACTTCGTGAAGGGCCGCCCGTACCTCGACGCCATCGACTACATCATCATCCGCAGCCGCGGCACGCGCATCGCCGCCATGCAGGCCAATCAGCTCGACATCGGCTACCCGACCGAAACGGATCAGCAGGCCTACGAGACCCTCAAGAAGGCGGTGCCGAAGATGAAGTTCCACCGCTCGACGACCAACTCCCACATGGAGGTGGTCATGAACCTGCAGAAGCCGCCCTTCAACAACCGCCGGCTGCGCGAGGCCGTGAACCTGGCGCTGGACCGCGAGGAGTTCGTCAAGGTCTTGTTCGGCGGGGCGGGCGTGGTGGGGTCGGTGCACCTCCCGCCGCCCTTCGGCACGTTCGGCCTGCCGCAGGAGGATCTGGTCAAGCTGCCCGGCTACAACCCCGCCGATCTCCCCCGGAACCGCGAGCGCGCCCGGCAGATGCTGGTAGAGCTGGGGTACTCCGCGGAGAAGCCGCTCAGCCTGGTGATGCACGTGCGCGCCACCAACGTCTACATCCACATGGCGACTTGGGCGACCGACCAGCTCTCCCGGATCGGCATCAAGGTCGAAATCAGGCAGGTCGAGACGGCGAACTGGTTCCCCATGCTGACCCGACGCGACTTCCAGATGCTGCTCAACACCCCCGCCATCGCCATCGACGATCCCGACGCCAACCTGTACGAGAACTTCTCCTGCGGCTCGGAGCGCAACTACGGCGACTACTGCGAGAAGGACATGGAGGCAAAGTTCGCCGAGCAGTCGTCGGAGATCGATCAGGCGAAGCGCGTGCGGCTGGTGCACGCCATCGACCGGCGCATCGAAGGCGACTTCGCCCGCCCCAACCTGGGCTGGCGCATCGACTACTACGCCTATTGGCCGCACGTGAAGGATTTCTACCCCCACAACACCATCTACAACTACTTCCGCATGCAGGACGTCTGGCTGGACAAGTAGCGACGTCCCCCTCGCCGACCTCGGGCCCGCCCGCGTCTCCGCCCGCGGGCCCGGGGCCTGCCCGCGGCAGTGCCCTCGCGATGCGCGCGGCTTCCCAGCGCGTTCCCCGACGAATCGGCGGTTGACAATTTTGCTGGATGTAGCAGCATATCGGCACCGTATCCATGGGGCTCCGCCCGATGGCGCCGTCCGGGCGCCGGGGGTCGGGCGGATCGCCGGGTGGGCGTTCGCGCACCCGCGCATCCCCATACGCCAAACCGTCTACTTGGGGAGATGCATATGGCCAGGGGCTATCGTCCGTTATTCGTGTTCGGAATCGGCATCGCGCTTGCGCTGGGCGTGGAGACCCAGGCGCTGGCCGTCAAGTACGGCGGGGAAGTGCGCGTGATGGCCCGCACCGACCCGCCCAGCTACAACATCTACGAGGGCTCCTCGAACGACTGGTCGCTGCCGCTCATGCCGCAGCACAGCAACCTGGCGCTGTTTCGGCCCGAAGCGCAGATCGAATCGATCGACACGATCATGCCCGAAGTGGCGACCGGCTGGGCCTGGAGCTACAACGACACCACGCTCACCTTCAAGCTGCGCGAGGACGTGAAGTTCCAAGATGGCAAGCCCGTCACCAGCAAGGATGTCAAGGACACCATCGACATGGTGCGCGGGGCCTCGCCGCGCAAGATGCGGCTGAACCCGCGCAAGTCCTGGTGGGAGAATATCAAGGAGATCCGGACCAACGGCGATCACGAGGTGGCATTCGTGCTGAAGCGGCCACAGCCCTCGCTGCTCGCGATGCTGGCCTCGGGCAACACGCCTATCCTCGATGCCAGCCTGTCGGCCGACGACTACCGCACCAAGGTCAACGGCTCCGGACCGTTCCGGCTCAAGGAGCACAACCGCGGCAAGTACGTGCTGCTGGAAAAGAATCCGAACTACTTCGTCAAGGGCCGCCCATACATGGACGGCATCAATTACGTCATCATCCCCAACCGCGGCACGCGCCTGGCCGCCATGCAGAGCGGTCAGCTCGACATCTCCTACCCCACCGAGTCGGACCAGACGGCATACGAGCTGTACAAGGACGTCCCGGGGATGAGGCACTTCCGTTCGACGACGAACTCCAACTTCAACGTGATCCTGAATCTGAAGAAGCCGCCCTTCGACAACCTGAAGGTGCGGAAGGCGATCAGCATGGTGCTGGATCGCGAGGAGTTCGTGAAGGTGATCTTCAATGGCGCGGGGGTGGTTTCCGGGGCCAACATGCGCCCGCCCTTCGGCACTTTCGGCCTGCCGATCGAGGAGCTGCGCAAGCTGCCCGGTTACGACCCTGGGGCGCTGGACGAGAACCGCGAGCGCTCCCGCAAGCTGCTGGCGGAGGTGGGGTACACGGAGCAGAAGCCGCTGAAGCTGGTGATGCACGTCCGGACGGCCAGCATTTACATCAACATGGCCTCCTGGGCGATCGACCAGATGAAGCGGGTGGGGATCGCCGTAGACCTCAAGCAGGTGCAGACGGCGAACTGGTTCCCGATGGTGGCCCGGCGTGAGTTCCAGATGCTGCTCAACGCCACCGGCCCGAACATCGACGATCCTGACGTGAATCTGCTCGAGAACTTCGGCTGCGGCTCCCAGCGCAACTATTCGGACTACTGCGATGAGATCACGCAGAAGATGATCAACACCCAGTCCGAGCAGACAGATCAGCTGACGCGCGTCAACATGGTGCACCAGATCGACCGCAAGCTGGAGCTGGACGTGGCGCGGCCGATCGTGGGCTGGCGCATCGACTACTATTCCTACTGGTCGCACGTGAAGAACTACTATCCCCACAACAGCATCTACAACTTCTTCCGCATGCAGGACGTCTGGCTGGACCGGCCGGCGCAGTAGGGCTCGCGGCGCCCCGGCCCGCGCGTTCGGACTTCCGAGGGGCGTGGGCGGGGCGCCATGCCCGGCACCCTACGGTGCGGTGAACCAGCTCGGGAGGTCGGGCTTGAGCTCTTTCCACCGGATCACCGGGAGCAGGGTGCTGAAGTCGTCGGTCCAGGTCAGCACCGAAGAGTTCGAGGTGTCTATACCCGCAGGCGGCTCTTCAATGACCTTGGCGGAGGCAATGCCTGCGCGCCGCATCAGCACCCAGTCGGTGGGGTAATGCCCCCTGTCGGGGTCGTCCTCGGTCCTGAAGGCTTCCAGCTCCAGGCCGAAGTGGGCGCCGGTGCCCCGCAGCACCGGCATCAGGTCGAGGTAGCGGTTGGTGATGTGCACGGCGATCACGCCATCGGGTGCGATGTGGCGCAGGTAGATGGCGAAGGCCTCCAGCGTCAGGAGATGCATCGGGATGGCATCGCCGGTAAACGCATCCACCGCCAGCACATCCAGCTTGTCTCCTGGGGCTTCCTGGAGGGCGAGACGCCCGTCCCGCACGACCACTTCCACGCGACCCCGGCAGTCGGCAAGGTAGGTGAAGCGCTCGAGCGCCACGGTGTGAACCAGCGGGTTGATCTCGTAATACTTGTAGAAATCCCCGGGTCGGCAATACGCGGCCGTGGTGCCGGCGCCGAGCCCGATGGTGCCGATCCGCCTGGGTCCGCTGCGGTGGCCGTCCAGAATTGCCGCGCCGATGCCCGTCTCCGAGTGGTAGTACGACGACGGCTCGCGTCGGCGCTTGGCGTCGAGGTACTGGACGCCATGAATCACTTTGCCGTTGTAGAGGAAACGCTGCGCGTCCGCCCCGGTGCCGGAATCCCGGACTTGCAGGATGCCATAGAAGTTCCGGGCCGCCACACGGGTCGAGGCGCCTTCCGTGCGCACCTTGTAGATCGTCGTAGAGAGCAGCGCGGCGGCCAGCACGATCGCGCCCATGCCTGTGGCGACCGGCACCCAGCGGCGTCCCGCCGCGGCCCACCCCGGGCGGGCGGCAGCCGAGAGCCAGCGCCGGCCGGCGGCGCGCAACCGCGTGCCGGTCGCCGCGGGTCGCCAGTGGCGGAGCGCGGCCATGAGCCGACCGCCGCCCGCGGCGGAATACCGGCCCCGTCCGGCGAGAGGCCTCCACTGACCGGCTGCAACGGGCGTCCATGCCCGGGTCTGCGCCCAAGGTTTGAGCGCCAGGGCGACCGCCAGGAGGACGCCCACCATCCCGGCCTCCAGCTCGAAATAGTCTGTGAAGATCAGTGGCGCTACGACGGCGGTGAATGTCCCCCCCAGCGCGCCTCCGATGGCGATGGCCAGAAAGTATCCCGTCAGCCGGCTCGGCTCCGGCTGAAGCCGCGCCAACTCGCCGTGGCATACCATCCCCGCCGCGAACAGCACCCCCATGCTGAGGGCGAGCGCCGTGCCGATATGGTCCAGTTCCAGCTCGTGGTAACGCACCGCAGCGAGTCCAGCCAGACCGGCGAAGAGCAGGGGAATGAACAGCCAGCGCCTGTACCAGCTGCGACGACTGAAGGTGAAGAAGAACGTGAGCAGATACAGCGACAACGGAATCACCCACAACAGCGGAATCGGCGCGATGTTGTGGGTGACGTACGAAGAAATGGCGCTCAGCAGGATCGAAGGGGGCACCGCGAGAAACACCCACATCCCCGCCTGGCCCCAGCCGCGGCCCCCGGCACCCCCGAGCGACCGGGCAGGAGCGCGCGGGACGCGAAGCCCCAGGGCGCGCATGCAGACCGCCGCCATCACGAGCGCATACGCCGCAAAGCCGATCCTCCACGTGAGCCACTGCCGCTCCACCACGAGCAGCGGTTCGATGAGCGCCGGGTAGGCCAGCAGCCCCCCCAGCGAGGCCAGGTTCGAGAGGGCGAAGAGGTGGTAGGGCACCCTCCCCGATCCCTCCCGCGCATAGAACAGCTGGATCAAGGGCGAGGTGGTGGTCAGCACGAAATACGGCACGAGAACGTTCGCCGTGAAGACCGCGACCAGCCCCACCGGCGGTGCGACCGCAGCGGGGGGTGCGAACGTCGTCATGTGCGGCGCGATCAGCAACCAGACCACCCCGAGGGCCAGCAGGGCCAGATGCACCTTGATGGCGCCCCGCTTCGAGCCGGGCTTGAGCAGATAGTGCACGTACAGATACCCGAGCAGCAGAATCGTCTGATACAGCATCAGCGCCATGGTCCACACTGACGACGCCCCGCCGAACTGGGGGAGGATCGTCTTGGCGAACAACGGCTGAACCTGGAACAGCAGAACCGCAGACAGGACTGTGCCAAAGACGTAAACGCCGTCGGCCAGGCGCTGGGAAACGATCATGGTCCTCAGGTGCGGAGCGCGGAAAGGGGTCGGGATACCTGCGTGTGCCCGGGTACCGTCTGTTTAGCAGATGTCCGGCCGGAAGACGAAAGCGGGCCGAAGACAGCGAAGCCGGCCGGGAGCAGGGATGGGGCCGCGGGGGTTCGGCCATCGGTCAACCCCGCGCGGAATGCGCGGAATCGGGCGGGTGGAATTCCCTCCGCGTCTATGGCGCGTTCACGACCACCTCGTCCCCTTCCACCGTGAAGCGGTGGGGGAAGTCTTCCGAGGCCCATTCCATGTAGGCGAGGGCCTCCGCGAACCGCGGATCGCGCCCGGCCAGCACCTCCGGGCGCAGGTGCCGATCGATCAGCACGGGCAGGAACGAGACGCGCCGCGCCCCCGCGCGGGTCAGCACTGCCCTGGCGATCAGGCTGCGCTTGGCATCGGTGCCGTAGGGCAGGTGCGGGTAGTCCGGGTCGAGCCGCGCGCCGTAGCGCTCAAGGAAAACTTGCGCCCGCTGGGCCGAAGGGGCAGGCGAAGTCATGATGAAGTTGCTCAGGCTGTACAGGCAGACCTTGCCGCCGTATACGGCCACGGCCTTGGGCACGTGGGCGTGGCCGCCGAGGATCAGATCGGCCCCCGCCGCGAACGCCGCCCTGGCGACGACCGGCTGGTAGTCGGCGATGGCCCGGGGGATGAAGTGCAGCCCCCAGTGCAGCGACACCACCACCACCTGCGCGCGCCTCTTCGCGTCGGCGATATCCGCCGCGAGCGCCGCCAGGTCCGCCTCGTGGGGCACGGTGACCACGCGGGGCGGAATCCCCGCCTGGTACTCGAGCGCCTCGTAGTAGGTGTGGGCGCGCATGGGTGCCACCCCCGCCTGGGCGGGTCCCGCCGCGTATCCCTCGTTCACGATGGAGCAGTAGGCGAGGATGGCGACCTGCACCCCCTTGCGTTCGATGAGCGCGGGGCGCCGGGCCTCCTCGATGTTCCGGCCGGCGCCCACCGTCTGGATGCCCCGTGCCCGGAGCACGTCGAGGGTATCGAGCAGCGCCTCCTCGCCCCAGTCCATGGCGTGGTTGCTGGCCACCGACACCACGTCGAAGCCGCAATCGCTGAACACCGAGGCCAGGTGGGGCTTGAGGCGGCTGTGGCGGCCGCCGGAGTGCACCTGCAGGCTGCCGCGCTCGGAGTAGACCCGCTCGCACTGGCCGAAGCGGATATCGGCCGCCGCCAGGGTCGGCTTGACGAGCGCGCTGTAAGGCAGCATCGGCTCGTGGATGGGCCCCACGTCGCCGCACCCCATCAGGATCACGCCCTGGTCTGCATCATGCTCCGCCATATCGGCCCCCCGGTTGTCGGTGTGCCCTGCGCGCTCGTGCTGCTCCGTCTGATGCCACGTTCTTGTGCCATTGCTTTGTGTCATGGCCAAGGCGCCCAGGACAAGCCTCGCGTGGCACTTCGGCGCCAGACCGCCCGGCAGGGGAACGGCCGGGCTCCCCGCCTCCCCCGGCGACGGCGTCGCTGGCGACACGTAGGTCACCGATCGGCCGGAGCGCCCGCCCCGCAACGCCGCCCACAGGGGGAAGATCGGCCACGGATGAGCCGGAGGAAACTCTTGGCAGGCGGCGGGGAGTGTGCAATAAGCTGGAAGCCTGGGGGAAGGGAAATCGAGCGGTACATGCGCGGCGACACCACACCGCCGGCGACGCCCACGGCGTGGGCGCGCGCGCTCCGGCGATTCCGGCGACCTCCCGCGAAAGGAGAACACGGCATGGCCAAGGCACTACACATCTCGGTGGAGAAGTGCACGGGCTGCCTCCAGTGCGAGCTGGCGTGCTCGTATGTCAAGGAGGGGGTGTTCAATCCCGCGCACTCGATGATCAAGGTGTTCCACTTCCACGACGAGGCACGCTACGTGCCCTACACCTGCACCCAGTGCGCGGAGGCGTGGTGCCTGCACGCCTGCCCGGTGGACGCGATCAAGCTGGACCCGGTGCTGGACCGCAAGGTGGTGATCGAGGCCACCTGCGTGGGCTGCAAGGTGTGCACGATCGCCTGCCCCTTCGGCACGATCAACTTCCAGACCCGCACGGGCAAGGTCGCCAAGTGCGACCTGTGCGCCGGCTCGCCTGCCTGCGTAGAGGCGTGCCCCACCTCCGCGATCACGTACATCGACGTGGAAGCCACCGGCACCGACAAGATGCGGCGCTGGGCCGCCAGGACCATGCCGCAAGTGGCCTGATCACCTTGAACGAGGGAGAAACGCCATGTCGTGGGCCAAGAAGATCCTGCGGGTCAACCTCAGCGAAGGCAAGGTGGCCAGCGAGCCCCTCAAGATGGAGTGGGCCAAGAAGTTCCTCGGCCAGCGCGGGCTGGCGACCAAGTACTTCGTCGAGGAGGTCGATGCCAAGGTGGATCCGCTCTCTCCGGCCAACAAGCTCATCTTCGCCACGGGGCCGCTGACGGGGACGGCCGCCTCGACCGGCGGGCGCTACTCGGTCATCACCAAGGGGCCGCTAACCGGCGCGATCGCCTGCTCCAACTCCGGCGGCTACTTCGGCGCGGAGCTGAAGATGGCCGGCTGGGACATGATCATCCTCGAAGGCAAGTCGCCCCAGCCCGTGGTGCTGATCATCGAGAACGAGCAGGCGCGGCTGGCGCCGGCGGGCGACCTCTGGGGCAAGACGGTCTGGGAGGTGGATGGGCTGCTCAAGCAGCGCTGCCAGAGCCCGGACATGAAGGTCTCGTGCATCGGCAAGGCCGGCGAGAGCCAGGTGCTCTATGCCGCCGTGGTGAACGACCTGCACCGCGCCGCCGGCCGCTCCGGCGTGGGCGCCGTGATGGGCTCGAAGAACCTCAAGGCCATCGGCGTGCGCGGCACGCTCGGCGTGGGCAACGTCCACGATTTCGGCAAGTTCATGCAGGCCGTCAACGCGGGCAAGAAGGTGCTGCGGGAGAACGCGATCACCGGCCAGGGGCTGCCCACCTACGGCACCAACGTGCTGATGAACGTGATCAACCAGTCGGGCGCCCTGCCCACCCGCAACTTCCGCGACGTGCAGTTCGAGGGCGCCGGCAAGATCTCGGGCGAGGCCATGCGTGCCAAGCGCCCCGACGGCAAGAGCAACCTCGTCGCCAACCAGGCCTGCTTCGGCTGCACCATCGCCTGCGGCCGCGTCTCGAAGATCGACGAGAACCACTTCACGGTGAAGAACCGGCCCGAGTACTGGAAGGCCTCGGGCGGACTCGAGTACGAGAACGCCTGGAGCCTGGGCGCGGATACGGGGGTGGACGACCTGGATACGCTCACGTTCACCAACTTCCTGTGCAACGAGCACGGCATGGACCCCATCTCCTTCGGCGCCACGGTGGCCGCCGCCATGGAGCTGTATGCGATGGGCGTCATCGGCGAGAAGGACGTGGGCTTCCCGCTCGCCTTCGGCTCGGCCGAGGCGCTGGTCAAGGCCGCCGAGATCACCGGCAAGGGCGAGGGCTTCGGCAAGGTGCTGGGGCTGGGCTCCAAGCGCATGTGCGACAAGTACAAGCACCCCGAGCTCTCCATGACGGTCAAGGGCCAGGAGTTTCCGGCCTATGACCCGCGCGGCATCCAGGGAATGGGGCTGGCCTACGCCACCTCCAACCGGGGCGCCTGCCACCTGCGCGGCTACACCGTGGCCTCGGAGATCTTCGGGATTCCGGTCAAGTCCGATCCCTTGCAGACCGACGGCAAGCCGGAGCTGGTCAAGGCCTTCCAGGATGCGACCGCCGTCGTCGATTCCAGCGGGCTGTGCCTGTTCACCACCTTCGCCTGGACCCTCAACGAGATCCAGCCGCAGATCGAGGGCGCCTGCGGCCCCGGCTTCAGCCAGGAGGAGCTGCTGGCGCTGGGCGAGCGGGTGTGGAACCTGGAACGCCTGTTCAACGCCAAGGCGGGGCTCACCGCCAAGGACGACACGCTGCCCAAGCGCCTGCTCGACGAGGCCGCCAAGACGGGGCCGGCCACCGGCAAGACCAATGGTCTCGCCAAGATGATGCCCATGTACTACGAGATCCGCGGCTGGAACGCCGAGGGCGTGCCCCGCGCCGAGACCTTGAAGCGCCTCGGCCTGTAGGGCCGGCCAGCCAGCCGCCGATGCGGCGCGGGGCACCCCCTCGCGCCGCGTTCCCGTTGTTCGCCTCTCAGGCGGGGTCGCGGAACCCGCAGGGGGTAGCCCGATGCGTCATGTGATCGTGGGTGCAGGGCCGGCCGGTGTGATCGCGGCGGAGACGCTCCGCGCCGCGGATGCGCAGGCGGAGATCACGCTGCTGGGCGACGAGTCCCCGGCGCCCTACTCGCGCATGGCCATCCCGTACTATCTCGCGGATCGGATCGCCGAGGAGGGCATGCTGCTGCGCAAGGAGCCCGGCCACTTCGAGCGGCTGCGCATCGCCTGTCTCCAGCAGACGGTGACGGCGGTGGACGCCAAGGCCAAGAGCGTGCGGCTGGGCGATGGCCGCCGCCTGCCCTACGACCGGCTGCTGATCGCCACGGGCTCGCGGCCGGTGGCACCGCCCATCCCGGGGCTGGCCGGGGCGGGCGTCCACCCCTGCTGGAGCCTAGCGGACGCCCGCGCCATCCACCGGCTCGCCGCCAAGGGCGCGCGCGTGGCGCTGATCGGGGGCGGCTTCATCGGCAGCATCGTCATGAACGCGCTCCACGCCCGCGGCGTCCGGCTGACCGTGGTCGAGATGGAGCACCGGCTCGTGCCGAAGATGATGAACCAACCCGCCGGCCTCATGCTCCAGCGCTGGTGCGAGCGCCAGGGGGTGACGGTGCTGACTGCCACCCGCATCGCCCGCGCCAAGCGCAACAAAACGGGCGTACTGGCGCTCGAGCTGAGCGGTGGCAAGGGCAAGCCCATCGAGGCGGAGCTGGTGATCGTGGCGACCGGCGTGCAGCCGCGCATCGATTTCCTCGCCGGCAGCGGCGTCAAGACCGGGCAGGGGGTGCTGGTGGACGACCACCTGCAGACGAACGTCCCCGAGATCTACGCCGCGGGCGACGTGGCCGAAGGCCCCGACGTCTCGGGTGGCACGGGCGTGCACCCGATCCAGCCCACCGCCGCCGAGCACGGGCGCGTGGCGGCCTTGAACATGGCCGGCCGAAACAGCGCCTACCGCGGCAGCCTGATCATGAACGTGCTCGATACCGTGGGACTGGTCTCCCACTCCTTCGGGCAGTGGGCGGGCGTGGCCGGCGGCAGCCACGCCGAGCTGCAGGACGACGAGCGCTTCCGCTACACCCGCCTCGAACTGGTGGACGACCGCATCGTGGGCGCCATCGTGGTGGGGCGCACCGAAGGCGTGGGCATCCTGCGCGGGCTGATCCAGACCCGCGCCCGCCTCGGCCCCTGGAAGGAGCGCCTGCTCAAGGACCCGGGCCTGGCGGCTGCCGCCTTTCAGCACGCCACCCAGTCGGCGGGCCACGCCCCGCTGGCGCGCCGCTCCGCCTGAGCGGCCGCCGGCGCGGGGAGCCGCGGCGCGAGCCCACGGGCCGTGGCGGGAGCCCGACGACTCGGCACCGTCGGGGGATGCCCGGCGCGCCGGCCCCCGCGCGGTCATCCGCGGTACCCACCGACCAGCCGTCCGTCGCGCCATGCGCATCAAGCTCAAGCTGTTCGCCACCCTAACAGCCCTGCTCCCGCCGGGCGCGCAGGATCACACCATCGAGCTGGAGCTGGCCGAGGGCACCCGCGTACGCGCCGCGATCGAGCAGCTGCGCATCCCCCCCGAGCTGGCCCGGCTGGTGATGGTGGACGGGTTCCACCTCACCCCCGGCGAGGTCGAAGGGCGCATCCTGCGCGAGGGGGAAACCCTCGCCATCTTCCCCCCCATCGCCGGAGGATGAGCCATGGTTATGCGGCCGCGGTCTGCACGCGCACGCTGGTGCTGCGGATGGTCTCGCGGAAGGACGGAGAGAGCGTGGCCCAGTCCACCACATCCACCTTGAAGGGCAGCGCCGAATCCTCGAGCTCGGCCGCCAGGGCGGCCAGGGTGGCGAGCGGCAGGGGTCCGTCTCCAGCCATGACGAGGTCCAGGTCTGAGTAGGGCTTGGCCTGGTGCTTCGCCCGTGAGCCGAACACCCAAACGTCGCAGTGCGGGACGTGCCGCTCGAGGAGTGCGGCCACGACTTCCCAGTGGCGGGGGGCGATCTGGATATCGGGAACGGTCATGGGCGCGCCGTTCTTTCCCGCAGTTGCCGGCACAGGTGCCGGGCCTCCTCCAGGAACGCCGGGACGACCGCGGCCACCTGGCGGGCCAACTGCTCGTTGTAGGTGTGACTGGTGACCCCCCGGGCCTGCCGCCACTCCCGCCAGCGTTCCCAGTCCGATCGCAGCAGCGCCTGCTCGCTGCCCGTGCGGATCAGGTCCGCGAAGGACATCCGCCCGACGGCCTGGGGGTCGGGGGCGGTCCGTTCGAGATAGCGCCTCAGCATCTTGTGCGAGAGCTCGTACGTGAACACGAAACGCTGGATGACCGCGTCGCGGATCAACGCATTCTTCGGGTCCGCCTCCAGGGCGGCCAGGGCTTCGGCCAGGCGGCCGATCGCGTTCTCGATGGATTCCAGTTCCAGGCGCACAGTCATCGTGGGTCTCCCCATCACGAACCGCGAACCGCGAACCGATGCTGCCAATGCAACCGATGCAACCGATGGACCCCCACCCATCCTACCAACAATGCCGTCGGATGGGGCAGTCGCGATCCGCCCGGCTTCACCGCGATGAGCGCGGTCGTGGACGATGGCGCGGTAGAGCACCTGACGGCCCAATGCGGTTCATCGTTCGAAACGGAAAGGGATTGATCCATGGCTGCCGACGAGCTGCGCGTCCGGCGCGAGATGGGGTTCTCCCTGGCGGAGTTCCTGCGCCTGCTGCCGCAGGTGATCGGCGCTCCCGTCCCGCCGCCCGCGGAGGGACGGATCGCCTGGACGGAGGGCGCCCGCCGCGTGGAGCTTCTCCTCTCCCCCGAGCGCGAGCGTGTGCTCAGCCCCCTGGTGCGGCTGCCGGTGCTGGACATCGAGCTGGTGCTGACCGGGTACGCGCCGTCCGAGGCCCAGGCGTTCCTCCGCCACTTCGACCGCCAGTTCTTCAAGGGCGGCGGCTGACCCCGGCTTTCGACCGAGCGCCGGTCCGCGCTCGGTGCATCCTGGACCGGAGGGGCCCGCCGCCCCCGGCGCCAGGGTTTACAACGGGCCCAGGCGGGACTATTGGTGCGAGACCGTCGCGGAGCGACCCGCGACCGCGAACCCGTCCACGTGCAGAGAGGTCTTCCGTGAAGCTGCGCTATCTCGGCAAGTCAGGCTTACAGGTGTCGGTCGTCGGGCTCGGGTGCAACAACTTCGGTGGCCGCACGGACCTGGAGGGAACCCGCGCCGTCGTGCACAAGGCGCTCGATCTGGGGATCACGCTGTTCGACACGGCGGATACCTACGGCGACCGCGGCAAGTCGGAGACGTTCCTCGGGCAGATCCTCGGCGAGCGGCGCAAGGAGATCGTGCTGGCGACGAAGTTCGGGATGGTGATGGACGACGCGGGCATCAAGCGGGGCGGCTCCCGCCGGTACATCATGGCGGCCGTCGAAGACAGCCTGCGCCGGCTCAAGACGGACTGGATCGACCTCTACCAGATGCACCGCCACGATCCGTTCACGCCGATCGAGGAGACCCTGCGCGCGCTGGACGACCTGATCCGGCAGGGCAAGGTGCGCTACATCGGCAACTCGAACTTCACCGGCTGGCAGGCGGTCGAGGCGGAGTGGACGGCGCGCTCCTGCGGCCTCAACCCGTTCATCTGCTGCCAGAACGAGTACAGCCTGGTCATGCGCGATATCGACAAGGAGTTGGTCCCCGCCATCGCCAAGTATGGGCTGGGACTACTGCCCTTCTTCCCGCTCGCCGGCGGGATGTTGACCGGCAAGTACAAGCGCAGCGCGCCCATGCCGAAGGGGGCGCGGCTCACCAACACCAAGCGCCTGGCCGACAAGTACCTCACCGACGAGAACTGGCCCATCGTCGAGCGGCTGGAATCCTTCTGCGCCGAGCGCCACCACACGCTGCTGGAGCTGGCCTTCAGCTGGCTGGCCGCACGGCCGGGGGTCGCCAGCGTGATCGCCGGCGCCACCAAGCCCGAGCAGCTCCAGCAGAACGTCGTCGCCGCCGATTGGGCGCTCACCCCGGCGGAACTGGCGGAGATCGACAAGCTGACCGCCAAGGGCCCGGTGGCGACCGGCGCGGCGTGACCCGGCGTTTCTGTTCAGGAGGCTCCCCGTGACCGACCTGCACGAATTGTCCATTGCCGAGGCGGCTCCGCTGATCGAGGCCCGCCGGCTCTCGCCCGTCGAGCTGACGGAGGCGTTGCTGCGCCGGATCGAGGCGCTGGAGGGCCGCCTGCACTGCTTCATCACCCGCACCCCGGAGCTGGCGCTCGAGCGGGCCCGCGTGGCGGAAGTGGAGATCGCGCGGGGCGGCTGGCGCGGCCCCCTGCACGGCATCCCCATCGGCCTGAAGGACATCTACGACACCGCCGGCATCCGCACCACCGGCCATTCCCGCCACGCGGAGCACCGCATCCCCAAGGCCGACGCGGCGGTGACGGACCGGCTCGCGAAGGCGGGCACGGTGCTGCTGGGCAAGCTCGCCACCCACGAGTTCGCGACCGGCGGCCCCTCCTTCGATCTGCCCTGGCCCCCGGCGCGCAACCCCTGGGACACGGAGCGCTTCACCGGCGGCTCCTCGAGCGGCTCGGGCGCGGGCGTGGCGGCGGGGCTGTTCGCCGGGGCGATGGGCTCCGATACGGGCGGCTCGATCCGCCTGCCGGCCGCCTATTGCGGCGTGGCGGGCATCAAGCCCACCTTCGGCCGGGTCAGCCGGCGCGGGGTGATCCCGCTCGCCTGGTCCTTCGACAGTTGCGGGCCGCTGGCGCGCACGGTGGAAGACAGCGCGATCCTGCTCCAGGCCATCGCCGGCCACGACCCCGCCGATCCCGCCAGCGCGGACGTGGCCGTGCCGGATTTTCGGGCTGGCCTGCGGGGCGGGGTGGCCGGGCTGCGCATCGGCTGGGTGCGCCACTTCTACGAGCAGGACCGGCCCGCCCGGCCCGAGGTGATCGCCGCCATGGAAGAGGCGGCGGGCGTGCTGCGGGGGCTGGGGGCGCACGTGGAGGAGGTGCGGCTGCCGAACCTGAAGGCGTTCCAGGCGTGCTACCGGATCATCGCCATGACGGAGTCGTTCGCGGTGCACGAGCCGGCCATGACCCGCCACCCGGCGGAGTTCGGCGAGGTCACGCGCTACCGGGTGCTGCCCGGGGCTGTCTTGTCTGCGGCCGACTACGTGCAGGCCCAGCGCTACCAACGCCAGCTCCTCGCAGACGTGCTGGAGGTGCTGCGCGATCACGATGCCTTCATCACCGCCACCACCCCCGGCCCCGCCCCGAAGATCGAGAGCATGCGGCCCGAGGCGAACTTCGCCGATCCGCCGCTGACGGCGCCGTTCAACGTGGCCAACTGCCCGGCGCTGTCGCTATGCAACGGCTTCGCCGAGGGGCTGCCGCTGGCGATGCAGGTGGCGGGGCGCCCCTTCGACGAGGCGCTGGTGCTCAGGGTCGCCTACGCCTACGAGCAGGCCACCCCCTGGCACACGCGCCGACCCGGGATCGACGCCGGCGGCGCCGACCCCCCTTGAGGCCGACCATGAGCGAGCCCCACGATCCCACCCTGCGCGCGGAGCTGGAGCAACTTGCCCGGCTGGGCGATGCAACTCTCTCCGCGCAGCAGCTCGACCAGCTGTGCGAGGCGTACGTGTACCTCGAAGCCATGCTCGGGCGCATCCCCCGCGACCGCCCCTGGCAGGACGAGCCCATGAACACGTTCCGGTTCCCCAAGCGCGGAGACGAGCGATGACGGCCGCGACCCAACACCTGACCATTGCCGAGGCCGCCCGCCGCATCCAGGCCCGCCAGCTCTCCCCGGTCGAACTGACCGAGGCGGTGCTGCGCTGGATCGAGGCGGCCAATCCCCAGCTCGACGCGTTCGTGACGCTGCTGGCCGAACGCGCCCTCGACGAGGCCCGCCAGGCCGAGCGGGAGATCGGGGCCGGCCGCTATCGCGGGCCGCTGCACGGCATCCCGCTCGGGCTCAAGGATATCTTCAACACGGCGGGGGTGCTCACCTCGGGCCACTCGCGCGTGATGATGCACAACGTCCCGCGCCAGGACGCCACCGCCACGGCCCGGCTGCGCGAGGCCGGGGCGATCCTGGTGGGCAAGCTCGCCACCCACGAGTTCGCCCACGGCGGCCCATCCTTCGACCTGCCCTGGCCCCCCGCCCGCAATCCCTGGCACCGCGACCACTTCACCGGCGGCTCCTCCAGCGGCTCCGGCGCGGCGGTGGCGGCGGGGATGGTGCTGGGGGCGCTGGGCTCGGACACGGGGGGCTCGATCCGCACCCCGGCCGCGCTCTCGGGCGTGGTGGGGCTCAAGCCGACCTACGGGCTCGTGAGTCGCCATGGCGTGATTACCAATTCCTACACCTTCGACCACGTGGGGCCGCTGGCCTGGACGGTCGAGGACGCGGCGCTCCTGCTCCAGGCCATCGCCGGCCATGACCCCCGCGACCCCGCCAGCGCCGAGCGACCCGTGGCCGACTACCGCGCGGCGCTGGCCGGCGGCATCAAGGGGCTGCGCATCGGCGTGCTCCGCCACACCTTCGAGCAGGATCTGCCCGTGCAGGCGGAGATGCGCGCCGCGCTGGAGGCGGCCCTCGACGTGTTCCGCGGGCTGGGCGCCGAGGTCTCGGACGCGCGCATGCGTCCGCTGCACGAGTACTACGCCGTCAAGATCACCATCGCCGAAGCGGAGCTGTATGCCGTGCATGAGGGCAACCTGCGTACGCGGGTGGGCGACTTCGGCGAGGACTTCCTCGGCCGCTGCCTGCCGGCGTGCCTGATCCGCGGGCACGACTACGTGCAGGCCCAGCGGGAGCGGCGGGTGATCCTGGCCGAGATGGAAGCGCTGTACGACCGTCACGACGTGCTGGTCACCTGCGGGGCGGCGGGGCCGGCGCCGCGGCTCGACGCCTGGCGCACCATCGCCTTCTGGCAGCGGCCTTCACTCACCACGCCGTTCAACGTCACGGGCGGCCCGGCCCTCACGCAGTGCATGGGATTCAGCGCGGCGGGGCTGCCGCTCGGCCTGCAGATCGCCGGTCGCCCGTTCGCCGATGCGACCGTGCTGCGGGTGGCGCACGCGTATGAGCAGGCCACCCCCTGGCGCCGGAAGCGGCCGCCGCTGGAGCCGGGCGCGCCGTTCTCGCGGCAGTTGCCGCCCGTACCCGACCCCGCCACGGCCGAGGCCACCCCCGCCCAGCGCGACCGCATCGCCATGTTCGTGCGCCGGGCCGGGCTCACGCTCTCCGAGCGCCACTTCGAGCAGCTCTGCGCCAGCGCGCCCTACCTGGAGGCGATGCTGGGTGGCCTGCGCAAGGAGCGGGACTGGGGCCTGGAGCCGGCCAACGTGTTCTCCTTCCCGCGCGGGGCGGTCTGAGCCGGCTGCTCGCGATCGTCGCGGACAAATCGGCTACGGAGTCGCCCGCGAAAGCTCACCCAACTCGACCCCCCTTCTCCAACACTTGGAGAAGGGAGGGCGCCCGTCCAGTCGCTCCGCGTCCACAGCCCATCTCCCCCGCTCCAATTCCTGGAGAGAGGGCCGGGGGATGAGATCGCAGCCCGCAACCGCCCCCCGTCGTTGGTCAAGACACGTGTCGAGGGGTGAGCCGCATACGGGGAGGACAGCCCGCGCCGCCTCTGCTAAGCTCCAGACAAGAACCATTGTCCGTTACCCGCGAAAGGAGAGAGCCATGCAGAAGGCATACTTTGCGGCGGGCTGCTTCTGGGGCGTCGAGTCGGCGTTCCGCCAGGTCGAGGGCGTGCGGAGCACCGCCGTGGGCTACATGGGGGGCAAGACCGAGCAGCCGACCTACGAGGACGTATGCACCGACACCACCGGCCACGCCGAGACCCTGGAGGTCGAGTTCGACCCGGCGCAGGTCTCCTACGACCGGCTGCTGGATGTGTTCTGGGACGTGCACGACCCGACCACGCTCAACCGCCAGGGACCCGACTTCGGCACCCAGTACCGCTCGGCGATCTTCTGCACCGATGCCGGGCAGGATGCGGCCGCACGCGCATCGAAGGGGAAGATTGAACATTCCCGCCGCTTCGCCCGCCCGGTCGTGACCGAGATTGCCCCGGCCAGGACCTTCTGGCGCGCGGAAGAGTATCATCAGCAGTACTTCGACAAACGTGGTAGAAGGGCGCATTTGCCGCACTGAGAGGCTGCGGCGAAGTTCCGCAGGTGTGGCAGCGCGCCTGCGTTGTCCGTGTTGGTCAGGTGCCTTCCAGGGTCCAGGCTCGACACGCCGCGTCCCGGGCGGTCCGTCATGCCAATCTGATCTGTACCCGGTGCCGGGTCTCCGGCCAGGAAGGGCCTGGCGAGGCGTGTGCCGGCGGCCTGGCGGGCGACGTGGCCGGCGTACCCTGCGGTCGGCGTTCAGGCAGGCGACCAATCGGAGAATGCAATGCTTGAGCATCTGCCCAAGAGCATCATCTTCTGGACATTGGGAATCGTCCTGGCAATCCCAATCGCGCTTGGCTCGTATTTCACGGTGCAGGAACAGGAGCGCGCCGTGCTGCTCCGCTTCGGCGAGGCGCAGGGGGTATACGGGTCAGGGCTGCACGCGAAGCTTCCGTTCATGGATACCGTCTACAAAGTGAACATCTCCATCCAGTCGCTCACGGACCACAAGGTCAACACCTACACGGTGGACAACCAGGAGGTGAGTGGCGATTTCACCATCAACTTCCGCATTCCTGCATCCGAAGTGCTGCGCGTGTACAAGGAAGTCCCGGACTACCAGCAACGGCTCCGGACACTGGCCTCAGAGCGCTTCAAGCGCATCCTGGGCTCCTACAACACCCAGGAGCTTCCGAAGCTGCGGCAGGAAATCGCGCTGAAGGTCCACGATGTCGTCAAGGCGGAAGCGGCGCGCCTGTTCGGCATCGAGATCGTCGATTTCCAGTTCTCGAACGTGGACTACACCGCCAGGTACAAGACGGCCGTCGAGGCCGCGGCGGTCGCCAAGCAGGAGGTGGAACAGGCGGAACAGCAGAAGAAGAAGGCCCTTGTCGATGCAGACCAGCGGAAGATCGCCGCCATCGGTGAAGCGAATGCCGCACGCGAGGCCGCGCGCGGCGCCGCCGACGCCGTCCTGCTGAAAGCGGAAGCGGACGCCAAGGCGACCCGCCTGCAGGGGGCCGCCGAAGCCTCGGCCATCCACGCCCGCGCGGAAGCCCTGAAGGCCAATCCGATGCTGATCGAGCTGAAGAAGGCCGAAGCGTGGAACGGCGCCCTGCCGACCACCGTCGGGGTGGGGGCCGCCATTCCGTTCATCGACGTGCAGTCGGTGAAGAAGTGAAAAGTCCCGCGCTCCCGCCGCTACGCATTCCGCCGGTCGCCCCTGGATGCGCCGGCACGCGTCGCTTCCGCGAAAAACGTGATAAAAGGGCCGGAATGCCGCGCGGAGTGGCAAGGGCGCTGCCCGCGCGCGGAGCCGAAGGTGACGTGCCGCGGCGCCGGCGGCGCGCAGCCACGCGCCTGCCAGCCAAGGAGATGCGATGACCGAAGCAGCCGTGGTGGCCCGCGTCCGCGATCAAAGCTCGATTTACCTGATCGGGATCGCGCACGGCACCACCCACTGGGTGGACAGTTCGTTTCTGGTGCTGCTGCCGTACCTGCTCAAGGATCTGGGTCTGACGTATACGGCCGCGGGCGCGCTGGTTTCCGGCAAGCACATCATGGCCGTGGTGGCCAACCTCGGCGCCGGGACGGTGGTGGACACGACCGGGCGGCGCGTCCCCCTGCTCGTGCTGGCGCTGATCCTGACGGGCTCCGGGCTCTTCCTGATCGGGCTGACCAAGGTCTATCTGCTGATCGCCGTGTTCTTCGCCGTCATCGGCATGGCCAACAATGGCTGGCACGCGCCCGCGATGGCGTATCTGTCGGGCCGCTATCCCCAGCAGCGCAGCTTCGCCTTCGCCATGCACGCCACCGGCGCCAGCGTGGGCGACATGGTCGCGCCGCTGGCGGTGGGGGCCTGGCTTACCCTGTTCACCTGGCAGGGCGCGGCGTTGATCAACGCGCTGCCGGTCTTCGCCGTGGCGCTGATGCTCTGGCTCTCGCTCGGCCCGCGCGAAAGCGCCGAGCGCGGCGCGCGCAAGGCGGGCATGGGCATGCGCGCCTATGGCAGCAGCCTGTGGGCCATGCTGCGGCAGCGGGCGGTGGTGGCGCTCTGCCTGATGGCGGGGCTGCGCTCCATGGCGCAGTCCGGGCTGCTGGTGTTCCTGCCCTTGTTCCTGGCCGATGTGCTTAAGGTGAGCCCGGTGATCATGGGGGCCAGCGTGATGGCGATGCACCTGGGCGGCGTGATCGTGACCCCGTTCGCGGGCGCCCTGGCGGACCGCATCGGCGCGCGCCCCGTGGTCATGGCGGGGATGACGGCCACCACCATCGTCATCGCGGGCATCACCTTCGTCACCCATCCCCTCGTCTATGTGGCCGTGGTCTCGGTGCTGGGGCTGGTGCTCTATGGGGTGCGGCCCGTCGTCCAGGCCTGGCTGATGAACAGCTCGCCCCCCGAGCTGCACGGTACGGCCACCAGCGTGATGTTCGGCACGCAATCGGCCCTGGCCGTCGTGATGCCGGTGCTGGGCGGGGTGGTGGCGGACCGCTACGGATTGACGTACGTGTTCTATCTGATCGCCGCGGTGATGCTGCTCGCCAACCTCACCGTGCTGTTGCTGCCCAGGGACACCATTGCGAGGGCTACCGCCGACTGACCGGTACCGCCACGCGCGCCATGCCGGATTGACGCCATGCCCGGTTCACGCCACGGCCGGGCCGACCTCTCCAGCCGCGGCGCTCCCGCGCGCGTATCTCTCATCCTGCCGAGGACTCCCCGAGATGAAGCTCTACTGCACCCCGAACTCGCCGTTTGCCCGCAAGGTGCGCGTCGTCGCAATCGAGCTGAAGCTCGACGACCGGATGCAGCTGGTGCAGGCGACCCTGCGCGACAACGCCTCGCCGTACATGCGCGTGAACCCGGTCGGCCGTGTGCCGGCGCTCGAAACCGACGCTGGTCACGTCCTCACCGAGTCGTACCTGATCACCGAGTACCTCGATACCCTGCACGAGGGCCCGCGCCTGATCCCGGAGCGCGGCCCGGAGCGCTGGGACGTGTTGCGCCTGGAGGGCCTCGCCTGCGGGTTCGCCCAAGGCGTCGTGACCTGGGTGCACGAGTGGCGCCGGCCCGAGGCCGTGCGCTCCGACCCGGTGCTGGCCATGGAGCGCGACCGGGCGTCGCGCTGCATCGACGCCTTCGAGGCGGAGGCCGCCGTCGGCACGCTCGATACGCCGGCGCGCCTGCTGCCCCAGATCACGATCGGCGCCTTCCTCGGCTTCTGCGACTACCGCCTGCCGCGCTTCCCCTGGCGCGAAGGCCGCCCGAAGCTCGCCCAATGGTACGGGCGCTTCGCGGAGCGGCCGTCCATGAAGGCCACCGCGCCCAAGGGCTGACTCGGGTTCATCCGGTACCGGGTCACCGCCGACCGGCGCCGATTGACTTTGGGGCCGCGTTGTCGAAACGTAGACCCCGGAGCCCGGGAGCCGGGCTCGCATCGCCGGGGCGGAGCGGCCGGCGCGGCACGCCCGCGCACGCCGCCCGGCGAGCGATGGCCCGCGCGAATCCCGCGCCCCCTGCCACCGGAGACGTACCGAAATGCTGCGCAAGACCTGCCTGATGCTGGGGCTCTAGGCGTCCCTTCCGCCCGCCCCGCCCCCTTGAACCTCCCACCACCCGCGCCATGCTCAACGAGAAACTGGTCGCCGAGCGGCTGACCTTCCAGGACTTCGAGGAAGTGAACGAGGCGTACCACGCCCGGCAGTGGACCGACGGGCTGCCGATCATCCCGCCCACGTTAGAGCGCGTGCAGGCGATGATCGCCGCCTCCGGACGGGCCGCGGGGGATACCGTCGCCGTCGTGCCACCGCGCTGGGCGGAGGCGAGCATCGAGAACGTGGCCATCAACGCGGTGATGGCGGGCTGCCTGCCCGAGCACATGCCGGTGCTGGTCGCGGCGCTCGAGGCGGCCTGCGACCCCGCCTTCGCGCTGTATAGCGTCCAGGCCACCACTCATCCCTGCGCGGTGCTGATGGTGGTGACCGGCCCGATCACCGAGCGGCTCAAGCTCAACCACCTGCACGGGGTCTACGGCCCGGGCTTCCGCGCCAATGCCTCGCTGGGGCGGGCGATGCGGCTGGTGCTGCTCAACGTCGGGGGCGGCATCCCCGCCAAGGGCGACCAATCCACCCAGGGCTCCCCGGCCAAGTTCAGCTACTGCATCGCGGAGAACGAGCCAGGGACGCCCTGGGAGCCCTTCCGGGTGGCGCTGGGGTTCGGCAAGGGCGACAGCACCGTGACCGTGTTCTCCGGCGAGGCCCCGCACAACGTGAACGACCACGTGTGCACCTCGGCCTACACCGTGCTGAAAGTGATCGCGAGCACCATGAGCACGCTGGCGCACAACCACGTCACGGCCGTGAAGATGGGCGACACGCTGGTGGTGCTGGGGCCCGAGCACGCGCACACCATCGCCGCGGGCGGTCTTTCCCGGCGCGACGCGCAGCAGTTCCTGTTCGACCACGCCCGCAACCCGGCCAAGACCATTCACGATGGCGGCCCCAACCGGCAGGAGAACTGGCCGAAATGGGTGCCCCGCGGCGATCCCGAGGCGATGATCCCCATCGTGGCGCGGCCGGAGGATATCCATATCCTCGTCGCGGGCGGCCCGGGCAAGCACTCGTCGTTCGTGCCCTGCTTCGGCTTCAGCAAGTCGGTCACCCGCCGCATCGAGACGGCGGCCACCTGAGACCGTGCCGCGTTCCGGTCGCGCCGGAAGCTCCGCGTCCCTGAGGTGCGCGATGCGCATCTCGAAGCCAGTCCTGAGCGGGTCGCAGGGGGCGCGGAGCACGCCCCACCCGACCACGTTCCCGGTTCTCCCATGGCGCTCACCCTGCGGCTGGCCACGGAGGCCGACGCGGCGGGCTGTCTCGCCATCTACCGCCCATTCGTCGAGCGCACGGCCGTCTCCTTCGAGACGGACGTGCCCTCGGTGGAGGCGTTCGCCGGCCGCATCGCCGCCGTCCTGCAGCGCGCGCCCTGGCTGGTCGCCGCAGACCCGGATGGGCCCAGCTCCTCGATCGCCGGCTACGCCTATGCCACGCGCTTCCGGGAGCGGGCCGCCTACCAGTGGGTGGTCGAGTCCACCGTCTACGTGGCCGAGTCCCACCGCGGCCGAGGGGTGGGCCGGCTGCTCTACGCGAACCTGTTGGCCTGCCTGCGGCTGCAAGGCTTCACGGCGGTCTACGGCGTGATCACGCTCCCCAACCCGGCCAGCGTCGCCCTGCACGAGGCGCTGGGCTTCACGCCGGCGGGGGTGTGGCCGGCCGTCGGCCACAAGCTGGGCGCCTGGCACGATGTGGGCCTTTGGCACCTCAGGCTACAGGCGCCGGCCCCCGAGCCGCGCCCGCCGACGCCCCTGCCCGAGCTGGCGGCGGAGCTGCGCTTCCCGCTCAGGTAGTGCGGGTCAGACTGGTGGAATCGAGCGGGCCGGCGCCGCAGTCTCACCCCCGCCGCTGGCGCGTCCCCACCCCGCCCTGCGGGCACCCCTCCCCACCAAGCGGGGAGGGGAATTTGGCTATGGGCGCGCGCAACTGATCGGGGCTCTTCCCTCTCCACCGGGAGAGGGAGGGCCGAGGGGACGGTGAGGCCGCGGGCAGAAGCGCCTGCTTTCGAACGGACCCGCTACCCCCGCTCGTTCCGGGTTGACGCCCGGGTGAGGACGCCGCCGGCTCAGGACGAGCGCGGATGAACCTCCGCCCGCAGGTCGAGCGGCAGCGCCAACTGCTGCGCCCGCGGGCCAGGCGCGGACCCGGTCTCGAGGTGGGAGAGGCCGAGCCCGAGCAGGCGCAGCTTCTGCCCCGCCAGCCCCGAGTGCCGGTACAGCCGCACGGCCAGCGCGCGGATGCGCGGGGCGTCGTCGAAGGGCTCGGGCTCGGTCACGCTGCGGGTCGCGCTGGTGAAATCGGCCAGCCGTAGCTTCAGGGTCAATGTGCGCCCCCGGTGGCCGCCGGCGCGCAGGCGCCCCTCGAGGCCGCGGGCGAGCTCGGCCAGCTTGCGTTCGAGCCAGTAGGGGTTTCCCTGGTCGCGCTCGAAGGTGTCCTCGATGCTGACGGATTTCCGGATGCGCTCCGGGCTCACCGGGCGGTCGTCCTCGCCGCGGCACAGGCGGTGGAAGTAGAGCCCGCGCCGCCCGAAGTGGCGTGCCAGCTCCTCCGGCGAGAGCCGCTGCACGTCGCCGCAGGTGTGCAAGCCGAGCGCCTCCAGCCCCTGCTCGGTGACGCGGCCGATACCGGGCACCTTGCCCAGCGCCAGGGTGGCCACGAACGCGGCCACCTCCGCGGGGCGGATCGCGAACAGCCCATCGGGCTTGCGCTCGTCGGAGGCGATCTTGGCGAGGAACTTGTTGGGCGCGACCCCGGCCGAGGCCGTCAGCCCCGTCTCGGCGCGGATGGCCGCCTTGATCGCCCGGGCGACCTCGATCGCCGCATCCGGGACGGGGCAGCGCTCGCTCACGTCGAGATACGCCTCGTCCAGCCCGAGCGGCTCGACCCGGTCGGTGTAGCCGGCGAAGATCGCGCGAATCTGGCGGGAGACGGCGCTGTACCGGGAGAAGTCCGGCGCCACGAACACCGTCTCCGGGCAGAGCCGCCAGGCCTGGTAGCAGGGCATGGCGGAATGAATGCCGAACCGCCGCGCCTCATAGCTCGCCGCCGCCACTACGCCCCGGCTGTGGGGCGACCCCCCCACCACCACCGGCTTGCCCCGCAGCTCCGGCCGGTCGCGCTGCTCCACCGATGCGTAGAACGCATCCATGTCCACGTGGATGATCGTCCGCTGCGCCTGCTGTGACATGAACGAACGTTTACCATGGGGTCATCGCCGGGGCAAGGGCGGCGCGGCGCCGGGCCCGGGCAGGGGGGAGTCGGTCGGGTCAAGGTCGAGATGTTCCCTGACCCGCGTGGGCAGCGGGTCAGTTTGAAAGCTGCCTCTGCTGCCGGCCGCCTCGCCCTCCCCGGCCCTCCCTCTTCACCAGGCGAGGGACGGAGCCCCGAACCCGCCACCCGCGCGGGATGCAATTACCCCTCCCCGCTTGGTGGGGAGGGGCAGGGGTGGGGACGCCGCGTCAGCGACGGGGGTGAGGCTGCGGCGCCTGCCTACCGGATTCCACCAAACGGAGCCGCTACGCCGGAGTGCCCTTCATTGAACAACGGTGCGGTTGCCGCTACAATACCGCCATGACGGAAGGCAAGCGCCATCCGGGGATGGCGCACTCGCCCCACCGGCCAAAGCCGGCAGCAACACCGTATTCCTTCCGGATTCCGGAAGCGGGGGAGGCCCCATGAATTCTGTGGCTGCCGTAATCGCCGCGGCGATGATCATCTTCGTGGTGTGGCGCATTAGGAACCGCGCCAAGCGCAAAGTGCCCAGGGCGCCCCTATACCAGCCGCAGGTGGATGGAGACCAGGTGACGGTATTCCTGCACCCGCGCATGTCGAGCGCCTGCCTGTTCGATCATGGGCTCCAATACGGCAGAGGCTTTCGCCGCAAGGAAGGGCCGGTATTGCCCCACGACGCGAACTGCCGTTGCAGGACCATCCACTTCTCCTTCAGCAGCTCGGACGTGTTCAACGGAGCCCTACGGCGCGTAGGCAGCATCGAGAGCACGGTGCCCGGCCTGGACGCCGAGGGGGGCCGCAAGCTGATCGAGGCGCTCAAGCGCGCCGAAAGCAAGGGCGTGCCGGGGTCGCTCGAGGAGTACCTCGGAGCGGTCGGCCCCGAAGCAATCGCCCCCGCGCTGCGAGAGGAGCTGCATGCCTTTCTCGCCCAACGCTATGACTTCCTGAAGAGCAGGCCGCAAGGCGCCGCCGAAGCAGACGACCAGGCGCGCGAGGCGGCGGATTCCCCATGAGGACCCGAATCGTGAAGTGGCTTGGCGCAGTGAACCCCCGCAGCGTCCGCTCCTATGTGCGTGCGCTGGCCCTGCTCGGCGGCGTGCTGGCGGTGCTGCTGCTCGGCTGGCTGACGGTCTTGTACGTGCACCTGCCCAAGGTGGACCGGCTGGAGAACCCCGAATACAGCCTGCCCACGACGATCTTCGACCGCCACGGCAACAAGGTGCAGGAGATCTTCATCAAGCGCCGCAAGCTGGTCACGTATGACCAGTTGCCGCGCCACCTCATCAACGGGCTGATCGCGAAGGAGGACTCCCGGTTCTTCGAGCACCACGGCATCGACCCGCTGCGGATGCTGAAGGCGGCCTGGGTCAACCTGATCAACCTCTCCACGGTGCAGGGGGCGAGCACGCTCACCCAGCAGACGGCGCGCCAGTTCTTCCTCACCCTCGACAAGACCTGGACCCGCAAGGTCAACGAGATTCTGCTGGCCCTCAAGATCGAACGCGAGTTCACGAAGGAGGAGATTCTCACCCTCTACCTGAATAAGGTGAACTTCGGCGACGCCTGGGGGGTCGAGGCTGCGGCCGAGTACTACTTCAGCAAGACCCTCGGCGAGCTCACGCTCTCCGAGAGCGCCACGCTGGTGGGGCTGCTGCCCGCACCCAACCGCTACAAGCCCACCCGCAATCCGATCGCGGCGCGCAAGCAGCGCAACATCGTGCTGCAACGGATGGCCGAGGAGGGCTTCATCGCGCGGGCGGAGCAGGTGGCGGCCGCGTCGGAGCCCGTGGCGCTGGCCGAGCGCGAGGACCCGACCATCGATGCGGCGGCCTCGTACGTGGAGCTGGTGCGGCGCACCCTGCTCGACAAGTACGGCAGCAAGAACCTCTACGAGGGCGGGCTGCGCGTCTACACGGCGATGGACCTGGGCTACCAGGTGGCCGCCCACCGCGCGCTGCTCAACGGCGTGCGGGCGCTGGACCGGCGCCGCGGCTACCGGGGCGCGGACGAGCGCGTGGAGCTCGACGCCCACGGCCAGGTGCCCGACGACGCGCTGGAGTTCCTCAATCCGCCCGAGTCCGTGCACCTGAACCAGATCCTGCGCGGGATCGTGCTCGAGGTGAACGCGCAGCGGGCGCGGGTCGGGCTCGGCCTGCAGGTGGAAGGCGCGGTGCCCTGGGATCGCACCCACAGCCAGTGGGCCCAGCGCATCCCGCCGGAGCAGGAGGAGCCCGTTCCCCTGCGCGCCCTCTCGGAGATTCTCAAGCCGGGCGACGTGATCCAGGTGGTCGCGGCGGCGCGCAATCCGAAATCGGGGGAGTACACGCTCGACCTGTACCAGGAGCCGCTGGCCAACGGCGCCGTGTACGCCATGGACCCCAACTCCGGCTACGTCGTGGCGATGGTGGGCGGCACGCGCTTCGGCAAAGGCAAGGGCGCCAGCGAGTTCATCCGCGCCACCCAGTCGGAGCGGCAGCCGGGCTCGGCCTTCAAGGCCATCATCTACGCCGCGGCGGTGGACGAGGGCTTCACGGCGGCCACCCTGCTCGACGACTCGCCGCGGGTGTTCACGCTCGATTCGGGCCGCAAGCACATCCCCAAGAACTACGACAACCTCTACATCGGCCCGACCACGCTGCGGGAGGCGCTGGTGCGCAGCCGCAACGTGCCGACCGTGCAGCTCGTCGACGAGATGACGCCGCGCAAGGTGATCGACTATGCGCGCAAGCTGGGGCTCACCACGCCGATTCCCGAGGAGAACATCATCGCCCTGGGCACGCACTCCGTGCGCCTTGCGGAGCTGACCCGCGCCTACGGCGTGTTCGCGAACCTGGGCAAGCTGGTGGAGCCCGTCTACATCGTGCGCATCGAGGATGCCAACGGCAAGGTGCTGGAGGAGACCCGGCCCCAGTCCAAGCGCGTGATCTCCGAAGACACGGCCTACCTGATCTCCGACATGCTGCAGGACGTGGTGCGCAGCCCGTTCGGCACCGGCCACCGGGCGATGGCCGGGCTGAAGCGCCCTGCCGCCGGCAAGACCGGCACCACCCAGAACTACACCGACGCCTGGTACCTGGGGTACATCCCGCAGATCGTGACCGGGGTGTACGTGGGGTTCGATGACCCCCGCAAGTCGCTGGGGCCGTCCGAGACGGGCTCCCGCGCCGCCGCCCCGGTCTGGGCCGAGTTCATGAAGCAGATTCAGGTGGCGCTGCCCATCGAGACCTTCCAGCAGCCGCCCACCGTGGTCGCGCACCGCGTCGACCGGAACGGCCAGTTGCTCGACCCCTGCTCCGACCCGGCCGGGACCCGCTTCGAGTTCTTCAAGGCCAGCTCCATCCCCGAGCGCCTGCGCGGCGCGGCGGGCTGCATGCGCCCGGCCATCACCAGCCCGCGGCCGCGCGCACCGACCGGCAAGCCCGAGGACGTCGAGCTGTGAGCCGGTCCCGCCGCCGCGGCGGCGCTAGCGGGAGCCGCCGCGTCCGGTCGGCCTGGGGGCGAGCGGCCAGCGCCAGCTCTCGTCGGGGGCCAGCCCGGCCTGCCAGAGCAGCTCGGGCTCGCCCAGCGTGGCGGCGACCCAGCGGCTGGCGACGAACAGCAGATCGGAGAGGCGGTTGAGGTAGGGGATGGCGTGGGCGTCCACGACCTCTGCGCGGGCCAGCCGCACGACCAGCCGCTCGCAGCGCCGGCAGACGGTGCGGGCCAGATGGAGGAAGGCGTTGAGCGGCCCGCCGCCGGGCAGCAGGAAGCTCTCCAGCGGCGCGAGCTCCGCGTTCATGTGGTCCATCACCGCTTCGAGCCAGGCCACGTCGGCTGGGGCGAGCAGGGGGCCGCTGCGGGCCTTGTCGGCGGGATGGGTGGCCAGGTCGGCGCCGAGATCGAACAGGCGCTGCTGTACCAGGCGCAGCACCTTGTCGAGCCCGTCCCGCCGCGGGCCGGCCGGCTGCCGGAGGTTGAGGCTGCGCACGATGCCGATCACGCTGTTGAGCTCATCCACGGTGCCGTAGCATTCCACCCGCAAGTCGTCCTTGGCCACCTTGCGGCCGCCGACCAGCGCCGTCTGCCCGCGATCGCCCTTGCGGGTGTACACCCGGTTGATCCGCACCATGTCGTCATCCGATCGTGAGGGAATGCCGGCGTCGTCCGGGGTCGCCCCCGCGCCGCCAGTCCGGGCCGCGGCGAGCCTCCCGGAGCCCGAGGCGCTGGTCGTCCGTACGCCGAACTGGCTGGGCGACCTGATGCTGAGCACCGCGTTTCTTTCCGCCGCCGTGCGCCGCTTCCCCCGCGCCCGCATCGACCTGATCGTGCGCAAGGGGTTCGAGACGCTGCCGCTGCCGCACCGGGGCGAGGTGCTGCCGTATGACCGGCGGGCGGCGGGCCCCGGCGACTTCGGGCGCGCACTGCGGGGCCGGGGCTATACGCACTTCTTCGTCCTGCCGCCCAGCTTCTCCTCGGCGTGGATGGCGTTCCGCAGCGGCGTGCCGCACCGCATCGGCTATGCGGGCGAGGCCCGCTCGCTCCTGCTGCGGCCGGCGCGCCGTCATCGCGCCAGGCCGCGCGCGATCCATCTCGTGGCGGAGTATCTGGAGCTGCTCGCGCCCTGGCTGCGGGCGGAGCCGGCGGCCTATCCGCCGAGCCTGCCCGTCAGTACGGAGTGGGTGGCGGCCCATCTGCCGCCCGCGCTGGCCCCCTCCGCGCCCGGCAGTGCTGCGGCGGCGGCGGACGGCCGGTACATCGTGCTCGCGCCCGGCGCCGAGTACGGCCCGGCCAAGCAGTGGCCGGCGGAGCACTATCGGCGCGCAGCGGCCGCCCTGCGCGGCGCCGGCTGGCGGATCGTGGTGGCCGGGCTCGCGGGCGATCGCCCCCTGGGCGAGGCCATTCTCGCCGCGGCCCCTGGCGGACTGAACCTGTGCGGGGAGACGGCGCTCCCGGGGCTGGTAGCCCTGCTGGCCCGCGCGGCGCTGCTCGTCAGCAACGACTCGGGGGCGATGCACATCGCCGCCGCGCTGGGCACGCCGCAGGTGGCCCTGTTCGGCTCCACCAACCCCGTCTGGACGGGGCCCGTCAACCCGCAGGCCCGGGTGGTCTACCGGGCGCTGCCTTGCTCTCCCTGCTACCGGCGGGTCTGTCCGCTCGGCCACACCGATTGCCTGGTGGGGATCGCGCCCGAGGCGGTGGTGCAGCAGGCGCTGGCGTTGCTGACTCCCCGCTCGCCCTGACCCGCGCCGGTGCAGTCAGCCTTCGTGGGCGCGCCCGCGGGTTGCCGCCGGCGACTGGCGCACGGCCAGCCAGATCAGCCAGATCAGTCCCGCCAGCACCATGGGCAGGCTCAGCAGCTGCCCCCGCGTGACCCAGCCCCAACTGTAGCCGATGTCCCGGTCCGGCAGCCGCACGAACTCGACGGCGAAGCGCGCCAACCCATAGAGCATCAGGAACAGCGCGGTGGTCGTGCCCGGCGGCCAGCGCCGGCGGCGCATCAGCGCCAGCACCGTAAACAGCAGCGCGCCTTCCAGCCCGGCCTCGTAGAGTTGCGACGGGTGGCGCGGCAGCCGGTCGGGATCGGCGGGGAACACCACGCCCCAGCTTCCGTTGGTCGCCATGCCGTACAGCTCGCCGTTGATGAAGTTGCCGATGCGCCCGAAGAACAGGCCGACCGGCACCCAGGGGGCGCAGTGGTCGCTGATGGCCAGCACTGGGATGCCGCGGCGGCGCGCATAGAGCCACATGGCGAAGAACACGCCCAACATGCCGCCGTGAAACGACATCCCGCCCTTCCAGGTCTCGAGCATGCGCCAGGGTTCGATGAAGTAGGGCAGCCCACCGTAGAACATCACCCACCCCAGCCGCCCTCCCACCACGACGCCGAGGATGATGTAAGTGAGCAAGGGGGAGACCTCCTGCTCGCCGATCGGGCTGCCGGCCTTGCGGGATGCGCGCAGCAGCAGGGCATACCCCGCCAGGAAGCTGAGGGCGTACATGGTGCCGTACCAACCCACGGCGAGCGGCCCCAGGTGGAAGATCACCGGGTTCAGGTTGTGGACGTAAATCCAGCCGATCATCGCTGTCGCACCGAGGGGAGGTTGGCTGCGGACGAGGCAGGTGCTGCGCGCCGTGGCTGAGGCGCCGCCCCCAGGCCGCCGAGCCGCGCCAGGAGCAGCGGCGCCGGGCGGTGCCGGCGGCGCGGATCGCGCCGGGTCGTCAATTGCATTCGGCCCGGGAGGGTGTTAGCGTGAAGTCGAGAGGAGACGCGGCAGTCCTCGCCTTGAAAGGTTCGACCGAGATGGAAAACCCGGCGCGTGCGGAGCTTTCGCGCTACGATATTACCATTGCCGGTCGGCGATTCAACATCAGCAGTCGCCATGGCGAGGCCCACATCCGCAAGGTCGAACGCCTGGTGCGGCAGACCATCGAGGAGATGGGCGCGCGCACCCAGGGTCAGAGCCCGCTGAATGCGTATCTGCTCGCGGCGCTGAACCTGGGCGATCGGCTGGTGGAGCTGGAAAGCCGCAGCGACGAGGCGGACCAGGAACGCGAGCAGCGCTTGCAGGCGCTGCTGGGGCGCCTGCGCAGCGCGGTCGCACCCGGACACGGCTCGGGCGCGGGAAACGCCCCAGCCGAGCAGAGCTGAACACTCCTGCAGTGTTCGATACGCTGGATGTTCTTTGAGCCTAAATTCTTGACTGGGATCCAGTCCCTGAGGTGGTGAGCAAGACCGGCTGCGGCCGGGATGCCTGAAACCTCTACACCGGACCCCACCTGCGCTGCAGGTTCAAGAAACCCAAGCGACCGGCACAGGCGGGAGTGTTCTTCTACCTTTCCAAGCTTCCCCGAGCTTTCCCCTGAGCAGAGACGCCCCCTGCGGGGCGGCCCGGCCCCCGGCGACGGTGCGCCGGCGGCAGCGCCGCGCTGCGACGGCGGCCGCCCGCCTACTTGCGCAGCGCGGCCAGCGCGTCGGCTTCGGTCGGGTAGATATCGAGGATCTTGTTCAGGCGGGTGATGACGAAAATCTCCTCGTTCTTCTTCTTGAGATTGCAGAGGGAGAATTTCGCATCCTTCTGCTGCATCGCCTTGAACAGCGAGACGATCAAGCCGATGCCCGAGGAGTCGATGAAGTTGACGTTCTCGAAGTTGATGACCATGGCCTTGATGGCGGGATTTTCCAGGTGCGGCTTGAGGTATGCCTTGGCTTCGCTGACGCCGTCGAGCGCGATGTTGCCCTCGATCGAGACCACGCAGATTCCATCTTCGATGCGGTGGGAGAATGCCATCTGCCATCCTTCGATTGGTCGAGTGGATTCCAGAATGGTGCGTTGGGCACATTCCGGCGCGTTGCGATGCGGCCCCAACGATCGGTGCGCTGCTCCCCGGACCGGATCGGTGGCGCCTGGCGGCCGGCGCCGGGGATTGCGGCACTGCCGCGCCGGGAGCGCGAGGCCGCTGCCGATGCCTTTCACCACCGTGGTCGGATCGACTCTAGGGCAAGGTGCCGCGCTTTTCAAGCGCAATGCCGTCCCGGTCCTGAAACGGCTGCGGAGCTGGCCGGGTTCCTGGCGCCGCCTCCAGCCGCTCGAGCCGCCCCAGCTCCTCGAGGGCGCGCCGCGTGAAAAACGCCTTCTTCTCCCTGCGGGCGAGCGGTTCGGCGGGCGGGGTGAGCAGCCCGAAGTTGGCGTTCATGGGCTGGAAATCGGCCGAGGGCGTCGCCACGATATACGCGACCAGGGCGCCGATCATCGTCGCGGGCGAGGGGCGGGGCGGCGCGCGGCCCTCGAGCGCGAACGCCACGCGCTTGCCCACGTAGAGGCCGGTGGCGGCCGATTCCACGTAGCCTTCCACACCGGTGAGCTGCCCCGCGAAGTGCAGGCGCCCCTCGCCGCGCAGCGCCAGATCCCGGTCCAGCAGGCGGGGCGAATCGAGGAAGGTGTTGCGGTGCAGGGAGCCCAGCACCGCGAACTCGGCCCGTGCGAGGCCGGGAATGGTGCGGAACACGCGGCGCTGCTCGGGCCAGGTCATCTTGGTCTGGAAGCCCACCATGCCGTAGAGCGTGGCGGCCTGGTTCTCCTGGCGGAGCTGCACCGCGGCGAACGGCGGGCGGCCCGTGCGCGGGTCGATCAGCCCCACGGGCTTCATCGGGCCGAAGGCGAGCGTCTGCGGGCCCCGCGCCGCCAGCACCTCGATCGGCAGGCAACCCTCGAACGGGCGCAGCGTCTCGAAGTCGTGCAGGGGCACCGTCTCGGCGCCGCGCACCAGCTCGACGAAGCGGAAGTATTCCTCGCGGGTGAGCGGACAGTTCAGGTAATCCTCGCCGCCCTTCCCGTAGCGCGAGGCGCGGAAGACCACGCCGCGCTCCAGCGAGTCGGCCAGCACCATCGGCGCGATGGCGTCGTAGAACGCCAGCGCTTCGGCGCCGACCAGCCGGGCGATGCTCTCCGAGAGCGCAGGCGAGGTCAGCGGTCCCGTCGCGCAGATCACCCGGGCGTAGCGCCTCAGCAGCGGTGCCAGGGCCGGCACCTCCTCCCGGCGCAGCGCGATCAGCGGGTGGGCGCCCAGACGATCGGTGACCCGCTGCGCGAACAGCCCGCGGTCCACCGCGAGCGCCTGGCCCGCCGGCACGGCCGTCTGGAGGGCCGCCTCCATGATGAGCGAGCCCTGCAGCCCCAGCTCCGCCTTCAGCAGGCCGTGGGCGTTCTCCGGGTTCAGGCTCTTGAAGGAGTTGGAGCAGACGAGCTCCGCGCAGAGCGCGGTGCGGTGGGCCTGGGTCTGCCGCGTGGGGCGCATCTCGAACAGCTCCACGCGGTGGCCGCGCCGGGCCAGTTGCCAGGCGGCCTCGCTGCCGGCGAATCCGGCACCGATGATGGCGACGGGCTCACCCATCCGCGCTCCCTGTGGCAGAATCCAAGTCGGCTCCTGAGCGCCGGCGCCGGTGGCGGCGCGCGGAAACGGCGGCGCAGATGGCCCCATGGCGCAAGAGGCGCATCCCATCAGCGCGGCCTCGCCGCCCGGCCCTCGGGCCGTAGCGGAACTCCCCCGGCGCCGCCCTGCGTGACAGCGCCGCCGCCCGGCGGGGCGGCAACGCCTGGCAGGGCCTGCGCGCGGCTGGTGGTATTCTACCCTGGCAAGGGCAGGTGTCCAGATGGATGAGCTGGAGCAGTCGATCCTGGCGAGCATGACGACGCCGCTCCTGGCGGTGCATGGCTCGGGTCGCATCCACTACCTGAACCCGGCGGCGGAAGATTTCTTCCGCCTCCCGCCCGGTTCGCCCACGCGCTTCAGCCTGGCGCAGGTGTTCGGCGAGGGCAGCCCGCTGTGGGTGCAGGTGTGCCGGGCGATCGCCGAGCAGAAGTCCGTCACCATCGACTCGTTCCGCTATGAGCCGGGGCGCGGGCAAGCGCCGCTCGTGTTGCGGGTGCGGATCGATCCCGTCTCGCGGGCGCCGGCCGATACCGCCCTGGTGTTGTTCTGGGATCAGACACACCTCGAGCACCTGGAAAGCTCGGCCTACGAGCAGCGGGTGATGGGCGCCATCAGCACCATCGTCAAACGACTCGCCCACGAGATCCACAACCCGCTCAGCGGCATCAAGGGGGCAACGCAACTGCTGGAGCGGCGGGTGCGCGACGCCCCCGACCTCGCCGAGTACGCGGCCGTGATCCTCAAGGAGCTGGATCGGATGGAGCGCCTGGTGAAAAGCCTGCTGCTCCAGGGGAGTGAACCGCCGCTCAACAAGACCCATTTCAACTTGCACGAGCTGCTCGATACCGTGATCTGGTTCCAGAACAACGCGGCCACGGGCGTGAATTTCGCGCGCGACTACGATCCTTCGCTGCCGGAGCTGCACGGCGACCGCGACCGGCTGCATCAGGTGTTTCTCAACCTGATCCGTAATGCGGCCCAGGCCAGCCCCCCCGGCGGCACGGTCACCCTGCGCACGCGGGTGGTCGGGCCATGGCAGGAACGCCTGGAGTTGCGCGACCCGACCCGCACCTACTTCCAGATCGAGATCGAGGATCAGGGCAGCGGCGTGGCGCCCGAGCACGTCGAGCGCCTGTTCACGCCCTTCTTCACCACCAAGAGCGGCGGCACAGGGCTGGGGCTCTCGCTCTCGTACCAGATCGTGCGCAGCCATCAAGGGCAACTGCGGTATCGCGATGCCCCCCCGGGTGGGGCCGTGTTCGACGTCACGCTGCCCATGGAATGAGACCCTCGGGAGCCGGAATCGCGACGCCACACCGATTTCTTTGACATGTCAGTGCTGTTCTGGTTCCATTCCTTCTGACCCCCTTCCTCGCGCCGAGCCGTCCGCCATGTTGCCATTCGCCGCCCGTCCGCACCGCCGGTTGCGCCTGTTCGGCGCCGCGCTGCTGCTCTCGGCGCTGGCAGGCGGCTGCCTGGCGGATCCGGGCAGCGATGCCATCCCCAGCCAGCACTTCGGAAACCTGCTCGAGCTGGGAGGCGTGCCGCGGGGCTCCCTCGGCGGGCGCCTGCTGTTTCCCTCGGAGTATGCGCAGCGGTCGGTGGACTTCCGGCTCGGCGGGCGGCTGTTCGTGACGACCCCCGACGGCCGCTTCGTGATCGAGCGCATCCCCGCGGGCGCCTACCGGCTGGAAGTCCACCTGCCGGGCTACGAAGCGATCGAACGGTCGATCGAGATCGCCGGCGGGCAGCGGGCGGAGGCAGGAATCTTCAAGCTGAGACGGGCTCGGGGTCGGGTCGTCGGCCGGCTGGCTCTGCCCGACGGCACCTCGGCGGCCGGCGTCCAGATGCGCCTGGATCGCTATCCCAACGCCATCGTCAGCGACAAGTTCGGCATCTTCCAGTTCATGGGCGTCGGCGCCGGCTCGTATCGTCTGATCGTGAGCGACGCCCGCTATTCCGCGGCGGAACGGACGCTCGACCTGCGGAGCGGCGAGCAGCAGAACCTGGGCGTGATTCCGGTGACCGAGCGTCCGAACGCCACCGCGAAGCTCGCCCCCACGACGATTCCCTGAGGGCTGCGCTCCTGCGGAGCCCGCGCCCGGTCGGACCCGTGGCTGGGCGACCGGTGCCGCCCGCACCGCAAGCGGCGCCGCACCCGACTCCCGCTTCAAGACCCGAGATGACCCAGCCGGATCCGACTTCCCGTCTGCCCGTGCATCTGGCGCGGCGGTTGTGCACGGCCGCCGAGATGCGTGCGATGGACGACCACGCCATCCGCGGGCTCGGCCTGCCGGGGCGGCTGCTGATGGAAAACGCCGCCCAGGCCGTCGCGCGGCGGGTCGAAGCGCTGCTGCCCGCCGGCGGGCCGGGCGCCATCGCGGTCTGCTGCGGCAACGGCAACAACGGCGGCGACGGATACGCGGTGGCGCGGCTGCTCGCGAACCGCGGCCACGCGGTGCGGCTGATCCGCTGCGGCACCCCCGGCCCGGGCGATGCCCAGGAGAACCGGCGCGCGTGGGCCCACTTCGGCGAGACCATCGATTCCGGCGCCGAGGGGGCCGCGGCCGAGGCGGCGCTGCGCGGCGCCGCGGTGATCGTCGACGCCCTGTTCGGCACGGGGCTGAGCCGCGCCGTGGAGGGCGAGCCCGCCCGGCTGATCGCGGCGATCAACGCCGCGCCGACACGGCTGCGGGTGGCCGTGGACATCCCCTCGGGCATCGACGCCGATTCGGGCGCGGTGCTGGGCGCCGCCGTCCGGTGCAGCCACACGGTCAGCCTGCAGGTGGGCAAGGCGGGCTGCCACCAATTCCCCGGCGCCCTCTACGCCGGCGAGGTGGAGGTCGCGGACGTCTCGATCCCGCCGCGCTGGCCGGCCGAGGCGCCGCCCACGGTGCTGGTGACCCACGCCTTCGCCCGCGCCCTGCGACCCGCACGCCCGCGCGATGGCCACAAGGGCACCTTCGGTCACGTGCTCTTGCTGTGCGGCTCGGCCGGGTATGCCGGGGCGGCGGCGCTGGCCGGGCTGGGCGCCCTCAAGGCCGGCGCGGGCCTCGTCACCCTGGGCGTGCCGCGGGCGCTGCGCGACCGTTACGTGGGCATCGCCCCGGAGCTGATCACGCTGGCCTCGGAGGCCGGCGGCGCGGATGCCTTCGAGAGTGCCCATGCGCCAGCGTTCGCGGCCGCAGCGGCCACGCGCCGCGCCGCGGTGCTCGGCTGCGGCCTGGGGCAGCGCCCGCAGACGCGCGCCTTCGTCGAGCAGCTGGTCGCCGGCCTCGCGCTGCCGCTCGTGATCGACGCCGACGGGCTGAACCTGCTCGAGGGCGACCGGCTGCTTGCGCGGCCCCACCCGACGATCCTCACGCCGCACCCCGGCGAGCTCTCCCGCCTGGCGGGGCTGGCGATCGCGGAGCTGGCCCGGGACCGCATCGGTCACGCGCGCCGGCTGGCCCGGCAGTGGAACGTCGTGCTGGTGCTGAAAGGGGCGGGCACTGTCGTCGCGGCGCCGACCGGCGAGGCGTTCCTCAACCCCACCGGGGACGAGGGGATGGCCAGCGGCGGCACGGGGGACGTGCTGAGCGGGATCGTCGGCGCGTTGCTGGCCCAGGGGCTGGTGCCCGTCGCGGCCGCCGTGCTCGGGGTGTATCTGCACGGGCTGGCCCGCGACCTGAGCCGGCCGCGCCTGAGCAGCGCCGCGTTCTCCGCCACCGACCTGGTGGCGCACCTGAACGAGGCCTGGCAGGCGCTCGAGGACGCCTAGCGCTTGCTGTACTGGAAGCGGCGGCGGGCGCCAGGCTGACCGTACTTCTTCCGTTCCACGGTGCGCGCGTCGCGCGTCAGCAGGCCGGCCTTCTTCAGCACCGGGCGATGCTGTCCATCGGGCACGCGCTCGAGGGCGCGGGCTAGGCCATGGCGGACGGCGCCCGCCTGACCGACGAGGCCGCCGCCACTGACGTTGACCAGCACGTTGTAGCTCCCCATCGTCTGGGTCTGGATCAACGGCTGGCGCACCAGGGCGCGGTGAACCTCCTCGGGGAAGTACTCATCGAGGGGCTTGCGGTTGACGATGAACTGGCCGTTGCCCGGGCGCAGGTACACGCGCGCCACGGCGGACTTGCGGCGGCCGGTTCCATAGTATTGCATCGGGTTCATCAGCGTCTCGCTCTCACGATGGGTACGCGCTTGCCGGCGCACCGGACCGCCACGCAGCGGGGCACCACGCACCGGGGCGCCGTGTTCGGCACCCGCCCCGCGGGATCAATAGGGCAGCGTGTACGGCTGGGGGCGCTGCGCGGCGTGGGGGTGCTCCGGGCCGGCGTACAGCTTCAGCTTGTGGTGCAGGATATCGCGGTTGAGCCCGTTCTTGGGCAGCATCCGCTTCACGGCCAGCCGCAGCAGCTCGGTGGGCTTCTTGGCCAGCAGCTTCTCCGCGAACACGGTCTTCATCCCGCCCTGGAAGCGGGTGTGGTGGTAGTAGTACTTGTCCTGCATCTTCGCGCCTGTCAGCACGACCTTCTCGGCGTTGACGACCACCACGAAATCGCCGGTATCCAGATGGGGCGTGAAGATCGGCTTGTGCTTCCCGCGCAGGAGGTGCGCGATCTGGCTCGCCACCCGGCCCAGCGGCTTGCCCGCCGCATCCACCAGCAGCCACTGCGGCGCGTACTCGGCGCCGGGAGCGACCTGTTCCTTCCTGATGCTTACCGTCCTCATCGTTGCACGCTCGATCGGGTGCGCCGTGGCGCCGGGTCTGTCACGGCTCTTTGGTAATCTCCTTTTATGCCGCAGCCGCGGGCCGAGGTCAAGCGTCGCGCTATTTTGAAGCCCAGCCGGGCGTTGCCGAGCGCCGGAGATTCTGCTAGGCACCCACCAGGATTGCGGGCGAACGGCCGATCGGGCCGCGCGTCCGCTTCACGATCCGCCGGCCGCAGGGTCCATGGGCGCCGGGTCGGGTCGCGACACAGCCTCCCGCTTGCAGCCGAAGGAGCCACTTGGAACCGCAGGGAGCCCTCTCACCTTACCGCGTGCTGGAGCTGCCGGGCGGCGCGACCGCGCTCTGCGGGAAGATGCTCTCCGACCTGGGCGCCGACGTGATCAAGATCGAGCCGCCGGAGGGCGACCCTACGCGCTGGGTCGAGCCCGCCATCGAGCGCGACGGACGGACGTTGAGCCTGCTGTGGCAATCCTACCAGCGCGGCAAGCGCGGGGTCACGCTGGCCCTCGACCGGGACGAGGGGCGGAAGCTGTTCGAGCGGCTCGTCGCCACCGCCGATTTCCTGCTGGAGAGTTTCGCCCCCGGCGTGCTGGCCCGGCGCGGCCTCGGCCTCGAGCGGCTGCATGCGCTCAACCCGCGACTGATCCTCGTCTCCGTCACGCCGTTCGGCCAGACGGGCCCCTACAGCGGCTGGAAGGGCACGGACATCGTGCCGATCGCTCTGGGCGGCTACATGAGCATGTCCGGCGAGCGCGGGATGGCGCCCCTGCGCGTCTCGATCCCGCAGGCGTTCCACCACGCCTCCGGGCAGGCGGCCATGGGCGCCCTGCTGGCCCACTTCCAGCGCCTGCGCACCGGCAAAGGCTGCCACGTCGATGTCTCGGCGCACCACGCCCAACTGCCCACGATGGGGCAGCCCTGCGCCTTCTGGAGTGTGAACCGGGTGCACGTCACGCGCGAGGGGGTGTGGCGCAACCGCGGGGTCACGGCGCTGATCCGGAACATCTACCCGTGCAAGGACGGCCACGTGGTGTGGTGCATCCGGGCCGGCCACATCGGCGGCCGCGCCATGAACGCGCTCGCCAGGCGCATGGCGGCGGAAGGCATCACCTCGGAAACCCTGGCCGCGATCGACTGGTACAAGGTACAGCTCAAGGACCTTACGGCCGAGCAGATCGACGAGTCGCAGGAGCTGTTCCTCCGCTTCTTCGCCACCAGGAGCAAGGCCGAGCTGTTCGCGCTGGACGAGGAGCTGAGCCTGATCCTCGCCCCGGTATACGACGCGAAGGACATCCTCCAGGACGAGCAGCGCGCCGCGCGCCGGTACTGGGAGCAGGCGCCGGGGGACGACCCGCGCATCGCATACCCGGGTCCGGCCCTGCGCATGCAGGCCACCCCGCTCAAGTGCGGCGCCATGGCGCCTACGCTGGGCCAGCACAACCAGGCGGTGTTCGGCGAGCTCGGGCTCTCCGCCGCCGAGCTGAGCCGGCTGCGGGCCGCGGACTGCATCTGAGCCCATGTGGCGCGGCGAGATGGCGGGGAGCGCTCGCGGTCAGTACGCGGTCTTGTGGTGGAAGAGGCTCCAGACCGTCAGCGCGATGATGAGGAAGTCGAACGAGAGCGACCAGTTGTTGATGTAGTACAGGTCGTGCTCGACGCGCATCCGCATCTTGCCGAGCGTGTCCGTCTCCCCGCGCCAGCCGTTGACCTGGGCCCAGCCCGTGATGCCGGGCCGGATGCGGTGGCGCAGCATGTAGGCCGCGATCTGGTGCTCGTAGTACCCGTCGTGCTCGAGGGCATGGGGACGCGGCCCGACGATCGACATGCGCCCCTGCAGCACGTTGATGAACTGGGGCAGCTCGTCCAGGCTGGTGCGGCGCAGGAAACTGCCGATGGGCGTGAGCCGCGGGTCGTCGCGCCGGGCCTGGCTCACCCGGCCCTCCGCCTCGCGATGCACCCGCATCGTGCGGAACTTGTAGATGGTGATCGGCCGCGCGTTGAGCCCCCCGCGCCGCTGCTGGAACAGCACCGGCCCGCGCGAGGTGAGCTTGATGGCCAAAGCGATCAGCAGCAGCAGGGGGCTCGCCAGCAGCAGGATCAGGGCGGCCAGCGCCTTGTCCTCGATCCACTTGCCGACGCGCCGGGCGCCCGTGATGGGGGAATCGGAAAGGCACAGCACGGGCTGGCCATCGATTTCATGGACGCTGTGGTTGAGCAGTTGCAGCGCCGAGATGTCGGGCACCCAGTGCACGTCCACCCGCGCCGGCAGCAGCCGCTCCATCAGGGTCTCGATCCGGCCCGTCTCGCGGAAGGGCAGTGTCACGTACACCAGATCGGCGTGGTGCTGCCGGACGATGGCCGGCAATTCCTCCGCCTGCCCCAGCAGCGGGATTCCGCTCCCGTCGCCCTGTGCGGCATCCGCGGGATCGGTCGTCACCCAGCCGACCACGGCGATGCCGAGCCAGGCGTTGCGGTTCAGGCGCTCGGCGAACTCGCGCAGGGGCCGCCCGCTGCCCACCAGCAGCGCCCGACGCTGGTTGACCCCCCGCAATCGCAATCCCTGGAGGGCCAGCCGCAGCACGATGTGCAGGCCGGCTTGCGCCAGGCCCGCCAGCACGCTCCAGGTCAACAGCACTTCGCGTGAGAAGCGCTCGTTGGTCTTGGTGATGAAGCCGAGCAGCGCCAGCAGGATCAGCACCACCGCCCAGGCCCGCAATACCCGCTGCAGCTCCCACCAGAGCCCATCGGCGCGGAAGTGGTGGTAGACGCGGTTGCCCTGGTAGACCACGAGCATGAGCAGCGCGCTCACCAGCGCGAGCACCTCGTAGTCGATCGGAAACTCCTCCGCCAGCTTGCGCACGGTGAGGAGATACAGCAGGGACAGCGCCGCCAGCAGATCGAGCGCCTGCTGCACCCATCGGATCGCGGGGACGTATTGGCGGAGGATTCCGGTCTTGCTGAGCGCCATCGGGTCGCGCCGGCTTCAGGGCCCGCAGGTGCCGGAACCAGGGTGGTTCCGGCGGCTCCGCCTACCTGCGGAGCGCCCTTTACGGGCTCGCATCGATCAGGCGCGCAGTGTACAACGCAGGGCGTTGAAAACCAAGGCGATGGTCGCGCTGCACCTTCCGGCGGGAGCAACCGAAGAGGCGGCGTGCGGCCCGGCCCGATTGCATTCGCGAGCGGATGCGCCTACGGTATGGCTCCCGTGACGGCAGGGGCGCCCTTGGCCGGCCTGACGCGAAATACCCCTGAACCTGCCGGCCCATTCCGCACCAGGAGCGCATGCGCACGCGACCGAACATCCTCCTCATCACCTCCGATCAGCAGCGGGGGGATTGCTACGGCTTCGCAGGCCGGAAGGTGCGTACGCCCCATCTGGACCGGATGGCTGGCCGGGGCACGCGCTTCTCCGCCTGCATCGCGCCCAACGCGGTGTGCCAGCCCGCCCGCGCGTCGATCCTGACCGGGCTGCTGCCGCGCACCAACGGGGTGTGGGACAACGGGGTCGAGCTGCGGCCCGAGATCGGCGAGGCGGGCTTCGCCGGCCAGCTGGGGCGGCTCGGCTACCGCACGGGCTTCATCGGCAAGTCGCACTTCGCCACCCACAACACCTTCCTGGCCACCGGCACCCCGGAGTGCAAGCACACCGCCCATTCCGAGGACTGGTACGGCCCGTACATGGGCTTCGAACACGTGGAGCTGACCAGCGCCGGGCACCTCTACTTCAACGACATCCGCCCGCCGATCCTGCCCCCCTATGGCCAGCACTACGAGCGCTTCTTCCACGGCGGGGGGCGCAGCGAGTGGCTGGTGCGGGCCCAGATGAGCAAGGGCCGGCCCGACGTGGGGGCCGAGCAGACCTGGCATTCGCAACTGCCCCCGGCCTTCCACACCTCGACCTGGTGCGCCGACCGCACGATCCGGCTGCTGGAGCGGTACCGCGAGCAGCCGTTCTGCATCTGGTCGTCGTTTCCCGATCCGCACCATCCGTTCGACGCGCCGGAGCCCTGGAGCCGGCTGCACCACCCCGACGAGGTGGATCTGCCGGCCCACCGCACACTGGACCTCGAGCGCCGACCCTGGTGGCACCGCGCGAGCCTGGAGGGCATCCCGCAGCTCGCCGACGAGAAGATGCGCGCCTTCCGCGCCAAGATGTCGCGGGTGCCGCCGCAGACCGACGTGCAGCTCCGCCACCTGATCGCCAACTACTACGGCATGATCGCCCTGATCGACCACAACGTGGGCCGCATCTTCGCGGCGCTCGACGACCTGGGTCTGAGCGGGAACACCCTGGTGGTCTTCACCACCGACCACGGCGAGTGGCTGGGCGACCATGGCCTGATCCTCAAGGGGCCGATGATGTATGAGGGCCTGCTGCGGGTGGGCTGCATCGTGAACGGGCCGGGCGTGCCGGCCGGCAAGGTGGTGGCCGAGCCGGTCTCCACGCTGGACCTGGCCGCCACGTTCTACGACTACGCGGGCGCCCACGGCGGCGACGCGCGCCACAGCCGCAGCTTGCGCCCGCTGATCGAGCGGCAGGGCGGGACGCGCGACTTCGCCCACAACGAGTGGGACCTGCACCCCTCCCGCTGCGGCGTGGCGCTCAAGCTGCGCACGGTGCGCACCCGTACCCACAAGCTGACGCTGGAACTGGATTCCGGCGCGGGAGAGCTCTACGACCTGGTCAACGACCCGGAGGAGATGGAGAACCGCTACGAGGACGCGGCCTACCGGAGCGTACGGCGCGAGCTCGAGGCCATGATCCGCAGCCGGCCCGACGACGCCCTGCACCCGCTGGCGGAGCCGGTGGGCTCAGCTTGACCGTGGCTAGTGGGTCGTGGCGGTGCGGCGCCGCATCGCGCAAGGCGCCGCGTGGCATGGGGTTGCCTGGCACGGCGCGGGGCGCCACCCGCAGAGAGGGACGCGGCCTCAGGCCAGCCGCCGCGCGTGGACGCTTTCGATCTGGTGACAGTGGCGGGCCAGTTGCTGCGCGTCCGCGATCAACTGCTGGGGCGAGCCCTCGCCGGCCATCAGCCGATCCTGGATTTCCTGCGGGAGCATGCCGAAGGCCCGCACGATGCGCTGCATGGAGTCGGTGTCGAAGTCGTCCAGCGCCTTGTCCATGTAGCGGAACAGCTCGCCGTCGCCGATGCTGCCCCAGACGGCAAGGGCGATGCCCATCACATCGTAGAACAACTGGCTCTGTTCCTGCCCATCGCGCTTGTCGTCGATGATCATGACCACCTCCTTGTTGGAAAAAGATGCTCCCGCCCCGGGAGTCCCACCCCGTCATGCCAAAACCGTACCCGTCGGCGCGCTCCCCCGAATGTCGCGTTGAATCAACGCGTCAGGGGCCGGCCGCCGGTCGGGTGGGGCCCGCGCATGACCCCCCGATGAATGCCCGGAAACCCCCGCCCGCCAGGCGGCCGGCGCCGCAGGCGGCGGCGGCGCGGGTCGGTCTGGCCCTCGTGGTCGCCCTGGTCCCCGCGCTCGCCCTGGGCACCGCGCCGCCTCTCCGCGCGCAGCAGCCGGAGCGGCTGACGCTGGGCGAGCCCGAGCTCTGGTCCTTCGCCGAGAGCCTCTACCGCCAGGGCGAGCACTTCCGGGCCATCTCCGAGTACCGCCGGCTGGTGTTCTTCTTCCCGCAGGGCGCGAACGCCCTCGACGCGCGCATCCGGATCGGCCAGGCCTACCTGCGCGGCGGCGAGCCCCGGCGGGCGCTGGACGCCTTCGGCGACGTGCTGCGCGATCCCTCGGCCGCGGCCGCGCACGACCGCGCCCGCTACGGGCGGGGGCTGAGCTGGCTGGAGCTGGAGCCGGAGCGGCCCTATCCCCTGCGCGCGCCGGCCATCGCCTCGGCGCTGGAGGAGTTCCGCGCCCTTGCGCCCGCTTGGCCCGGGCGGGAGCGGGTGACAGGGTTCGTCGCGGCCACGGAGCATCCGCCGCCGCTGCCGGCGAAGTCGCCCCTGCTGGCGGGCGCGCTCTCGGCGGTGGTGCCCGGCACGGGCAGCTTCTACGTGGGGCGCTACGCGGAGGGCAGCCTGGCGCTGTTCGTCACCGGCGTGCTGGCGTATGCCGCGGGCAGCTCCTTCCGCGCCGATCAGCCGGCGGCCGGCACGGTGTTCGGGGCGGCCGCGCTGGCCTTCTATGGCGGGAGCATCTATGCGGCGGCCAGCGGGGCGCACAAGTTCAACGACCGCACCCGCGCCGCCTACCTGGAGCGGCAGCGCCAGCGCTTCGGGATCGTGCTCGCCCCTGCCGGCGTGGCCGGCGCCTTCAGCGTCGATTTCTGAGGACGGGTCGCAGACGGAGCGAAACTTCGCGCCCGCCGCCGGCGCGGCTTGCCGCGTCCCCTCCCCGCCCTGCGGGCACCCCTCCCCACCTGGTGGGGAGGGTTGGGGGTGGGGACGCCGGCGGGCGCGCCTGCCCGCGACGCCCCCAGCGGGGTGCAGGGTTTCCGAACCGCTGCCGGCATTCGGGAGAGGGTCAATTCGGCGAGTGCATACGGGGACGCGCACGGCAGATTCCTCGCTGTCGCTCGGAATGACATGGGCTTGTCACGTCGAGCGCAGCGAGACATCTGCTGCTGGAATTCGGACGGACCCACCGCTTGCGGTTCCAAGGGGCCGCGCCCCTTGGCGCCGGCGCCGGCACCGTTCGGTTCACCCCACGTGCGCCTTGAGGAACGTCAGCGAGCGCTCGAAGGACTGCTTGGCGGCGGCGGCGTTGTAGACGTCGGGCCGGGTTTCGTTCACGAAGGCGTGGTCCGCGTCGTAGCGGTAGATCTCCCATTTGACCTTCGTCTTCTTGAGGTCGGCCTCCAGCCCGCTCACCGCCGCCGGGGTGCACCAGGTGTCCTTGTTGGCGAAGTGGCCCTGGAAAGGTACGCGCATCTGGGCGGGGTCCGCCGCCTGCTTGGGGGGGATGCCGTAGAAGCAGACCCCCGCATCCAGCTCCGGCACCTTCACGCTGGCGATCAGCGTCAGCGCGCCGCCCATGCAGTAGCCGACCACCGCCACCTTGGCGCCCGACGCCCGCAGCCAGAGCGCGGCTGCGCGGATGTCCTGCGTGGCTGCATCGCCGAAATTCAGTGCGTTCATCATCTGCCCAGCCTCGTCGGCGTCCTTGGCCAGCTTCCCCCGGTAGAGGTCGGGCACCAGCGAGCGGTAGCCTTGCGCCGCGTAACGGTCGGCCACCTTCTTCATCTGGTCGTTGAGCCCCCACCACTCCTGGATCACCACCAGCCCCGGCGCCGTGTCACCGCCTGTGGCCGGCCTGGCCAGGTAGCCGGAGGACATCTTGCCGTCCGGCCGCTTGAACTGGATCATCTCGCCCATGGCTTTCGCTCCCCTTCGACGTGGATCAGAAGCGGCCGGCAACGCGCCGCCGCCCTCACGAGCGCACCCTACCGCAAATCCGGCGCCGGGGCCAAGGGCGGCGCGCCTCTTGCCGCAGGGCAAGTCCAAAGTCAGGTGGCATGGATTGGCCACCTGATGCTCTTGCTCACGGCGCAACGCTTCAACCCATTCTTCCAAGCAGCGTTCCAACGCTTCCGGGCGCAACGCCGCAAAAATGCGCTCGAACGGCTGGCGCGAGGGGATGCCCTAGGGCAGGCTGAGAAAGCTCTTGAACCATTTGCGCTTGGCTCGCCCGAAGGCCGCCATCGCCTGCCACCCGTCCGCTCCACAAATCACGGCGCAGAGCCCGATCACCAGCACATCGGCCAGCAGGTGCCGCCGTCCCGTGAGTTGGCGCGGATCCTTGATACGCTCCAAATGCTCGATCTGCTTTGTAACCATCTGGGGTCCCTCCGCTTCATGGGAGCATCCTTGCTCCACTGCGAATGGACCACATTGAAATTAAAACGAAAAGACATTTCGTTCGGCGACTTTGGACTTGCCCTGCGTACCGCTGGTCCCCAAGGCTGGAAGGAAGAGCAGATTTCACGCGGAGCCTGCCCTGAGCAAGGCCGACGGGCCCGAAATGACGTCCCGTTGTCACCCCGAGCCTTTCGACAGGCTCAGGACAGGCTCCGCGAGGGGTCTGCTGATCCTGTCCCGCCGGTAAGAGCGAACCTGAGTCACTTCCGGCGCCCCGGCCTATGGCGGCGAACCGCCCGTGCCTCTACCCATGGCGCGGCCGCATCTCCGCGCCTCCCGGCCTCGCGAGGCCACCCGCCCCTCCGGCGCTATCCTTTGGCGCGGTTGATGAATGGCATGGGTCGGGATACGCTGCCTCGCGAGGGGAAACCCCTGACGACATGAGGCGGGAGCGGCTGGGCCTGCGCGCCGGCAGGGCGCCAGCCCCGAGCCCCTGCCCCCAAGAGCGAGCGCAAGCGATGGAGATCGAGAAGCACCGGGTGGTGTCGAACAAGCTCTCGTACGCCAAGGGCAAGCGGCCCGACGTGCCGTGCATCCTGTGTGCGGTGGCGTCCGACGACCCCCGGGTGGACAACCTGCGGGTGTACCGCGAGGGCGACCTGTTCGTGACGTTGAACCTGTACCCGTACAACCCCGGCCATCTGATGATCGTGCCCGAGCGCCATTGTCTCGACGTGCGGGAGCTGAGCGAGGCCGAGGTCTTGCACATCCATCGCTTGCAGGTGATGACGCTGGGCGTGCTGGACCAGGTGTACAGCCCCGGCGGGTACAACATCGGCTACAACCTAGGCCGCACCTCCGGGGCGAGCATCGACCATATCCACCTCCAGATCGTCCCGCGCTACCGGTCGGAGATCGGCTTCTTCGATATCCTCTCCGACTCGCGGGTGATCGTGGAGGACCCGCGGGTGACCAAGGAGAAGCTGGAGCACGCCTTCGCCGCGGCGGCAGGCGCCAACAGCCGCCAGGCCCGCTAGCATGCGCCAGGGGCCGTGGCGGGCGGCGGCTGGAAGAATGAACGGGTCGGGAGTAAGCTGGTCCCGGTAAGCAAAGGCGGCGTGGGCCAACACCTCCGCCGCCCGGCAAGGCGCGTGATGAGGAGAACGCCATGGGCGTCGGAAAGCTGACGGGGCCGAAGAAGGCCGCCATCCTGCTGTTGGCCCTGGGAGAGGAAGGCGCGGCCGACGTGGTCAAGAACCTGGAGGACAGCGAAATCCAGCAGGTGGGCTACTACATGGCCCGCTTCACCGACGTCTCGCAGGAGGAGCTGGACCTGGTGTTGGAGGAGTACTTCCACAAGAGCAAGGGCGACGGCTCCGGCTTCCTCATCAACGCCTCCGGCGATTTCGTCAAGAACACGCTCTCCAAGGCGCTGGGCGGCGACCGCGCCAAGGAGCTGGTGGACAACCTCTCGGCCACGGTCGAAGAGAGCGCGCTCGAATCGCTGAAGTGGCTGGACCCCAAGGCCATCGCCAACTTCATCACCCATGAGCACCCGCAGACCATCGCCCTGATCCTGGCCCACCTCGAGGACCCGGAGCAGACGGCCACCGTGCTCAAGGAGCTGCCCGAGAACCTCCAGGCCGACGTGGTCTACCGCATGGCGATCCTCGAGAGCGTGCAGCCCGGCGTGGTCTCGGAGATCGACGAGGTGCTCTCGCGCGAGATGCAGGCCTCGGGCGCCATGGGCACCGCCAAGGTGGGCGGCATCGAGGCCGTGGCCGAGATGCTCAACTCGCTCGACAAGTCCTCCGAGACGCGCATCCTCGCCACCATCGAGGAGAGCAACCCCGACCTGGCCGAGCAGATCCGCGAGCTGATGTTCACCTTCGAGGACATGCTGCTGATCGACAGCCGCGGCATGCAGCTCATCCTCAAGGAAGTGCCGCAGCAGGACCTGGTGCTCGCCCTCAAGACCGCCAGCGAGGCCATCAAGGAGCTGATCATGAGCTCCATGTCGCAGCGCGCCGGCGAGATGCTGCGCGAGGACCTCGAGGTGCTCGGCCCCGTCAAGGTGGCCGACGTCGAGAAGGCCCAGCAGAACATGGTCAAGATCTGCCGCCGCCTCGAAGAAGAGGGCAAGATCATCATCGGCGGCCGCGGCGGCGGCGATGTGATCTGAAGCGCCGTTTCGCTGCTCCCAAGCCCACCCCGAATTGCAGACGCGCACCCGGAGCCGCTGTCGCGGCGGCTCCGGCGCGCAGGCCGGCCGGCAGGTCGCCTACGCGCCGGGCACGCGCGCGCGGGGCTCCGGGGCGGAGGGGTGCGGCTCCTCGGGCCCACCGGCGCGGTAGACGCCCCGCCCATCGAGCCGCTCGCGGATCCAGTCCTCGACGCTGGGGTGGGCCTGCCGCTGGAGCAGCGAGCCCTCCTGCAGCGCGAACCGGGCGCGGTCCAGGTGGGCGCCCCCCAGCTCGGCGCCCTCGAGGTTGGCGCTGACCAGGTTGGCCCGCTGGAGTGTGGCGCCGCCGAGGTCGGCGCGCACCAGTTGGGCGCTCTCCAGCTCGCAGCCGCGCAGGTTCGCGCCGCGCAGACTGGCGCGGGTCAGGTTCGCCTCGCCGAGCCGGGCGCCCTGCAGGTCGGCCCCGTCAAGGCGCGCCCCCTGGAGATTGGCCTTGCGCAGATCGGCGCCGGTGAGCCGGCAGCCCCGCAGGTCCGTGCCGCCGAGATCGGCGCCCTGCAGCGCCGCGTCGGCAAGGTCGCGCGGCGCGAGCCCCACGGCGTTGAGGTCGCGAATCAGCCCGGTCTTGCGCAGGATGCCCTCTTCGGAGGCCCAGCGGGCCAGGTGGCGCAGGTCCCGCTGCATGCGGCGCTGCTCGGCCTGGGCGGCGGTGGTGCGGTTCCAGAGCCAGAGCAGGGCCGCCGAGAGGGCCGCGTTGAGCAAGGCGGCCTGGATCAGCACCAGCAGCAGCGGCCCCAGCCGCGTCTGGGCGTAGACCCCCGCCACACTTCCCCACACGAGCGACGCCGCCAGCAGGAAGGCCGCCCCGCCGAGCCCCACCGCCCAGAGCCTCGCCCAAGGCCTGGCAGGGCGACGGTCGTCGAGGGGTTGGGCAGCCACGGGCGGGTGACGGGCGGCGGACGGAGGGCGCGGGCTCCCGGGCGCCGACCGGCGGAACCGGGGCGGGGGAGCTCGCGGAGCGGGCGCGACCGGCGCCCCCGTCACCCTTATAGACCCTGGAGCATGCTGTGATCAATGCGCCGCGGGAGGAGCACCCGCAGGCGCTCCCGGCGCGGCGGACCCTTGGGGCGCTGCGGGCGGCGCGGCCGCGGCGAGCTGGAGGTCGCGGTGGACGCTCTGGGCGATGCGGAACAATTGCTCGCGGGCGAGAGGGCCGGTGATGGCATAGCCCAGCGCATTCTCCACCCAGTAGAACGTGCCCACCGCTCCCTTGCGCTCGAACTGGAAGGCCGTCGTCTCGGGCGCCGCCGCGGCCGGGCCGATGTAAAGGGTGAGCCGCGCGTCCGCGGGGCCCTGGTACATCAGCAGCGCCGCAGGGCCGGTCGTGGCCAGCAGCCGCCCGCCGACCAGCTCAAACCCTTCGTTGCGCAGGTCCGGAATGGCGAGCCGCGTGCTGAGGCGGCGCGAGAGCCAGGTCACGAGGTGCTGGTGCTCGTCGGCGCCCACCTCGACCGGGTGGCGCCGTTCGGGTGCGTACACGGCATAGGCGACCATGGCGTGGTCCATCCACGCCTCGGCGGCGAGGTTCTGCCGCTCGGCCCGGCCCGCCAGGCTCCACGCGACCGCGCCGCCCACCACCACCCCCACGGCCGCGGCGGCCGCGTACCCCGCCCAGCGGCGCCAGCGACCCCAGGCCATGGCGGCGCGGGGCAGGCGCGGCGAGGCGGGGGGCGCCTCGCGCAGCAGCCGATCGCCCAGCGCCCGCAGCGCGGCGTTCTGGCCGAGGTAATCCTCCACGCGGGCCGCCCATTCGGGCTCGGCGGCCAGGAACGCCTCCACCGCCTGGCGGTGCTCGGGATCGAGAAAGCCATCCACGTAGGCGTGGATCATCTCCTCGGAGACTTGCGCTTCCCGTTCGCTCATTGGCGCCGTTCCTTCCGCGCGCGTGTCCCGCCAAGGAGGCCACGCAGCGCCTCGCGGCCGCGGTGCAGCCGGGACATGACGGTGCCCGCCGGGATATTCAGGATATCCGCGACTTCGCGGTAGCTCATCTGCTCCATGGCCACGAGGATCACGACCTGGCGCTGCTCCTCGGGCAGCCGGTCGAGCGCCGCCTGCACGGCCTCCAGCTCCAGGGCATCGTGCTGGGTGGGTCGCACGGGCGTGACGGCCCCGGAGTGCTCGTAGGAGGTGAAGGCCGGGCCGGTATGATAGCGGCGCGCGGCGTTGGCGTGCAGGTTGTGCATGATGGTGAACAGCCACGCCCGCATGTCGGTGCCGGGCGTCCAGAGGTGCATGCGCTGCCATGCCCGCTCCAGACACTCCTGCACCAGATCCTCGGCGCGCGTGGAATCGCGGGCGAGCACATGGGCATAGCGCCGGAGACGCGGAATCTGCTCTTCGAGCAGCCGGCCGAGGTCTTCCATCGCCGAGCATCCGGAAGCAGGGAGCACCGCGGCAGAGCGCCTGCGCTCCTCCCGGGCGCCACCGCCTGTCGGCTGAAATCCTCCCCCGTTCCGTGCATGATTGCAAACGAGCGCAGCCGTTCCGGAATCCAGGTTGGCACCTCCAGGTCGCTCGCTCTCCGAAGGCCCGCGTCAACCTTCCCGCCGTTCCGCGGGCTGCGTCCAGCCCAGCAGCTTCCGTCCCGCAAAACCAACACGGCGGGTGGTCAATTATTCCCCCGTTGCGTACAATGGCGGGTGAGGCATGGCGGGTGAGGCCCGGCGCGGCTTGCGAGGAGAAACCAACGCCGGCCGCACCAGGGCCAGATCACCGGATGGCGCTGCGCGAGCAGCCGCCGCACCCGAAGCTGCGTCGCCCGAACCCGCACCGCCCGATGCCGCGCCCGGCCCGAGGGGCCCATGCGGCGGGCGCGACCCCCAGAGGAGGAGCCGAGATGATCCACCGCGATCCGCGCCCGGTCCGTCATCGTGTCCACTTCCCAATGGCGGTCGCCGCCCTGCTGCTGCTGGCGGGGTGCATCAGCGTGGGCCAGCCCTTCCCCCACGCCGCCGTGTCGCTGATCAAGCCCGGCACGACGACCATGGACGAGGTGAAGAAGATTTTCGGCAATCCCATGCGGGTGGGCACGGAAGACGGGCGGGTGACCTGGACCTACCTCACCTACAATGCCAACATCCTCGGCAAGGCCGAGGGGCGGGACCTGCTCATCAAGTTCGACGATCAGAACAGGGTGCTATCCTTCAACTACAACACCACCGACACCACGGAGCAGGTCTGGAAGAAGTCGTAGCGGGACGCAGGGGTGGGTAGAGACTCGGTTTCCGGTTGCCCCTTGGCACAGGACAGACCCCTCGCGGAGCCTGTCCTGAGTCTGTCGAAGGGGTCGGGGTAACGAGCAATTGTCACCCTGAGCGTCGCGAGGGGTCTGCTGTCTGCGCTGTTCGAATCACCGCGCGGCGGGGATCGCCCGCCGCCGGTGAGGGAGGCTCAGGCCGCCTGGATGTTCTTCGCGGCCCAATCTCCATACGTATCGGTCTCGATCATGATGCGCCGCACCACCTGCCGCAGCACGCGCAGCTCCTCGGCGGTGGGCTCCGGCGTGCGGGGCGGCTCGCCCGAGACGCCGAGATCGAACCCCGTGCGCTGCACCACGTCGTCGAGGGTGTAGGGGGGATGCACCGACCCCAGCCGCAGCTCGCCGGGCGGCACGGTGTTCACCAGGGTCGCCAGCGGCGTGTGCACGCGGGTGAGCCGGCCGAAGCGCCGCACCTCCTCGGGGCTGTTGCCGCAGGAGGAGATGAAATCCACCTTCGGCACGAAGCAGCGCAGCGTGTGCTCGGTGCGGAACATCACCGTGCGCCGGGCCGCGTAGAAGATCATCCCGCCGCCGTAGCCGCCCGGGAAGCGTACCTCGGGCCTGTCGACGTCCTTGCCGAGCAGGTGCAGGTTGTAGTTGCCGAAACGGTCGATCTGCACGCCGCTCAGGAAGAACAGCCCCAGGTCGCCGCGCTGGCAGAGGAAGTGGAACTGGCGCGAGGTGTGGAAGGGCATGAACGCCGTGCTGCCCAGGATGATCAGGTCGGCGTCGGGCGCGTGGGTCTCCCGGGCCAGCAGCATCCCCGCCGCCGGGATCATGGAAATGGCGCCGCAGGCGGTCACTTCGCGGTCGCGCACCTCGCGCGACAGCAGCACCGCCAGCAGCTCGTCATCGCTGTAGGGTCGGCTCATCAGGCGCTCCGGGTCTTGCGGGCCGCGGCGCTCCCGTTCTGCCATTCGGCCGGGACGAAGCGGGCGAGATACTCCGCGTGGGAAGCGACGCCGAACACGACCTCCGCGACGTAGGCCGCGAAGGCCTCGTCGCTCCTGGCCGCCTCCATGTAGCGCTGCATGTGCGCCTTATCCACCGGATAGGCGCCGACGCAGCCGGAGGGATGGGCGCCGAACGGGGCATGCACCACCGCCTCCACGCTGAGGCCGGGCAGGAACGTGCCCTTGGCGTCCTTGAACGAGAGCGAGTCCACCACCTCCTCCACCGTGACGATCACATGGCGGGAGGCCTCGGCCAGGATCACGTCGTCGTTGTGGATGCCGATGTCGACGTTGCCCGCGCGGTCGGCCCGCCGGGCGTGGAACATGGCGATGTCCGGCCGCAGCGCCTTCGCCACGACCGTCTTCTTGGTCGGCTCGAACGGATCCGGCAGCACCTTCATGTCGTCGCGCCGCCGCAGCAGGTCGCTGCCCACCAGCCCCATCACCGGAACGTACGGAACACCCATGGATCCAGCCTGGATCATCGTGTAGAGCACCCCTCAGGTGTTGTCCATCGGCTTGAGCAAGCCCCGCGTCACGGCGCGGGCGAAGTTGGGGCCCGTGCGGGCGAAGGGCGAAAGGCTCACGCTGCACGTGTCCACCGTCTTGACCGTGCCCGCGCCCACCATGAAGTCGGAGTTGATGCCACTGCCCACCACGCCGATCAGGCGCAGGTCGCGCGTGCGCTGCCGTACCACCTGGCGCAGCAGGGCCATGGGCGAGCCGTTCATGCGCGCGCTCATCACCACGTGGTGCCCGCTGTGGACGGCCTGCGCCGCGTCTTCCAAAGTCGTCAGCTTGTTTCTCATGGCGCCGGTTTTGCGAGAAGTTGGGGGAGGGGCGCACGCCGAGGGCGCACGCCCGCGAGGCGCCACACCTGCCGCTGCCCTGGGGCTGGCGCCGCCGCCGACACCCCCTTCTATCCCCATTCGTCCCGGAATGCCAATCCGATCGGCGCTGCTCCCCGCGTCCCCTCCCCTGCCCCTCCCCACCAGGTGGGGAGGGGCAGGGGTGGGGACGCGCGCCTCGCCGTGGCCGGGGGTGACGCGGCCCGCGAGAGGTGCTAAGCAGGGACGAAATTCGACAAGGGACACGGACAACGAGGGGACTATGGACTGGATCGAATCCAACGGCACCAGCCTGCGCTACGACCTGGGCGGCGCAGGGAGCAAGACGCTGGTGCTCGTGCACGAGGTGGGCGGGTGCATCGAAAGCTGGGACGAGACCCTCCCGGGCCTGCAACGGGAGTTCCGGGTGCTGCGCTACGACCAGCGCGGCTTCGGGTTCTCGGAGAAGGTGCTGGGCGCCCTGACGGTGGAGATGATCTGCGCCGACCTGGCGGGGCTGCTGGATGGCCTGAGGATCACCACCCCCGTGCTCCTGATCGGCTCGGCGGGCGGGGCCGACATCACGCTCGCGTTCGCCGCCCGCCATCCCAAGCGGGTTGGCCGGCTGGTGCTCTGCTGCCCGGCCACCGGCCCAGCCGCCGGCTGGAGCGGCCGGCTCGAGGAGCGCGCGAAGACGGTCGAGACGCAGGGGATGCGGGCCGTCGTCGAGGAAAGCCACGCCCGCTCCTACCCCGCCGTGCTGCGGGGCGCGGCTGGTGGCGGGGATGCGGCGCGCTACGAGCGCTACCGGCGGCGCTGGCTGGCCAACGATCCGCAGAGCTTCGCCGCGCTGGGGCGGATGATGGCCAAGAACGACCTGAGCGGCGACCTGAAGCGCATCGCTTGCCCGACCCTGGTCTGCGGCGCCACCCACGATGCGCTGCGCACGCCGGCAATGGTCGAGGGGCTCGCGAAGCAGATTCCGGGCGCCACCTACACGCTGGTGGACTCCGGCCACTTCATGCCGCTCCAGACGCCGGACCGATTCGTCGCGGCGGTGTTGCCGTTCCTGAAGGCGTCCTGACGGGGCGGGCGCCCGCCACTGGCGCGACCGCCTGCCCTTCCGACCGTTCACTGCAACGCCCGTGCACCAGGAGAGAACACCATGGCGCTGATCGAACAGAACGTCGTCGTCACCACCAAGTACGGCAAGATGCCAGCCTTCACGGCTTGCCCGGACGAGCCGGGCAAGTTTCCAGGGATCGTCTTCTACATGGACGCGCCGGGGTTCCGCGAGGAGCTGTGCCACATGGCGCGGCGCATCGCCAAGCACGGCTATTACTGCATCCTCCCCGACATGTACTACCGGCTGGGGCTGGTGCGGTTCGACATCCCCCGCCGCACCGACGCCATGTCGGTGGTGATCCGGGGGGCGATGAACCACATCGGCAATGCGGAGGTCACCGACGACACGGCGGGCATCCTCTCCTTCCTCGATGGCCAGGCCAAGTGCCAGGAGGGGCGCGTGGGCTGCGTGGGCTACTGCATGAGCGGGCGCTACATCACCACCGTCGCGGCGCGCTTCCCCGATCGCTTCGCCTCGGCGGCCTCGCTCTACGGCGTGGGGATCGTCACCGACCAGCCCGATTCGCCCCACCTGATCGTCGACAAGATCAAGGGCGAGCTCTACTACGGCTTCGCCGAGACGGACCCCTCCGTGCCGCCCCACGTCATCCCGACCCTGAAGGAGGCGCTCGACAAGGCCAAGGTCAAGTACACCTGCAAGGTCTTCCCGAAGACGCAGCACGGCTTCTGCTTCCCCGAGCGCGCCGTCTACGCTCCCGAGGCCTCGGAGCAGACCTGGGCCGACATGTTCGAGCTGTGGGACCGCACGCTCAGGAACGGCGCCCGGTAGGGTGGGCGGCGGTTACGACGCCCCCACCCCGGCCCACCCCCGCAAGGGGGAGGGAGAACGGCTCCGGCGCTCGACCGCAGGCGCGCACCAGGGGTGCCCCGGCGGCGGGAGCGGTTCCCAGCCGGCCTCACCCGCGACTCCTCTCCACCGGTGATAGAGCGGGGAGACTGGGGCGATGTGTCGCGGTGGATCGCGGCTCCGGGACGGATCGCCCCTCTCCATGTAATGGAGCGGAGGGCGTGAGGCCGCCCGCCCGGTACCCACTCCCTTCCTTTCGCAGGTTGCCGATGGCCGGAACGCTTACCGTCAGGATTCGCCGCTCCGACGGTTCCGGCGCTGCGGCTACGCCGCCGGGGCCGCCCCGCTTCGACACGTTCCGGGTCGAGCCCGAGCCCAAGATGAACGTGCTCGACGTGGTGGCGAAGATTCAGGCCACGCAGGACCCGTCGCTGGCGTTCCGCTACTCGTGCCGGGCGGGGATGTGCGGCACCTGCTCGATGCGCGTCAACGGCAAGAACCGCTGGACCTGCCGCACCCAGGTCGAGAAACTGGGCACCGACCTGCTGGTGATCGAGCCCCTGCCGCACTATCCGGTGATCCGGGACCTGGCGGTGGATATGGCGCCGTTCGTCGAGAGCATGCGACTGGTCATCCCCCAGTTCGTCCCCGCCGAGCCCGGCAAGGCGACCTTTGCCAAGATCGGATCGGGCTCGCGGGAGCGGCGCGAGATCGATCCGCACATCGAGTGCATCACTTGCGGCAACTGCTACGGCGAGTGTAGCCTCGTGGAAACCAACAAGGCCTACCTCGGCCCCGCGGCCCTCAACCGCGCCTTCACGCTCATCGCCGACTCGCGCGATGGGGCGGCCCGGGCGCGGCTGGAGCTCGTGAACGGCCACGACGGGGTCTGGGGCTGCCACACCCAGTTCAACTGCACCGAGGTCTGCCCGCTCGGCATCTCGCCGACCCGCGCCATCCAGAAACTCAAGCGCAAGGAGCTGCTCCATGCCCTCACTCCGCATCTCCGGTGACCGCAAGACCGGGCGCTACCCCATCCCCGGCACGATACCGGGCACGGCGGCGGGGCTGGGCGCCATCCCGACCGGGCTGATCAAGGAGGTGGCCAGGGAGCTGATGGCGCGGGCGGCCATCGGCATCCCCGCCGATTTCAAGGCCGGCGTGCGCGAGCTGGCCCGGGCCGAGCAGAACCCGCTCTCGGCGTTCGTGCTCAAGCAGATCAACGCCAACTACGACATCGCCGAGGCCGACGGCCGGCCCATGTGCGGCGACACGGGCCTGCCGCGCTGGTACGTCAAGGCCGGCAACGCCTGCCGCACCGAGGGCGGCTTCTTCGCCCTGGAGCGCGCCCTGCGCGAGGCGACCGCAGAATCCACCCGCGAGATTCCGCTGCGTCCGAACCGCGTGCACCCGCTCACCCGCCAGGATCACGACAACAACCTCGGCACCCACGCCCCGGAGATCCAGTACGCCTTCGAGCCCGAGGGCGAGTGGCTCGACCTGACCACGGTGCACAAGGGCGGCCTGTTCGGCAGCGACTACCGCATGCTCTTCCCCGCCGACGGCATCCCCGGCATCAAGAAGTTCTTCCTCGATACGATGGTCGAGTTCGGCCGGCGCGGCATGGCCTGCCAGCCCGCCGTGGTGGGTCTCGGCATCGGCGGCTGCAAGGACACCACCATGCGCATCGCCAAGGAGGCCGCCTGCCTGCGGCCCGTGGGCGACCGCAACCCCGACTCCCAGCTCGCCGCGCTCGAGCTCGAGCTGAAGAAGCTCGGCAACTCGATCGGGATGGGGCCGATGGGCTTCGTGGGCAGCGCCATGGTGGTCGACGCGCACATCGAGATCGCCTACACCCACACGGGCGGCATGCCCTGCGCCATCCACACCTTCTGCTTCGCCTCGCGCCGGGCCACCGCCCGCCTCACCCCCGCGGGCGAGGTCAGCTTCCGCGACGACCCCCAGTGGTTCACCGACTACTACCGCCGCGAGGGGGTGTGAGGCGCGCAAACGTGCACGAGTCTTGATCAAGGCCCGCGTGGCTGAGGAGACCCGTGCTGCGGGTCGATTCGAAGCATGTCCTGAGTATGTCGAAGGAGCCGCGGCCCGCAGCCCATACGTATCCAGCCAGATCGCTGCAACCGGAGAGACGAGATGACCATCACCAGCATCGACCAGGTGACGATGGACCAGGTGCGGCTCCGCTGCCCGGTGCGCACCGACGACCTGCGGGCGCTCAAGCTGGGCGACGTGGTCTACCTCGACGGCGTGATCTACACCGGCCGCGAGGGGCTCTACCACCGCCTGCTGGATGAGAAGCAGGAGCTGCCGGTGCCCTGGAGCACGGTCTCCAACGTCAACTTCCACTGCTCGCCGGCCGCCAGCCCCACCGAGGGGGGCGGCTACAACGTGCGCGCGGTGACGGCCACCGCGTCGTTCCGCTTCGGCAAGTGGATGCAGGCCTTTTTCGAGAAGACCGGCGCCAGGCTCATCATCGGCAAGGGCGGGATGACCTCCAAGGACTACAAGCGGCTCTACGTGCCCAACCAGGCGCTGTACCTGACCACGGTGGGCTACGGCCTGGGCGCCATGTACGGGCGCGGCATCACCGGCGTGCGCGCCGCCCACTGGCTCAAGGAGCTGGGGATCGCCCAGGCCGTGTGGGTGCTCGAAGTGAGCAACATGGGGCCGTTCATCGTCGAGAGCGACTCGGAGGGCAACAGCCTGTTCGAGCTCGCCAACAAGAAGATCAACGAGAACCTGGCCGAGGTCTACCAGGGGCTGCCCCAGCCCGTGCTGCGCCGCTTCGGCGAGGAGACGGACCGGCGCGAGGAGGTGGTGTGAGCGCGCCCGAGACGCGATCGGCCGGGCGACGCAGCAACGGCCTCTGGGGCTGGCTGCTGCAGCGGGTGAGCGGCATCTTCCTCGCCTACGCGCTGGTGGTGCACCTGTGGACGGTGCACGTGGTCAACGTGGACCGGTTGACCTGGGCCACCATCTCCGCGCGGCTCCAGGACGGCACGCTCTGGACGGTCTACTACCTGCTGTTCGTGCCGGCCGTCGTGTACCACGCCCTGAACGGGGTGTGGGGCATCGCGCTCGACTACAGCCCCGCCCCGGCGGCGCGGCGGGGGATCGCGCTGGCGCTGTGGGCGGCCGGGCTGGCCCTGCTGGTCTACGGCTACTTCGGCCTGCGGCCCCTGTTCGGCGCGGGAGGCTGAGGCCATGACCGCCCTCGTCGCCTACCTGCGCCGCAGCCTGCTCCCCCAGGTCAACGTCGGCAACGCCGCCTGGCTGCTCCACCGGCTGACCGGGCTCGCCCTGGCCGTGTACCTGCTGCCCCACTTCGTCTCGATCAACGGCTCGCGCGCCGGGCCGGCGGCGTTCGATGCCGGGCTGGCGGTGTTCACGGCGCCCCTCTACAAGGCGGCGGAGTGGCTGCTGATCGGCACCGTGGCCTTCCACGGGTTCAACGGGCTGCGCGTCATCGCCATCGACTTCTTCGCCCTGAGCGGCCGGCAGAAGCTCTTGTTCTGGCTGGTCATGGCCGCCACGGCGGCGGTGCTGCTCGCCGCCTCGCTGCTGTTCGTCCCGCGCATCCTGGCGCCGGCCTGAGAAAACCAACACGCACCATTTGGCGATGCATGTTGTACGTGAGCAATACTGTGATGCAGCAGAAAGAAAGTCCAGCGCAATACTGAACTCTTGCCGGAGCGGCCGCAAATGAACGATAAGGAGAAAATTGACATATTGCTCAAGCAGGCCGAATTCTCTCTAGGCCAATTGCGCTTCCGCCAGCAACAAGAATGGCGCCTCAGTCTTTCCTTCTGGGGGCTCATCGCGGTCGCTGTCGGATTTTCGTGGATCAACATACCAGGCGTGCCAAAGTTCCCCATCATCCCTCTTTTGCTCTTTGAGGTTTTTGTCTTCGTAACCTACATCGTTGTGTGGGGGATTGGTATATGGAAAGGCAACTTCTATATTTCAAGAAGAGCCTATCATTACCGAGATGAAGCCTTAAGAATATTGGCAAATCCGAATCACGTACTACAGCTATTTCCTTTTTATCCCGACTATAGATTTCCGCGAGCTGTCTGGTATCTGCTTTTTCGGGCACCGTTAACGCAAGTATTTGTAACGTTTCTACTTCTTGCAATCAGTTTCTTTATTCTGGTTTAGATGTTGTGCCCATCTGAGACATATCCAAGATGAAGTCGTTCGCATAGTGTAAAAATATTATCTTACCGATGTTATCAAGCCCCATTATCTTCTTGCAGAGAATGGACGATGCCAAGCGCAAGCTGGGAGACGCTGGAGACCGACGTGCTGGTGCTGGGCAGCGGCGGGGCGGGGCTGTGCGCAGCTCTGCACATGGCCGACGCTGGGCGCCCGCCGCGGGTGACGCTCGCCGTGAAGGGGCTGTTCGGCAAGTCGGGCTGCACGCGCATGGTGCAGGGCGGCTACAACGTGGTGCTCAACCCCAAGGACTCGCTGGAGGCGCACTTCGCCGATACCATCAAGGGCGGCCAATGGATCAACAACCAGGAGCTGGCCTGGCTGCTGGTGCAGCAGGCGCCGGGGCGCGTGCTGGAGCTGGAGAACCGCGCGGGCTGCTTCTTCGACCGTGACGCCGAGGGCAACGTCCACCAAAAGCCCTTCGCCGGGCAGTCCTTCGACCGCACGGTGCACAAGGGCGACCTGACCGGAATCGAGATCATCAACCGCCTGGCCGAGCAGGTGCGCGCCGCGCCCAACACCACGATTCTCGAAGAGGTGCGCGCCGTCGAGCTGCTGCACGACGCCGCGGGCCAGCGCATCGTGGGCGCGCTGCTGGTGAACCAGCGCACGGGGGGGTTCATCTGCGCCCGCGCCAAGGCCACGCTGCTCGCGACGGGCGGCGGGCCGACCATGTACAAGATCTCGGCGCCCTGCCAGGAGAAGTCCTGCGATGGCATCGCGATGGGCTACCGCGCCGGCGCCACGCTGATGGACATGGAGATGGTGCAGTTCCACCCGACCGGCCTGCTGGTGGCCAACCAGTTGATCTCCGGCACGGTGCTCGAGGAGGGTCTGCGCGGCGTGGGCGCCCACCTGGTCAACGGCAAGGGCGAGCGCTTCATGCACAAGTACGATCCGCGCGGCGAGCGGGCCACCCGCGATATCGTCTCCCGCAGCTGCTTCATCGAGGTGATGGAGGGGCGCGGCACGCGGGAGGAGGGCGTGCTGCTCGATGCCTCGCACCTGGGCGCCGAGTTCGTGCTGAAGAACTTCAAGGGCATGACCTTGCGCTGCCGCGACGTGGGGTACGATCTCACCCGCGAGCCGGTGCCGATCTCCCCCACGGCCCACTTCATGATGGGCGGCGTGCAGATCGACACCCGCTGCCGCACGGAGCTCGAGGGGCTGTTCGTGGCGGGCGAGGATGCGGCGGGCGTCCATGGCGCCAACCGGCTCGGCGGCAACGGCGTGGCCGAATCGACCGTCTTCGGCGGCATCGCGGGCGATGTCATCGCGCGCTGGGTGCTGGAGGCGCCGCTCGTGCCCGTCGTCGAAGCGGAGCTGCGGGAAGGCATCGCCCGCAGCCTGGCGCCCTTCGCCAACACCGGCACGGGCTCGGTCTATCCCCTGCGCACCCGGCTGCGGGAGACCATGTGGCGCAACGCGGGGCTCGTGCGCAGCGAGGCCACCCTGCGCGCGGCCGAGGCCGATCTCGACGACCTCCGCCAGCAGCTCGCACGGGTCGCGCTGCCCTCAGGGCGCGCCTACAACATGGCCTGGATGGATGCACTGAACCTGGAGAGCTACCTCGACATCTCGGGGGCGATCGTGCGGGCCGCGCTGGCCCGGCGCGAGAGCCGCGGCTCCCACTTCCGCTCCGACTTCCCGGAGAAGGACGACGCGCACTTTCTCTGCAACCTGCTGCTGACCCGCGACGACCGCGACCCCATCCCGCAGGCCATCGACTTCTCCCGCCTCAAGCCGGACCATCCCGACATCTTCAACCGCTTCGACGTGGTGGGCCGCCCGCCGACGAAGGCGCTGTAGCCCCCGGTTCGCATTCCCCGGCAGGCCGATCGGCGCGAACGATCGCGTCCTGCACGAGCACCGAGCTCTCCGCGACGCACGTCCTGGGCGGCGCCCAAGGTGGCGGCTGGGTGCCACGGCAACCGGCCTCCGGCGACGACTCCACGAGCGGTCGGGATCACGCAAGTCTGCGGCAACGGGCCCTCCGGCGTCGCTCCCGGTTCGGTCGCAGCAATTCCGCTCAAGTTCGGCGGGAATGGCTGTTGTGGGCTGTTTGCGCCCCATCCCGGTCGAGGATATCCATTGACACCCCTGGACGACCCGTGTTACTTCCAGTCGCTTCGGGTTTGATGGGGATGGGCGTGGCGCCTGTCCCGCGCGGTGTGCCTCGCCTGGTGCGCCGCGGTGTGGTGAACGATCGCGCCCGCGCTCTTCCGGTAGGGTACCTGCTCCGCAGGGTACGTTGCACGCCGTTCGCGTGAATCCCGGTTCGGCCCCGCGCATTTGACGACGCCCAAGACGCCCTCGGGCCAAGACGACCTCGGGTTCGTATGGATTTCCGTGCCTCGAAATATCTCGTAGAAGTCTTCAACTTCGACGTGCTGCACATGCAGCTCAACACGTCCCTGTTCATCCTGGGCCTCGTGTTGATCGTGATGTTCCTCATGAACCGCTGGCTGTTCAAGCCGGTGCTGCGGACGATGCAGAACCGCGAAAGACTGGTCGTCGAGCTGCACGCCACGTCCGAAGCGCAGCGGGCGGAGATCGGCCGGCTCACCCAGACCTACGAGGAGCAGCTCCGGCAGGCGCGCGAGGAGGTGGCCCGCGTGCGGCAGGAGGCGCGGCGCGAGGCGCAGCAGGCCGTGGAGGCCGTGCTGGCGCGCGCACGCCGGGAGGCGGCGGCGGAGCTGGCCGCCGCCGTCGCGGCGCTCGGGGCCGACGTGCGCGAAGCCCGCGCCCAACTGGGCCGCAGCGCCGATCTGCTGGCGGAGCGCGTGGCCACCCGCCTGCTCAGCGCGTGAAGGAGCGCATGGTGATGAAGACCCGGCACCTTTGGAGGTCGGCGGCCCGCGCTGCGGTCGCACTGGGCGCGGCGCTGTTCACCGTGCTGTGCACTGCACTGCTGACGGTGCCGGCATGGGCGGCGGAGCAGGCCGGCCATGGCAGTCCGTGGCTGGAACTGCTGTGGAAGACCATCAACTTCGCCGTCCTGATGGGGCTGCTGATCTACTTCCTGCGCAAGCCGATCGCGGGCTACCTCGCGCGCAGCGCCGGCGAGATGAAGCAGGGCCTCGACGACGCGCGCAGGAGCGCCGCGGAGACGGCTGCACAGGTTCTGCAGCAGAAGCGGAACATCGAAGGCATGCAGGCCGAGCTCGAACGGATGGTGGCCGCCGCCAAGGCCGACGCCGCGCTGGAGCTGCGCCGCATGACCGAGGAGGCCGAGGCCCACGCGACGAAGAGCAAGGCCCAGACGGCGCTCCAGATCGAGCAGGAGGTGCGCAAGGCGCGCCAGGCCCTGCAAGAGGAGATCGCCGACCAGACCACGCGCATCGCCGAGCGGCTGATCCGTGCGCGCATGACGCCGGAGCGGCAGCAGCGCCTGGTCGCCGGATACGCGCGCCAGATGGGAGGCCAGCGATGAGCACCGCCGTGATCTCCCTGCGCTACGCGCGGGCGCTGATGAACCTCGCCGCCAAGGCCGGCCAGGTGGATGCCGTGGGCCGGGGGCTCGATGACCTGGCCGGCGCGCTGGAGTCCTCCCCCGCCCTGACCGGACTGCTCACCGAACCGCGGGTGTCGCACGCCCAGAAGAACGAGGTGCTGGGCCAACTGCTGCACCGCTTGCAGGCGCCGGCGCTGGTGACCACGTTTGTGCGCTTCGTCGCCCAGCAGCGGCGCACCCCGCTGCTGGCCGAAATCGGCGCGCTGTACCGCCGGCTGGCCGATGAGCGCCAGGGGCGCGCCCAGGCCGAGGTGACGGTGGCGGAGCCCCTCGCGGCCGAGCAGCAGGAGGATCTGCGCCGGCGGATCGAGGCGCTGACCGGCAAGACCATCACGCTGCACGTACAGGTGGATCCCGCGATCCTGGGCGGCGTCGTCACCCGCATCGGCAACACGGTGCGCGATGGCAGCCTGCGCAGCCAACTGAACCACGTCCGACAATCGATCAGGGAAGGATGAGTCCGCGATGAAGCTACGCGCCGAAGAGATCAGTTCCATCATCGAGCAGCAGATCGCCGCCTTCGACACGAAGGTGGAGACGCAGGAGATCGGCACGATCCTCGCCGTGGGCGATGGCATCGCGCGCGTGCACGGCCTCGACAACGCCAAGGCCGGCGAGCTGCTCGAGTTCCCCGGCGGGGTCACCGGCATCGCGCTGAACCTGGAGGAGGACAACGTCGGCGTGGTGCTGATGGGCGACGACCGGTTCCTGAAGGAAGGCGATCAGGTGCGGCGCACCGACCGCATCGCCGAAGTGCCGGTCGGCCCGGCCGTGCTCGGCCGCGTGGTGAACCCGCTTGGCGAGCCGCTCGACGGCAAGGGCCCCATCCCCCGCGAGCACACCAACCGGCTCGAGATCATCGCGCCGGGCATCGTCTTGCGCGAGCCGGTACGGCAGCCGCTCCAGACCGGCATCAAGGCCATCGACACGATGATCCCCATCGGGCGCGGCCAGCGCGAGCTGATCATCGGCGACCGCCAGACGGGCAAGACGGCGATCGTGATCGATACCATCATCAACCAGAAGCACGGCCAGAACGTCATCTGCGTCTACGTCGCCATCGGGCAGAAGCAGTCCACCGTGGCCAACGTGGTGCAGCGCCTGACCGAGTCCGGGGCGATGGACTTCACCGTGGTCGTGGCGGCGACGGCGGCCGATCCGGCGCCCCTGCAATACATCGCGCCGATGGCCGGCTGCGCCATCGGCGAGTTCTTCATGGCCCAGGGCCGCGACGTGCTGCTGGTGTATGACGACCTTTCCAAGCACGCGGTGGCGTACCGGCAGCTTTCGCTGCTGCTGCGCCGGCCGCCGGGGCGCGAGGCGTACCCGGGCGACGTGTTCTACCTGCACAGCCGGCTGCTGGAGCGCTCGGCCAAGCTGAACAAGGCCCACGGCGGCGGGTCGCTCACCGCGCTGCCGATCATCGAGACGCAGGCGGGCGATATCTCCGCGTACATCCCGACCAACGTGATCTCGATCACGGACGGGCAGATCTTCCTCAGCACGGACCTGTTCAACTCGGGCATCCGGCCCGCCATCAACGTCGGGCTCTCCGTCTCGCGGGTGGGCGGCGCGGCGCAGACCAAGGCCATGAAGACCGTAGCCGGAACGCTGCGGCTCGAGCTCGCGCAGTACCGCGCCATGGCGGCCTTCGCCCAGTTTGCCAGCGACCTCGACAAGGCCAGCCAGATGCAGCTCGCACGCGGCGAGCGGCTCACGGAGCTGCTCAAGCAGCCGCAATACCAGCCGGCGCCGGTGACCGACCAGGTGCTCTCGATCTTCGCCGGCACCCGCGGCGGGCTGGACGACTTCCCTGTCTCGGCCGTGCGCAAGTTCGAGGACGAGTGGATCGCCTTCGTGCGCACCCGCTACGCGGAACTGTACCGGCGCATCGAAGAGAAGCGGGAGCTGCCGAGGGAGGATCAGGATGCCCTGCTGACCGCCTTGAAGGAGTTCAAGGCCTCTTTCACCCCATGACCGGACGGGCGCGCGTTTCTTATGGCAACGCTTAGAGATATCCGGCGCCGGATCGGCAGCGTCAGGAATACCGAGCAGATCACCAAGGCCATGAAGATGGTCTCGGCCGCCAAGCTCAATCGCGCCCAGACCGCGGTGCGCTCCGCCGAGCCCTATTCGGCCCTGCTGCGGACGATGGTTTCCTTCCTCTCGCGCGGGCTGAGCGAGGAGCACCACCCGCTGTTCCAGCGCCGCGAGGGCGGCAAGACCGTGGTGCTGCTGTTCACGTCCGACCGCGGGCTGTGCGGCGGCTTCAACGCGAACCTGAACAAGCGGCTACATGAGCGGCTGAGAACCCGCGCCGCCTTTCCCGATGCCGAGCTGGTGGTGTTCGGGCGCACCGGCAACGATTTCTTCAGGCGGCGGGGAATTCCCATCCGCAAGGCCATCGTGCACCGGCGCGAGGCGGAGAAGCCGGGGCTGATCGCCGAGGCCCTCGTCGAGCTGGTGGAGCGGTTCATGGCCGGCGAGATCGGCCGGGTCGTGCTCGCCTACAACCACTACGAGAACCCGATCCGCCAGGTGCCCCGCTTCGCGCAACTGATTCCCATCGTGCCCCCGGAGGAGACGGCCCCGCAGGGCCTGCCCGACGAGCGGGAGCCGCTGTTCGAGCCCTCCCAGGCCGATGTGCTCGGCAGCCTCCTGCCCAGATACCTGGAGAACCAGGGGCTGATCGCCCACCTGAACACCGAGGCGGGAGAGCACGGGGCGCGCATGGTCGCCATGGAGGGCGCCACCAAGAACGCGGGCGAGGTCATCTCCAAGCTCACCCTGCAATACAACCGCGCGCGGCAGGCCGCGATCACCAAGGAACTCATCGAGATCGTCAGCGGGGCGCAGAGCGTCTAGCGCCCGGCGGCCGGGCATCGGCCGCGAGCAGTGCCGCCCCGGCGCGCCGCCGAATCACCTCTCCAGAAGGAACGCATTCATGAGCAATGTCGGTCGCATCGCACAGGTCATGGGTCCGGTGGTCGATATCGTGTTCGACCAGGGGGCGCTGCCCGCCATCCTCAACGCCGTGAGGATCCAGCGCACCGAGAACGGCAAGCCGGTGACCACCATCTGCGAGGTGCAGCAGCACCTGGGCGAAAACACCGTGCGCACGGTGGCCATGAGCAGCACCGACGGGCTTTCCCGCGGCATGGCCGCGGCCGATCTGGGTTCGCCCATCACCGTGCCGGTGGGGGAGAAGGTGCTGGGGCGCATCATCAACGTCACCGGGGACCCGGTCGACGAGCAGGGGCCGATCGTGACCGAGCAGCGCCGCGCCATCCACCAGCCGCCGCCCAAGTTCGAGGAGCAGGCCACGGAGGCCGCGATGTTCGTGACGGGCGTCAAGGTGATCGACCTGCTCTGCCCCTACGCCAAGGGCGGCAAGATCGGCCTGTTCGGCGGCGCCGGCGTGGGCAAGACCGTCGTCATCATGGAGCTGATCCGCAACATCGCCGCCGAGCACGGCGGGTTCTCCGTGTTCGCCGGCGTGGGCGAGCGCACCCGCGAGGGCAACGACCTCTGGATCGAGATGAAGGAATCGGGCGTGCTCGGCAAGACGGCGCTGGTCTATGGCCAGATGAACGAGCCCCCCGGCGCCCGGGCGCGGGTCGGGCTGAGCGGCCTGACCGTGGCGGAATACTTCCGCGACGAGCTGGGCGCCGACGTGCTGATGTTCATCGACAACATCTTCCGCTTCACCCAGGCCGGCTCCGAGGTCTCGGCCCTGCTGGGGCGGATGCCCTCGGCCGTAGGCTACCAGCCCACGCTCGCCACCGAGATGGGGCGGCTGCAGGAGCGCATCACCTCGACCAAGAAGGGCTCGATCACGTCGGTGCAGGCCATCTACGTGCCCGCCGACGACCTGACCGACCCGGCCCCGGCCACCACCTTCTCGCACCTGGACGCGACCACGGTGCTCTCGCGGCAGATTTCCGAGATGGGCATCTACCCGGCCGTGGACCCGCTCGATTCCACCTCCAGGATTCTGGACCCGCAGGTGGTGGGCCAGGAGCACTTCCGCGTGGCGCGCGAGGTGCAGAAGGTGCTCCAGCGCTACAAGGACCTCCAGGACATCATCGCCATCCTGGGGATGGACGAGCTTTCGGAGGAAGACCGGCTGATCGTCGAGCGCGCGCGCAAGATGCAGCGCTTCCTCTCGCAGCCGTTCCACGTGGCCGAGGCCTTCACGGGCACGCCGGGGGTGTTCGTGGACGTGAAGGAGACCGTGCGCTCCTTCGGCGAAATCCTCGAAGGCAGGCACGATAACCTGCCCGAGCAGGCCTTCTACATGGTCGGCGCCATCGAGGAAGCCATCGAGAAGGGCAAGAAGCTGTTGGCGTGACCCGCCAGCACCGGGCAGTCCCGCCGCGGCCCTGCACGCCTGCGGGGTCGCCATCCCGTCTGGCGCTCCTCCCGCCCGGCCCGATCGCGGTGTCTGGCCGCAGATCGGTCGCCTTGGCACCCCTCCGCTGGCGGTCACCGCCGCCGCACCAATGAACCCTGTTGCACGATGCGGGGCGTCGCCGCCCACCCCTCCGCCGGGGCCGCGGGGCTGCACCCCGCTGGGCGCCTGCGGCGCGGTCGCGCGCCCTCGCCCCATGCGCTGGATGCAGGGAGCCCTGCGGCCTGCCGGCAAGTGAACGTGGGGCGGGGCGGTCGAGGGGGTGAGGTCTCGTGCCAACTCGCCGGGCGTTGCGGGGGCGAACGCGCCTCGCCGCTACTGGCACAGGCGCTTCAGCCAGCCCACCACGAGACGGGTCTCCCGCTCCTCGAACTGGGCCCGCTCGAGCTTGCCCTGGCGGAATCCGCTGCGCAGATAGTGCAGCTTGGCGAGCCACTCGGTCTCGTCGGCGCAGTCGCTCCACCCCTCGCGGGCGCGCTTGACGAGGCGCTCGTACTCCGCCTCTTCGATCGGCTGCGGGACGCGCTCCGAGAACGGGCGCAACGGGATCGCCATCAGGTGGCCCTCATTCGCCCGCGAATTCCACCAGGGCGTCGACGGGGTATCGCCCCAGCCGGTCGCGCCCCTTGAGATCGACCAATTCCACCACGAACGCGCAGCCGGCGACATGGGAACCCACCTGCTCGACCAGCCGGCAGGCCGCTTCCATGGTGCCGCCGGTCGCGAGCAGATCGTCGACCATCAGCACGCGGCTCCCGCGGCGGAGCGCATCGACGTGGATTTCGAGGCGATCCGTGCCGTATTCGAGCGCATACTCGACCCCCAGCTTCGGCCCCGGCAGCTTGCCCGGCTTGCGCACCGGCACGAACCCCTTGCCCAGCGCGTAGGCCACCGGCGCGGCCAGGATGAACCCCCGCGATTCCACCCCCACCACCGCATCGAACGCCGTGGCGCGATGGCGCTCGATCAGCGCATCCACGGCCCGCCGGAACCCTTCGGGGTGAAGGAACAGCGTCGTCAGGTCGCGGAACTCGATGCCCGGCTTGGGAAAGTCGGGAATGGTGCGGATGTACTGCTTGAGATGATCCATGTCGCGAGGAGTTCGCTCCAGCGTGTGTGGACGTGGCCGGCGACGCCGTGCGGGAATCGCGCGCGCTGCCCGCCTGCGGCGGGAGCCTGGGGCCGGGCCGCGGGCCGTTTCAAGAGGCGGTCGTGGCCGTGCCCTGGTCGGCGCCCGCCGGTGGCGCCTGCGGGGCGGGGCGGGACTGCAACTGCTGCAGGAAGCGGCTGAGCTTCAGCCGGTTGAGCTCCTTCATCCCGACGAACTCGCCGTGCATCTGGAGGGTCCCGTCCGCGCGCTGCTGGGTGCCCACCACTGTGCCGACAAGGTCATCGCGGATCTGGGCCTCGACGAGGCGGAACAGCACCATGTCGCCCTCCTGCGGGTCCTGCTCACCCTGCGGCACGATCAGCAGCGCACCGCCGATGCTGAGGTCTTCCACGTGGCCGTGTAGGGCGTACTGCGATTCGTCCGCCTTGAAGTGGCTGTGGCTGCGGGCCGCAGCCACCTCATGGCGCACGATGAAGAACTGCGTGTCGATATGCACTTGGAGCCGCGCGGCGTTGCGGAACAACAGCCGCTGAATCTCGCCGGTGTGCTCGACGGCGACCGCCTGCTGGCTCTGGCCCACCACCTGCGCCGTGAACTGGTACTCGGCATCGTCCTCCCGTGCAATCCGGAACGTGAGGGCGTGGAACCTGCGCAAGTCCACCGGCTTCCCTTTCACCGTGGGCGGCCTGATGAACATGTGCCGCTCCGTCACCCCCACCACGGAGGTGAGGAAGGTGATCTCGCGCTTGACGGGAAGCCTGCATTGTACGCGCAACCCCGCGGAGAGCATCCGCGTGTCATCGAACGGATTGCGCCGGTTGTTGAACCCGTATCCCAGCTTCTGGCGCAGATAGGCCGCCTTGCGCAGGGCGGCGTGCTCGGGGAAGCTTTCCCGGAAGGCGGCCACGGCCTCCTCGAACGCCTTGCGCACTTCGATCAGCGGGATGTTCCGCACCGGATCGACGCTCTGGGAGAAGGTTTCCAGCAACTCCCGGTCTCGCTCGTTCAAGCCCAGCTCGGTGAGAAACAGCCTGAAGCGCGCTTCCTCGCGCTGCTTGTTGTACTCGCTCGCCTGGAGCCGGCGCTTGAGATACAAGAGGAACAGGATGCCGAGGATGAGCAGCACCACTCCCAGCACGCTGAACATCACGACCTGATTGAGGCCGGCCGATTCGCTCTGCTGGAACTGGAGGTACTTGAGATCCAGCTCGGTGGCGACGGCGAGGATGGGTGGCGCGTGCATAGTCACCCCGGGCAGACGGTGAGGGGAGGGGATCGTGCAACGATCAGTGTACCACTACGGGGGAAAAAGTTGACGCATCCTCCGGCGGTGTCCGCCCAGCGACCCGTCCTGTTCGGCGGCTCGTTCAACCCCGTGCATGAAGCGCACCTGGCGCTGATCCGCGGGTTGCTCGCACGGGCGGACGTCTCGCGCGTGTATGTGGTGCCCGCCGCCCTCTCGCCGTTCAAGCAAGAATCGGCCCCGCTGCCCGCGGAGCTGCGCTTGCGGATGCTGCGCCTGGCGCTGGGCGGGTTCGAGCGGGTGTGCGTGCTCGATCTCGAGGTGCGGCGCGAGCCGCCGTCCTACACGATCGATACAATGGTCGCCCTCGGCGCCGCGCATCCCCAGGCCGCGTGGCGCATCGCCATGGGTTGCGACACCTACCTCGGCTTCGCCCGCTGGCATCGGGCGGGCGACCTGCTGCGGTTGGCCGGGCTGCTCGTCGTGGCGCGCGCCGGCATGGTCGCGCCCTTCCAGGACGACCCCCAGCGTTGGCGGATGGCGCTGCCCCCGCCCTGGTGCGGCGAGGCCCGGGTCGAGCCCGACGGCAGGATCATCGCCCGCGACGGCCGGGTGCTGGTCGAGTACGCGGCGCTGAACCTGCCCGACGACAGCTCGACCCGCATCCGGCTCGACCACGCCTACGACCGCGTGCCGGCACCGGCGCGTGAGCTGCTGCTCGCGTACGAGCGCACGCTCCCGCGGCCCTGAAGCTGGTCAGGAGCGCCCGATGCACCCGCTGCGCGTGATCTGGATCGGCCGGGGCGACGAGCCGTTCGTGCGGGATGGCGTGGCCCACTATCTCGACCGCATCCGCCATTTCCAGCCGATCGAAACGGTGGCGATTCGCCCGGCCACCCGTTCCGCCCGCAACCCCATGCAGGGGCTGCGCAAGGAAGCGGAGGCGCTGCTCGGGCGGCTCGAGCCCGACCACGCCGTGGTGCTGCTCGACGAGCGCGGAAAGACCCTCAACTCGCAGGAGCTGGCACGACTGGTGGGACAGGTCACCCGCGAGCAGGGCCGACCCATGGTGTTCATCGTCGGGGGAGCCTACGGCGTCGACGATTCGGTGCGGCGCCGCGCGCAATGGACGCTCTCGCTCTCGCGCCTGACCCTTCCGCATCAACTGGCGCGGCTGGTGCTGGTCGAGCAGGTCTATCGGGCGCTGACGCTGCTCGCGGGCCACGGCTATCACCACGAATGAGGCCGCCGGCTCGCGGAGCGGAGGGTGCCCCGGCCCGCACCGCGCCCCAGGCGGGTGCGGTGGAAGGCGCGGGGCCGATGGCGATCAGCGCGCCAGTGAAATGGTCTTGCCGCGTACGTTGACGCGCAGCTTGTCTCCCGGCTTCATCCCGGCGCGCAGCAACGGCTCCTGAGGGACGTTGACCCCATACGCGCTGCCTTTCCCGCGCCGCTTGACCTCCACGATTTCCACCCGTTTCAGGCCTTTCTTGCCGCCGCGTTCGGGTTTGAACGGGGGCACCGGCTGACCCGTCAACTGGGAGGCTTTCACGAGCCGGTTGTTCAGCGTGAACGTGGTCTTGAACCCCAGCGACCGCGCGATTTCCTTCTGGTTGTGGCCCTCGTTGACCAGGGCCTTGACCTTCGACAGCAACTCCTGGGCCGTTTCTTTCGTATCCTTGGGCATAGTTTTGTTCACGGGATCAGGGTTTCGGCAGACACGGTCCTCGCAGAACGATGTCGCCGGGAGTGGCATTCACGATGGTAAGTTGAAGGGCCGATCGGCGAATGCGGGTGGAGTGGGCAACGCAAGGCCGTCAATAGTCCCACGGGATTATTTAGCATTATCCCGCCCGATGTGCAATATGCCATCGCAATGAATTCTTCAGGAATGTGAGGGATTCTTCGGGCAGCCAAGCTGCGACACTCAGCGCCGGTCACGGTCATTGGCCGAAGCGAATGCCACGCGCCCGACGGTGGCAGGTGCGACTCGCCGTGGCACCGTCCTCTGCATGCAGGGGTGAAATATCGGCGGGGTCGCCTCGGGGAACCGCATGGGCCGGGCGGCAGCCGCCCGGCATGGCCAACCGCAGCGGTGCGGGGCCGCACGCGGCGTGGGAATTTCCGTGCACGCGCCGGGCTGCGACCTGCTCAGGAGCGGGCCGGTGCCGGGCGGGGGCGCTTGCCGCGCCTCGTCGAGCGGGCCCGCGCATCCATGGGCACCCTGGATACCAGTTCGCCCGAGGGCAAGACCGCCGCCGCCGCAGACCGGCATCGCGCCGCAGCGCAATCCTGCTCCGCGGACAGAAATCGACCCCGACGGCACGGACGAACCTGGAATCGAACGGAGCCGTATCATGGCATACACCGCAGCGGATCGCCTCCACGCCCGCGACGGCCGTAGCTTCGCACCTCCTGTGGCAGGCGCGCCAGGCCACGTCCCGTCGGGCACGAGGAACCGGCTCCCGCCGAGCCGCCGCCCGCCATCAGAAGAATGTAAGCGCCTCGAAGAAGATGAAGCGCTCTTGTTGATATTGCCTGTCGTTGAAAGGGATGGAGACTTCGAAGCGCAATGGGAACGCCACATGGCTCAGAACATCAACGTCGAACCCGATTCCCACGCCCACATCTTGCCGCTGGGGGGCACGGTACGGATTCTCGTCGTTGTTCCACCCCTTGCCGGCGTCGACGGAGAAGATTCCGCTGATCCGCCGCGACTGGAGTGCCGTGCCGATGATGCGGCGGGTGACGATGTACTGGTACTCAAAACGCATCGCGGCGATCTGGTCGTTGACCAGCGCCACGTCGCGGGGGTAGCCGCGCAGCACGGTCGGGTCGCCGAGCAGGTGCCGCTTCTGGATCGGCGCGTCGCCATCGGTCAATCCGCGGATCAGATCGAACTTGATGACGTGACGGGGGCCCAGCGTGAACGTCTGCGCAAACGCCAGCCGCAGCGAACCGTAGTTGAAGTCGGCATCCAAGGCCTGGGCCGAGTGCTCGTAGGACAGCGTGAATCGTCCGAAGTACTTTTCGCCGCCGCGGTAGCTGGTCTCATTGGACAGCTCCCAGTTCCCCGAGCGGCCGGGGCGCTGGATCGTGCTGGTCAGTCTGTCGGCTCGCGCGGCCTCGACATGCTCCACATTCGCGGCGATGCCGGTCTGCACGAAGAAGGCCTCCGGGGTCGGATGGCGGAAGTACAGGGCCGCACCCCGGGAGACGCGACCGCCGATCTGCTCCGCGTTGAGATCGAGCGAGAGCCGCTCGAACAGGAACCGCTTCCGCACCCAGCCGGCCTCGTAGAGCAACCGCTCGCTCTCCTGGCCGTAGCCGGGAATGAGGCGCACCTCGTTGTCCTCGTCGATCAGGGCGGTGGCGCCGAGACCCACGAAGTTGCCGTCGATGGCGTTGCCGCCCAGGCTGCCCCGCAGCAGGATCAGCTTTTCGCGCTGCTTCTGCCAATCGAAGAACGGGCGGAACCGGATCAGCGTGTCGGAGCGGTTGTTCTGCCGATCGGTTTCCAGCAGGTACTCCCCGGGGTCGAGCACGATGCGCTCGACCGGCCCCGCGAGCACGAACCGCAGGGTGGCGGCCTGCTCCTTGCCATCCCAGCGCTGCATGAGCGTTTCCCCGGTGACGGCGGTGACCTCGACGTCGACCGGCATGATCCCGGCCTCGCGGCGCTCGACCCGCACCTCCACGAGAGTGCTGCCGTCGCGGGGTCGCTGGCTCCAGCCGGCCAGCGCATAGTCGACGCGGGGGGTGCCGTAGAACCACTCGGCGATGAACCAGTCGATCGGCACGCCGGCGACCTCCGTCATCACCTGCTCGAACCCCTGCTCCGTGGCGGCGCGATAGCGGTAGCGGCGGTAGAACTCCCGGATTCCGCGCCGGAACCGCTCTTCGCCGACGATGTGCGACAGCGCTCGCACCACGAGCGGCGCCTTCTGGAACAGGCTGATCAGGGCCGAGCGGAAGTGCGGGTACTGGCTCAGCGATACCATCAGCGGGGCATCTTCGCTGGTGGCGATCTGGCCGCGCACGGCCTGCTCGAAGTAGTGCTCGCGGTAGCGCGGATTCAGCCAGTCCATCAGCCCATGGATGCCGGCGTCCCAGCCATAGAGGTAGGCGTAGAAATCCAGCGACAAGAACCCGCCCATGCCCAGCGGCAGCCAGGCCTGTCGATCCGAGTTGGCCCACACCTCCTGCCCGAACCAGATTTGCGCCAGCGCCTGCGAAAGCTTACCGACGAACACCCGGTCGATGATCCGGTTGTTCACGTAGTACAGGGTGGGAATCACGATGATCTGGCCGGCCACTCGGATATCGCCGGGATGGGAATCGATCTCGACGAACGTGAGCTCGGGCATTGGCAGGTCTAGCCCGTAGCGCTCGCGCATGAAGAGCAGGAACTCCTCGGCCACGTCGCGGGCCAGGTTCGATACGCGCCGGTTCCCGTTCCGATAGAACGAGCGCAGCCGGATGCCATCGAAGGTCGATTCCTGCAGCTCCATCGAGTCGATGTGGACGAAGGGCAGGCTGCGCATCGGCAATGGGTTATCCGGGAGCATCAGCCGCCCGCCCTCTTCGAGCTGCAACGCTGGGCCGCGCCCCGCAACGAGCCACCCGGCCCGGTCGGCCTGGATCTTGCCTGCGAATTTCCCCGGCGTGGGATCGGCGGGGTCGCGCACCCACTCGCCGTCCCGGAAGTTGAGCAGGGCCGGGTGCCAGTGCTCGGCGAACACGCCCGTGGTGTTCCAGCCGTCCCAATAGCGTTCGGGCAGGGTGGTGCGGAAAAAGATGCGTACCGCCCTTCCGGTCGTGCCCGGCGTGAACTCGACCCGGAGCAGCCCATCGCGGATGGAATACCCCTCGGGCAGCAGCGGATTGGCCCAATACGTGTGGCGCAGCAGACGCCCGTCATCGTCGGTGACGGCGAAGATTTCGATCATGCCGAAGCTGAATCCCTCGGGCAGCAACGGGTCGCCCTGTTCGGGCGTCACGAACGAGCGCCCGAACGGAATCGATTCCATGTTCCGGCGCGGCCCCCGCGGGTCCGATTCCAGGAAGCGGTTCGGCGGAAGGTGAAACCACCACGTGCCGCGCGGACGCGCATCGTTTTCCGCCACCCGCACGTCGATGCTGCCGAAGATGGCGCGGCCGGAGCCATCGAGGTGCACATCGATCCGGTAGTCAGGGATCGATTGGGCCAACGCCTGGGGCACGAGCGCATACATCGCGATCGAGAGCAGCAGCCAGCCGGGCGCGATCGGCCGCGACCGCCCGCTCGCGGCCGCACCGGGCGCCCGCAGCGACGCCCGGAGGGCCTCGGCCCGCTCGGTTCGTGCCGGCATCACGACTCGCGCTCCCGCACGCCGCTAGGGCTGGATCGCACCTTCGCACCCGCCCGGTCGCCGCGAGGCCGCCGCGCACTCGGGCGCCCGCAGCGACCAGTCGCGCTGGAGCGAACATGCGTACACGGCGCCACGGCTGAGTCGCGGCGGATCACGACCGGCTCGGGCACGCTGAGAACGCTCATAGACCGGGATCGCGGTGGGCCAGCATGTCCAGGTACTGCTCCCACTCGACGGGCAGGAGGTACTTCTTCCGGCGGTTGCACTCGCGGCAACAGGGCACGACGTTCGATTTCGTCGTACGCCCGCCGCGCACGAGCGGCACCACGTGATCCATCGTCAGCTCCCGCACGGGGAAGCGGCGCCGGCAATAGTGGCAGAGCCCGGCGGCGCGCCGGTTCTTCCACCACTGGGTCTCGCGGAGCTCGCGCGCCTTGCGCTTCTCGCGGCGCAACTGTTCCTCGTCAACCTCGATCGTGAACTCTACCATGGGGGATGGATCGAATCCGGCAAGCCAGTGCCACGAACCGCGTCCGTCCGAGCCGGCGGCGGCGCCGCCACCCGGGGGACGCGCACCGCCCGACCCGATCGGCGGGCCCATCCGCAAGGCCCCCGCCGAGCCCGATCGCGCCGGTCGCCACCACACCAGCCTAGCCCAGCCGGCCGCCGGATGGAATGAGACGCCGGGCGACGGCAGCGGGTCAGCTTCGCGGAATCGAGCGGGCCGTCGCCGTGGCCTCAGAGCCTGTGAATCAATCCATGTTCGCCAGCGGTGAGGCCGCCCTGCAAGGGCGCGCTACCCGTTCGTCGTACCGTAGAAGGCCATGGCGTTCCTGCAGACGATCTTCTCGCGGACGCGCTTGGGCCGGTGGCTGCGGGGTGGCGGTTCGGGGGGTGGGCTACGCCTCTTCGCCAATCGGCAGCAACCGTACGCGCATGCGGGCTTCATCGAACACGACCACCGCCCCTCGGGTCAGGGGCTCCTGAACCGCGGGCAGGTTGGCGAGCAGGAGTGCCAGTTGCGCCTCCGGCCGGCGGCTCGTGCCGCGCCGGAACAGGATCAGCGACGGCTTGCGTTCGTGGCGCAGCGCCAGCAGCCCTCCGAAGTCGGTATCGGCGGAAACGAGGGTACGGCCCTCCGCGGCCGCCCGCGAAAAGATTTCCGCGTCGTCGGCCGCCTGGAGACCATAGTCCAGCACATGGGCGGCATCGAATCCGTTGCGCCGGAGGCCATCGGCGATGGCCGGCGACAACGCATTGTCCACGAGGAACTTCACGGGGCCACGAGCGGCAGCTCGCGTTCACGGACGGCCTCGGCCGCGTAGCGCAGGGCCTCGCGGATGTCCGCCGCCTCCAGGCTCGGATAGGCTCGCAGGATTTCCGCGTCGGTCATGCCGTCCGCGACCATCGCCACCACCGTCGCGACCGGGATGCGCAATCCCCGCAGGCACGGCATCCCGTCCATCTGGCGGGGATCGACGGTGATTCGGGTGAACTTCATGGGTGCGCCTCCCCAACGGGTTCGCGTCCACCCCATCGTCGCATCGCGGGCGGCATCCCGTCCAGCAGGTGCCCGCGACGACGGCGGCCGCCACCACGACAGGGTGACCTGGCGAATCAACCCGAAGCGGGGCGGATGCGGCCCCGAACGCCCAGGCTCGCAGTCCCCCCCTCTACTTTACCCGTTCTTCAGGCCGTAGCAGGCCATGGCGTTCCTGCAGACGTTCTTGTCGCGCACGCGCTTGGGCCGGTGGCCGCGGAGTGGCGGGTCTGCTACGCTGCACCCATGATTCAGGAGATCACCGAGAACCGCGCCGCGCTGGCGGCGCTGTGCCGGCGCTTGCTGCCAGCATTGCCCTCAGACCGTTGCGAAGACCGACCAGTCGAGTCCCAGTTGGCGCACTGCCGCCCGCACCGTTCCCGCCTTGAGGTCTTTCGAGCCCCAGTCCGGCGCGGCCCGACCGGTTGCGGGATTTAACCACTTCCGATGGGAGCCTCCGCCGCGGCGGGGCAACTCCTCGCAGCCCAGGCGACGCAGCCTGCCGGCCGCCTCCCGGTAGGTCACCTGCCGCTCCAGAGGTACTCGAACCAGATCGGCTCCGCCTGAGGATTCTGGCTCAGGTTGCCCGGCAGCGGCCGGGCACGTTCCTCGTAGAGTTCCAGCACCGCCCGCAAGGCATCCTGCACGTTTTCCAGCACCGCCTCCAGTGAGTCGCCCTCGGTCACCAGCTCGGGCAGTAAGGGACTGGTGACCGTGTATCCACCCTCTGGTTGGGGCGTCAACAACAGCGGAATCTTGAGCACGGCATCCATAGGCATCGCTCCGGATCGCGGGTCGCTGCGCGGCTGACCCCCACCATACCACGCGGCGCCCGCCTTCCGCCTGCCCTCTTCCCGCTACCCGTTCTTCAGGCCGTAGCAGGCCGTGGCGTTCTTGCAGGTGATCTTCTCGCGCACGCGCTTGGGCCGGTGGCCGAACTGCTTCCGGATGGCGCCTGCCGCCAACGCCGGGGGTCAGGGGAAGGGGTCGCAGCCGCCTACGTCGTGTAGTAGGCGTTTTCCTTGATGTAGCCCTCGGTGAGGTCGCAGCCCCAGACGGTCTCCTGGTGGCGGCCATAGCCGAGGCGGATCACGAGCCTGACCTCGGGACGCTGGAGGTAGGCGGAGATGCGGGCGAGCAGCTCCGGCGACTGGCCCGCCGCCGAGATGGCGAGGGGCGGGCGCTCCTGGCCGAACTCGATGGAGAGCCCCCCGATGGGCACCGGGTGGGCGAACACCTTGCCGATGGCCATCACGAACCGCCCCCAGTTGGGGTCGGCGCCGTAGAGGGCGGTCTTGACCAGCGGGGAGTTGATGACGGATTTGGCGAACGCCAGCGCGGCCCTGGCGCTGGGGGCCTCGGCCACGGTGAGCTCGATCAGCTTGGTCGCCCCTTCGCCGTCGCGGGCGATCTCCTGGGCCAGGTAGGCAGTGGCCTCGGCGAGCGCCGCCTCGAAGGCCGCCGCCGGGACGGCGCCCGCGAGCCCGTTGGCCATCACCACCACCGTGTCGCTGGTCGAGGTGTCGGAATCGACCGAGAGGCGGTTGAAGGAGCGCGCCACCGTGCGCCGGAGCATGGCCCGCAGGGTGCGCGGGGGCAGCAGGGCGTCGGTGAAGAAGTAGCTGAGCATGGTGGCCAGGTTGGGCTCGATCATGCCGGCCCCCTTGGCCACCCCCGTCAGCACCGCAGCGCCAATGCGCACCGAGACGGCCTTGGGGCGCGTGTCGGTGGTCATGATGGCCCGGGCGAACGCCTCCAGGGCCGCGCGATCTCCCGCCAGCGCCCCCGGCACGACCCGGCAGGCGGCTTCGAGCTTCTCGACCGGCAGCGGCACGCCGATCACCCCCGTCGAGCTGGGCAGCACCAGGGTGGCGTCGATGCCGAGCGCCGCGGCGAGCTGCTGGCACACCCGGCGGGCATGCTCGATCCCGGTCGCGCCCGTGGCCACGTTGGCGTTCTTCGAGTTGACGACGATCGCCTGCAGACGCCCGCCCGCGACGTGCTCGCGCCCCACGATCACCGGGGCGCCGGGGAAGTTGTTGCGGGTGAAGACGGCCGCTGCGGCGCAGGGGCGCTCCGAGAACGCCACCCCGAAATCGAGGCGGTCGTCCTTGATGCCGATGTTCCGGCCCAGCCAGGAGAACCCTGGCACCGGAAGCAACGGTTCCCTGATGCCGGCCATGCGGGAGGGCTCCTACCGGCAGATGCCGCGTTTGGAACTGCGGACGAACGCCGCGAAGTGCCGCACGCCGGGGGAGCCGCCGAGCTCCGCGTCCAGCCGCGCGAGCGCGTCGGCCTGGGCCAGCCGGCTGCGGAAGAAGATCCGATAGGCCTTCTCGATGGCGCGGATCTCCTCGGGGGGGACGCCGTTGCGTTCGAGGCCGATCTTGTTGACGCCATACAGGCGCACGCGGTTGCCCGTGGCGATGACGTAGGGCGGCACGTCCTGCGCGATCATGGTCTGGCCGCCCGTCATCGTCAGCGTGCCGATGGTGCAGAACTGGTGCACGGCCGTGAAGCCGCCCAGCGTGACCCGGTCCTCGATGGCGACGTGGCCGCCCAGCGTGGACGCGTTCGCGAACACGGTGTGGTCGCCCACCCGGCAGTCGTGGGCGATGTGGCAGTAGGCCATGATCCAGTTGTCGCTGCCGACGCGGGTCAGCCCCTCCGGCCCGTGGGAGCCCCGGTTGATCGTCACGAACTCCCGGATCACGTTGTCGTCGCCGATCTCCAGCCGCGAGACGTCCCGCCCGGTGAATTTCTTGTCCTGCGGGTCGGTGCCGAGCGAGGCGAAGGGGAAGACGCGGTTCCGGCGCCCCAGGCGGGTGGGGCCCTGCACGCTCGCGTGGTGCATGATCTCGCAGCCCGCCCCGATCTCCACACCCTGGCCGATGACGGCGAAAGCCCCCACCGTCACGCCTTCGGCGAGCACCGCCCCCGGGTGGATGATGGCCGTGGGATGGATCGCCGCGTGTCCATGGCGCGCCCCGGCCGGCTCCGCCTCCATCGGGTGTAGATTGACCATGATCCCTGAGCCCTCCCTGAGCCCGCCGTGCGCGCCGCGACGGCCATCCCACGGCCACGGCGCCCTACGGACGCGACGCCGGCTCGAACGCGGCCGACTCGCACGCGGCGCTCCCGAACGGGGCGCTCCCGAACGCGGCACCTTCGAACGCGGCGCTTTCGAACGCCGCACATCTTGCAACAATTCGGCCGCGAGGGCAACGGACGCACCGGCCCCCCGGCCCACCTCCGCAGGCCTGCCGCTCCGCGCCCGCCACGCGATGGCGCGCCCATCGTCGGATGTACGCGGAACCGGGAGCGGGGGAAGTTCCCTCGCCTCGCCGTGACAGGCAGCGCCTAGAAGTGATTGTCGCCGTGCACTTCCTGCCAGTGGCTGTGGAGCACAAACCCCACCACCGCAATCAGGATGGCGAATCCGATGATCGAAATGAACAGGTCCATGGTGTCCGTGACGTTCGCGAGCCGTGACGACCGAACCGGGGTGCCGGCGGCGGCGGCCCTGCCGCGGCCATCGCCGCGGGGCTGCTCCAGGCCGCGCGGGCCGGCTCCTGCGGCGGGACTCGCCGCGCAGGCGGTGCGCCGCCCCTTTACCCTCCTGTTGATGCCTGCACGGCGGGAATATTGCAAGCGTTGTCCCACCCGGGCATCCTGGCCCCTCGACCCGGCACGGGGCGCCGCAACGAGCGCCGGGGCGAGCGCCAACGCCAACAGGGCACGGATCGCAGCGGCAGGAGGCCACCCATGACCCAGATCCTCATCGTCGCCGAGAATCCGGACAATCTGACGATCGCCTCGATGGTGCTCGCCCGGGACCGGTACGAGATCGTCACGGCCGACAGCGGCGCCGAGGCGCTGCGCAAGGTGCAGGAGGCCAAGCCCGACGTGATCCTGCTCGATATCGTCCTGCCGGAGCTGGACGGCTTCGAGGTATGCCGCCGGCTCAAGGCCGATCCCGCGACCCGCCATATCCCGGTGGCCTTCCTCAGCTCGGATCGCACCGACATCGATTCGATTTCCCACGGGCTCGAGCTGGGCGCCGAGGACTACATCGTCAAGCCCTTCAGCAGCGTCGAGCTGCGCTCGCGCCTGAAGGTGCTGGCCCGGCTCAAGAAGAACGTGGACGAGCTGTTCCGCAAGAATGCCGAGCTGCAGGAGGCGAACCAGGCCCTGGAACAGGCGAACGCGGAGCTGGCCTCGACCAAGAAGGAGCTGGAGCAACTGGCGATCACCGATCCGCTGACGGGGCTGTACAACCGGCGCTACTTCGACGAGCGCATGAACGAGGCGTTCAGCCTGATTCCGCGCTCGCCCATGACGATCCACTTCCTGAGCTTCGACCTCGATCACTTCAAGCGGGTCAACGATCAGCACGGCCACCACATGGGGGATCTCGTGCTGGTCCAGTTCTCGAACATCCTGCGCCGATTCGTGCGCAAGAACGACATCATCGCGCGGATCGGCGGCGAGGAGTTCGTGATCGCCATGCTCCAGATTCCCGCATACGAAGCCCACCGCGCCGCCGAGCGCATCCGGAGTGAGATGGAGATGCGCACCTTGGGCGGAGAAGGCGTGGCGCTGCGGATGACCACCAGCGTGGGCGTGGCCTCCTATCCGGAAGTGAAGCTCGACCCGCCCACGCCGGGCGCGCTGCTCAAGGTCTCGGACGATGCGCTCTACCAGGCCAAGAACACCGGCCGCAACCGGATCGTCATCGCGGCGCCGAGCGGGAGCGCCTGAGCGGCGATCTCACCCCGCCGCGCTCGCCGCGGCGCGCCCCCGCTCCCCGAGGAACAGGGGCTCCGATCCGCCGTGATGGCTGGTTTGGATCACCCTGCCGCTTCCCGGCGAGCGGGAGGGATCGCAAGGGGCGGGCGGGGTCGCCACCCATCCCGCAGCCAAGGGCTCCTGCCGAGGGCCCGGCATGCCCTCACGCCCCGTCAGCCGGCCTTGCGGGCCGGCTCCTCCCGCACCATCCGGAACTCGCGACAGGCCAGCTCGAGGGCGGTCTCGACGAAGTCCTTGGGCAGCTCCACGTAGCGCACGTCCTTGCCGCGCTGCCAGCGCACTTCGTCGTGGGCGAGGCCGTGGCCGCCCACCTTGTCGAACTCGAACCACTCGAAGTCGTACAGGTACTGCAACCGGCTCATGCCCACCCGCTCGCCCTCGGGCGAGACCAGCACCACGCCACGGCCGGGGGGGCCGTGTCCCGCCTCCGCCGCGGAGCTGGTCACCCGTTCGAGGTAGGCGCGAAAGTCCTTCTTCCCCCAGATGAAGTGCACCATCCAGATGCCGCCCTTGGCGACCGTCTGGAAGATGGCGAATGTCTCGGTACCGAACTTGTGAACGTTCACCGCACCCTGGCTGTTGGTTGAATCCATCGAGGCGGCCGGCCGGGAAGCTCCCGGCGCCACCCACCCGGCACGGTAGCGGGGTCGCTACCCGATTTTCAAGTGTTTTTCCGCGAGGGCGAAGAGCGCGCGCGCGTCGCCGGGTTCCACCCAGCGGATGCCGGGCTGGCGGCGAAACCAGGTGCCCTGGCGCTTGGCGTAGTGGCGCGTGCGCCCGGCGATGGTCCCTGCCAGCGTATCGGCCCCGCGCCGCCCCTCGACGTACTCGACGATCTCGCGGTACCCGATCGCCCGCAGGGGCTTGAGGCGCGGCGAGAACCCCAGGGCGAGCACACGGTTTACCTCCGCCACCCAGCCGGCGGCGAGCATGGCTTCCACACGCCGGTCGATACGCCCGTAAAGCTCGGCGCGTGGCCAGCGCACCTCCAGCAGCAGCAGCTCGGGCGGCGGCGGCGCGAACAGCTGCTGCCGCTGGAACGCGCTCAGGGGGCGGTTCGTGGCCAGGTGTACTTCGAGCGCCCGGCCGATGCGGGCGGGATCGTGCGGGTGGATGCGCGCGGCGGCGACGGGATCGCGCCGCGCCAGCTCGCGGTGGCATTCCGCCGGCCCCAAGCGCTCCAGCAGCGCCTGCACGCGGGCGCACACGTCGCCCGGCACCGGCGGGATTTCCGCCAGCCCGCCCAGCAGCGCCTGCAAGTAGAGCCCCGTGCCCCCGCACAGGATGGGCACCCGGCCCCGGCCCCGGATCGCCGCCAGCGCCTCGACCGCGGCCCGGCGATAGGCGCCGGCGGAGAACGGCTGGTCGGGCTCCACGATGTCCAGCAGATGGTGGGGCACCCGCGCCCGCTCCGCGGCGCTGGGCTTGGCCGTGCCGATATCCAGGTGGCGGTATACCTGCATCGAGTCCAGCGAGACGATCTCCCCCCCGAGCCCTTCGGCCAGCGTCAGCGCCAGCGCCGACTTGCCGCTGGCCGTCGCCCCTACCACCGCCAGCAGCGGCCCCGCGCCCAGCATGCCCGGCCCGGGCGACGCCTGGGGGCCGGGCGCGGGGTTCGCCACCCGTGAAGAGGCGCTGGGGGGATTGCGGTGCACCTCGTATCCTCGGCGACTTGGCATCCTCGGCGACTTGGACGAGCTGTCCCAGGGCGCGGCAGCCCGCCGCCGGGACTGATTGTCTCCAAGTTTAGCGGCGAGCCGCCACGGGGAGCAAGGCCGCGGCCCCAGGCGCCGCAGACCAAGAGGGTGTGCCCCGCGATCGGCCCGGCGCGACGCCCCGCCCCGCGCCCACACACTGCGCCCGCCCCGGCCGCCGATCGGGGCCCGGCCCAAGCCGGCTTGACGCCCACGCCCGTGGCTGCGACCCTTCCCTTCGGGCCGAAGGCCGAGTCGCGGGTAGCGGGTCAGTTCGGTGGACGCGAGCGGGCAGGCGCCGCAGCCTCACCCCCGCCGCTGGTGGGGCCGCAGGGTCCCCACCCCTGCCCCTCCCCACCAAGTGGGGAGGGGTGATGGCAGCCGGCGCGGCTGGCTGGTTCGGGGCTCCTCCCGCTCCACCAGGAGCGGGAGGGCCGGGGTGGGTGAGTCCGCCGGCGGATGCGCCTATGTTCCCACGGACCCACTGCCGGGTCGGGACTTGGCAGGCGGTTCCCGACGGGCTATGGGTAAGGACTGGAAATCCCACGAGCAGTGACCGACCACGGGGACGTTGCTATGGCGAAGCACAAGCAGGCGGGTGCGGTTCCGGGCGGGATGGCGGGCAAGATCCTCCGCGTGGACCTGGGCACGAGCAAGACCTGGACGACCACGCTCACGCCCAAGGAGGCACGCCAGACGGTGGGCGGCTCCGGCCTCGGCGCGCAGATCCTCTACGACGAGGTGCCGGCGCACGTGAACTGGGACCACCCGGAGAATCGGCTGATCATGGCGACCGGGCCCCTGGCCGGCATGCCGGTGTGGGGCACCGGCGGGCTGACCGTGGTCACGCGCGGCGCCATGACCAACGGCGCCACCTCGACCCAGGCCAACGGCTTCTTCGGCACCAACCTCAAGTACTCCGGCTACGACGCCATCGTGCTGCAGGGGCAGGCCCCCGACTGGGTGTACCTCTACATCAACGACGACGAGGTGGAGCTGCGCGACGCCCGCCTCCTGCTGGGCAAGGACACCTGGGAGACCCAGGACGCGCTCCACGAGGAGCTCGGGCTGCACGGCCACCGGCTGAGCGTCTACTCGATCGGACCGGCCGGCGAGAACCTGGTGCGCTTCGCGGCCATCGCGGGCGACTACGGCCACGTGGCGAGCAAGAACGGCTGCGGCGCCGTGATGGGCAGCAAGCGGCTGAAGGCGGTCGCCATCGTGCGCGGCACCAGGCCGCTCGCGCCCCACGACGCCAAGGGCGTATACCAGGCCGCCGACGTGATCTCGCACGACCTGCAGACCAACCCCACCACGCAGGGGCTGTACAAGCTGGGCACGCTCTCGGGGGTCGCCAACAACCCCAGGCTGGGCATGCTGCCCATCAAGAACTACACCACCAACCTGGTCGATCCCTCGGTGGACATGAAGACGTGGGAGGGACAGAGCCTGCGCGACGGGTTCGACCACCGCGGCCACCAGTGCAACGCCTGCGGCATGCACCATTGCCACCAGGTGGTGCTGAACAAGTCGAGCAAGTACGCCGGCGAGGTGGTGGACGAGCCCGAATACGAGGGCTGGTCCTCGGGCTGGGCCCAGGGGATCACCAAGCCCGCCGACACGGCCTACCTCAACACGCGGCTGGACCGCGCCTGCGTGGACCTGAACGAGTTCGGCTGGCTGATCGGCTGGGTGATGGAGTGCTACGAGAAGGGCTACCTGACCAAGGAGCAGCTCGATGGGATCGAGCCGCGCTGGGGCGATATGGAGGCGTCCAACGCCCTGCTGCAGAAGATCATCCGGCGGGAGGGGGTCGGTAACCTGCTCGCCGAGGGCGTGAAGCGCGCCTCCGAGAAGATCGGCGGACCCGCGGCGGATTGCGCGATCTACACGCTCAAGGGCAACACCCCGCGCGGCCACGATCACCGCGCGCGTTGGGAGGAGCTGCTGGATACCTGCGTCGGCAGCGGCGGCACCATCGAGACCGGCCCCGCCGTCGAGCCGGGCGAACAGGGGCGCCCCGCGCGCATCAATCCCCAGGACCCGGTCGAGGTGCCCAAGAACGTGGCCGGGCTGCTGGGCCGCCGCCATTTCGAGGACTGCCTGGGCTCGTGCCTGTTCACCACGCGCACCAAGCTCGCCAACATCTGCTTGGCCGTCAACGCCGTGACGGGCTGGGACATGGACGTGCCAGAGGCGGTGCGGGTCGGCAAGCGCGTCTCGGCGCTGATGCGGGCCTTCAACGTGCGCTGCGGGATCGGCCCGGAGCTGGAGCGGCCCTCGAAGCGCTACGGCTCGATTCCCGTGGACGGCCCGGCGGCCGGCAAGGACAGCCAGCGCCACTGGGAGGATATGCTCACCCTGTACTACGACATCGCCAGGTACGACCGGAAGACCGGCCGGCCCAAGCCCGAGCTGCTGCAGGAGCTGGGGCTGGAGCAGGTGTCCCAGGACCTGTGGGGCGCGACATGAACCCACACGCGGCCGCCCGCTCCGCCGCCGGATCGGAGACGATCCAGGTGACGGTCGAGGCGGCGTCCTACATCGCCCAGTTCGCGGGCGGCACGGGCTCGGCGGCGCTCGAGTTCGTCGAGACCGTGCGGGCGGGGGCCACGGTGCGCGAGGTGCTGCGCGGCCTGACCGCTCGCTTCCCCAAGCTCGCCGACGTGCTCTGGCTCGGCGACGAGATCGGCGAGCACGTCGAGGTGGCGGTCAACGATGCCTTCCTCGGCCAGGAGTACACCCTCGATTCGCCCGTGCGCGCGGGCGACCGCATCATCCTGATCGGCCAGTTCACCGGGGGGTGAGCGCGGCCGCGACCTCACCCCCTGGCCCCCTCTCCAAGAAACGGAGAGGGGAAATGCGCGCCAATCCGCGCGGGTGGCCGACCAGCGGCCCCCTCGCTCTCCAATTCTTGGAGAGGGAGGGCTGGGGAGGGTGAGGTGGCGCGGCGGCCGCTACACCAGCAGCATGCGCTCCTTGCGGATGGCGGGCTGGGAGCGGGAGCCGCGGCGCTTGTGGCGCAGCAGCGCCAGCAGCTCCTCCGCGGAGAAGTGGATCAGCCCCACCCCGAGTTTCTCCTCGGCCTTGTTGAAGATCTCCACGATATCCCCGCTGCTGAAGCTGCCCACGACGGCGGTGATGCCGGCGGGAAGCAGGCTCTTGTCGTTGCGCAGGGCGCGCTCGGCGCCCTCGTCCACCGTGATGCGGCCGCTGGTGAGCGCCCCGAAGCGCAGCCACTGGCGGTAGCTCTTGAGCCGCTTGGTGGTGACCCGGAAGCGCGTGCCGATCGCTTCGCCGTCGAGGATGCGGGGCACCACGTCGGGCAGCTTGCCCGGGGCGATGTGGGTCTCGATGCCGAAGGAGGTCGCCATCTCCGCGGCCTTGAGCTTGGAGAGCATCCCGCCGCGCCCGCCCGCGGAGAGCGACGTCTCGCAGGAGTCCCACATCTCCTGGGTGATGCGCTCCACCTCGGGCAGCAGCCTGGCTTCGGTGCTGGCGTGGGGGTCGCCGCCGAGGAAGAAGCCCTCCGCCGTGGTGAGCAGGAACAGCCGGTTCGCCCCGATCATCGGGGCCACCGCCGCGGCCAGGTAGTCGTTGTCGCCGAAGGTGAGGGCCTCGGTGGCCACCACGTCGTTCTCGTTGATGATCGGGAGCACGCCGTGCTGGAGCAGCCCCTCGATCACGTTGCGGATATTGAGATAACGCTCGCGGTCGCCCAGGTCGGCCCGCGTGAGCAACGCCTGGCCTACGCTCAGATCGTACTCGCGGAAGAAATCGGCGTAGAGCGCCATCAGCCGCGGCTGGCCGAGGGAGGTCATCATCTGCCGCCGCACCAGCCACTTGCGCTCGCGGCTGAGGTCGGCCATGCCCTGCGCGGCGCCGGCCGCGCCGGAGGTCACCAGCACCACGGTGTGCTTGCGCCGGCGCAGGTCGCCGATCTGGGCGACGATCTGGTGGATGACGTTGTAGTCCAGCGCTTGATTGGGCTGGGTGAGCACGTTGGTGCCCACCTTGACCACCAACCGTTCAGCAGCCATCGGGCGATCGGGGAGCGGAAGACCGGGTGCGCAGGCGGGCCAATCCGCCGGCAGGTGACTGAGCGACGCGCGCCCGGAGCGTCCGACGGGCGCCGGCGCGGCCGCTGCACATCCACCGCGCCACTCTAGACCAACATGCCGCGCCGCGCCAGCGGCGGCGCGGACGGCCTCACCCACCCCGGCCCTCCCTCTCCTGGGGGAGAGGGACGGAGCTCCTGATCGGCCACCGAAGCGGATTCGGACGCGCCCCCTCTCCCCCAGGAGAGGGGGCTGCCGCGCCAGCGGCGGGGGTGAGGCTGCGGCGCCTGCCCCCTCGATTCCACCGAACCGACCCACTACCCGCGGCCGGCGCACGGCGCGGGAGTCGCCGGCGCTGTGCGGGCTCACCCGCTGCTCGGGCGCACCAGCACGTCGTGGATCTGCACGCGCGGATGGGCGGAGAGCATGAACCTGATGATATCGGCGATGTCGTCGGACTCGAGCGGCGTGCCGGCGCGGGCCGCGGCGCTGGTCCTGCCGCGGGAGCCGACCTCCGCGATTTCCGTGGCCACGATGCCCGGTGAGATCATGCCGATCTTGGTCTTGCTCTGGCGTTCGACCAGCTCGCTGCGCACGCCCTCGGTGATGGCCTTCACGGCATGCTTGGTGCCGCCGTAGAACACGTTCTTGTTGCCCGGCCGCATGGAGTGGGCGCCCATGGACGAGATGTTGATGATGTAGCCCTCGTCGCGGTTGGCCATGTCGAGGATCGCTTCGCGGATGCAGATGGTGAGGGCGAGCACGTTGACCTCGAGCATCTGCCGGAACTCGGCGTCGGTGCGCCTGACCAGCGCGCCGCCCCAGCCCAGGCCGGCGTTGTTGATGAGCACATCCACGCCGCCCCATTCCTTCCGCACGGACTTCCACATATCGTGGATATCGGCCTCCTTCTGCAGGTCGGTGGGGATGACGAGCACCTTCGCGCCACCGGCCTCGAGCTCCTTCTTGAGCTGCTGAAGCCGTTCCGCGCGCCGTGCGCAAACGGCGACCTTCATGCCTTCCTTGGCCAGCATGACGGCCGTGGCGCGCCCGATCCCGCTCGACGCGCCCGTGACCAGCGCCACCTTCCCCTTCCAGCGATCCATTCCCACCATGACGTTCTCCTCTTGATGATGACCGGGCGCCGCCCGCCCTCGCGGGCAGGAGGGCCTGGCCTCAGAAGGGCTGCCCGATCGGGCGCAGCACGATGTCGTGAATCTGCACGTGACGCGGGGCGGCCAGCAGGTGCAGCACCTGCGCCGCCACGTCCTCCGCCCGCAGGAACTCGAAATCCGCATCGGTCGCGGTGCGCCAGGGCTCGTGACGCGCCGCACGCGGATGGAACTCGGTGCGCACCAGCCCGGGGGAGATCATGCCCACCTTGATCGGGCTCCGCCGCTGGGCGAGCTCGGCCCGCAGCCCCTCGGTGATGACGCGCACGCCGTGCTTGGCGGCCGAGTAGTACACGTTCGTCTGGCCGGGCAGATAGCGATGGCCCGCCAGCGACGAGAGGTTGACGATCTGGGCGTCGGTCTTGCCGGTCATGTCCTGGACGGCTTCGCGGATGCAGACGGAGAGCGACAGGACATTGATCTCGAGCATCTCGCGCCAGTCGTCCGTCCGCCCCTCCAGCAGCGACCCGGCCACGCCGATCCCCGCGGAGTTGATCAGCACGTCCACGCCGCCCCACCGGGCGCGCACCGCCCGGAACAGCGCCACGATCGCCGCCTCGTCGCGCAGGTCCGTCGGCACGTCGAGCGCCGCGCCTCTGCCGGCCTCGATCTCGCGGCGCACCTCGGCCAGGCGCGACCCCGTGCGGGCGGCGAGCGCCACCCGCAGCCCCGCGCCGCCCAGGGCCAGGGCCGTGGCGCGACCGATGCCGCTCGAGGCGCCCGTCACCAGCGCCACCCGGCCCTTCCAGCGTTCGAGTCCCTCCACCGTGCGCTCCCTGATGGGTGGGTCGGCCCGCGGCCCTCCGCTCCGCCCGCCACCGAGCAGCCACCCCCACCGGGAACCTTACTAATGCGGAGGGCGCGGCGGAGTCAAGACGCACCCAGGCGGCGCGCACCCGTCCGCGATCGCCGCACCGGCGTAGGCCTTCATGCCGGCGGGAGTGCGGAGGTGCTTCCGGCGCGGGGGGCGGGTCGGCGCAGAGGATCAGCGGGCAGAGACGGCGCGACCGCGCTCACCCAGGAACGGCGCTGTTTCGCGGATGTATCCCGGCAGATCGAACCCGAAGCTTTCCGGGCGAAGCGCGGCGGTGATCGAGAGGGGATTCTCGCCTTCCTGCTGCGCCAGGTCCACGATCTCGCCCGGAGGAACCAACTGGTGTAACGCATCGAACACAATCCACACCTGGGGCAGCAGCCGCGGACTGTGGTGGATCGACAACACGAGGCCGAGCCGGTTGTCGCTCAGCCGCACGAAGCTGCCCACCGGATAGAGCCCGAACGCTTCCTCGAACGCCTGCACCAGGTCGGGCCCGAACTCCTGGCTGCCCCACTTGCGGATCCAGTCCATGGCCTCGTAGGGGCTCAGGTGCCCCTTTTCCGTGTCGCCGTTGGTGAGCTTGTCGAAGGTGTCGGCGATCATCACGGGCTTGGCGAGCGGCGCGATCTCCTCGGCGACCAGCCCCTGGGGAAAGCCGCTGCCATCGCCACGCTCATGGTGGTGGAGCAGGATCATCAGGCTCTGGCGCTTGATCTCCTTGTAGCCATCGAGGATCTTGGCGCCTTCCAGCGCGTGGGTCTTGTACGTCTGATACTCTTCCGGCGTGAGCTCGCCGGTCTTTTCGAGCAGCGCTTTCATCAGGCGCATCTTGCCGATATCGTGCAGCGCCGCGCCCGTGCCCAGGATCTCCAGGTCCAACCGGCTCAGCCCGATGTGATAGCCGAGCAGCAGGCTCAGGATCGCCACCGACATGGAGTGGCGGAACGCCGACTCGCTGTGGGTCTTCAGATGCAGCAGGCTGTGCAGGGCGTCGCGGTTGCGCACGATGGAGGCGATGATCTCGTCGATCGACTCCTGCACGGGCTCCAAGGGCAACGCCTTGCCCTCGCGCACCGCCGACATCAGCGTGCCGATGTGCTGCAGCGCGCGATCGTGGATGCGCTCCGCAGTCGGCACCTCGTCGAAGTACGCGACCGGGTCCACCGCCGGCGGATGCGGCGAGGGCGCTGCGGCCTGCGGCTCGGGCGGCGCCTTCGGCCGCTCCGAGGCCGGCAGGTCCAGCCCCTTGTCGGTGTTGATGTAAACCTCGCGCACCTTGTAGCTCTTGAGCTGCTGCACCTGCCGCTCGCCGGTGATGAGGGGGCGGAAGACCGGCACCGAAAGCCAGTGGCGGTCCAACCGCTCGATGAACATGCCGGGTCGGAGCTGATCGACCTTGATCTTGCGCAGCATGGGCAATGCCTCAGGTGTGCACGCCCGCCAAGCGCCCGGCGCGCGAACAGATCGGTGTTCCGGCCCTGCGCGGGCCGGCGGGCAGCGCTGGTGACCGATCGTGCCGCCCCCGCGGAATCAGCGCCATCCCTTCAAAGGCCAGCGGCCGGATGCGCCGGAGCGACCATCGAGCGGTGCTCTCTGTCGCTCTTGCAAGCGCAATACCGTGAAACGTTCCAACTGTACGCGCTCGTCCGCGCCGATGCCCCCTTTTTCCCGGCAGATTTCGAGCTGGCGCAGGGCCGTCTCGACGCCGGGGAGATCGGGGAGCAGCACGCCGCAGCGGACGCCCGCGCTGACGATCAAGCCGAAGCGGCGCGGGTCGTGCAGCGCCAGCTCCTCGATCGGCTCCGGCGACGAAAGCAGATCGATCGAGATGCGCAGCCGCTCCAGCTCCTCGGCGCCGACGGGATCGAAGCGCGGATCGCGGGTGGCGGCCGCCACGGCGTTCTCGATCACTTCCTCCTCCACCGTGGCGCGGGTCGGGCGCAGCGTGCCGATGCAGCCGCGCAGCGCGTGGCCGACCTTCAGCGACACGAAGCAGGCCCGCGGCGCCCCGCTGCCGGTTCGGGCGGGCGGGTGCGCACCGGCCAGCTGGTGGCGCAAGGCATTGCGCGCCAGCAGCAGCAGCGGATGGTCCATGGCGCTCCGGGTCGATGGCTGTGGCGCTTACAATTCGCGCGCCACCGCGTAGTCCGCCAGGCCGGCCAGCATCTCGCGCTCGCGGCAGTCGGGCAGCGCGGCCAGCCCGAGCTTGGCCTGCTCGGCATAGCGCCGGGCCTCGGCCAGCGTGTAAGGCAGCACGTCGTGGCCGCGCATCAGGTCGATCACGCGCAGCACGTCGCGATCCTCGATCGCGTCCTTGCGCAGGAGCGCCAGCAGCTCCTCGCGCTCGCCATTGCGGGCCACGTGCAGCAGGCGGCTCAGGGGGAGCGTCACCTTGCGCTCCTTGAAGTCGGCGCCGAGCGGCTTGCCGATCTTGTCGCGCTCCGCGACGTAGTCGAGGGCGTCATCCACGATCTGGAACGCGATGCCGAGCCGGTTCCCGTACTCGTACAGCGCCTGCTGCTGTGCGGGGGTGGCGCCGTTGATGGCCGCGCCGATCTGGGCGGCGGCTGCGAACAGGCAGGCGGTCTTGTGGACGATGATATCGAGGTACTGCTGCTCGGTGGCCGTATCGAAGGTGCGGATCAGTTGCAGAATCTCCCCCTTGGCCATCAGGGACGTGGCGTGCGAGATCACGTCCAGCACGGTCAGGTTTCCCCGCAGCGTCAGCGTGCGGAACGAGACCGCCAGCAGGTAATCGCCGACCAGTACGCTGGCCGCATTGCCCCAGATGGCGCGGGGCGCCTTGCGCGCGCGCCGCAGATCGCCGTCGTCCACCACGTCGTCGTGCAGCAGCGTGGCCGTATGCAGATACTCGACCGCGCTGGCGGCCTTGTAGATGCCCTCGCCCAGCGGCCCGAACATCTTGGCCCCCACGATCAGCACCACGGGCCGCAGCCGCTTGCCGCCGGAGCTGACGATGTACTGGCCAAGCTCGTTCAGCAACGGGATCTCGGTGTGCAACTGCCCGAAGATCTCGCGCTCCACCTGGCCCAGATCGTCCTTGACGCTCTCGATCAGCTTGTTGATATCCATCCGTATCGCCCAGAAATGAAAGCTCGCCTCGCACAGCCTTGCGCCGGCGTGGGGAGCGCCGGCCGACGTGCCCGGCAACCGCGCCTTGCTACCGGGAATGTCTGCTCCTGCCGTCCGTGCGCTCGGGGGCGTGTACCATGTATCGGGCGCCTTTTGCTCTGAAAAGATACAAGGGTCCAGTCGGACGGATTATAACATCTACCGGCGTGACCGCCATCGGCGAAGGGGACCCGGTTCAGGGCGCTCGCAAGAACGTCTCCATCCCCACGCCGCTGCCGTGGCCCGCGAGCATCGCGGCTCACGCCCGGCAACCCCGCGCGGCACTTCGGGCACCGCGCCCCGCGCGCGGGGTGCGACCGGAGGAGGGGTTGCGCGGGCGATCCGCACCGGAGAGCAGTTCGAGTCGAGCCATACCCCCGACCGATCCTGCGCTTGCCCCGCAGGGCCGGTTCCGCACCCGATCAAAGGCAGTTCGCCGGGCCCGCCGCCATCCCGGCGCGGGGCGCGAGCGGCGGGCTTGCCGCTCCCGACCATGGCCAGCTTCCTGACCGTATGTTACCTTTTGCTGAGGGCATTGGCGCCGCTGGTGGCGCGTGCATCCTCCGGCCGCCGGGGTCGGCGGGGTCTGGAGGATGGCGCGACGGCGCCCACGGCAGAGGGGGAGCGCGTGCAGCCGAGGCTTGCGGCGGTAGCGGTTCTGGCGGCCCTGCTCTGGGCCTCTCCGGCGCGGCCGTTCGAGTATCCGGCCCTCCGGGCCGAGATCACCGACGCCCTTGGCCAGCCGAGGGGCACCGCCCGCATCTATCGCAATTTCGTGCGCCTGCACGATGCCACCGGCCAGGAGCGGGGTGCCGTCGGCGTGGTAATCGCGGAAGGGTACGTGCGGCTGTTCCTCGTGCAGGCCAACGATCAGCGCACGCTGATCGGCTGGTCCCGCGACCACCGACTGTACGACGCGCAGAACAAGCTGGTCGGCTACTACAACTGGACCCCGACCTGGAGCTACGTCTACTCGCCGACGCTGAAAAAGGTGGGACAGGCACAATGCCTCGCGTATCAAGGCGTGTGCGCCGCCGGGGTCGCAGGTTTCCTGCTGGGCCTCTTTTGAGCACCCCCGCGCCCCTGCCGCCGCACGGGCGCCTGGATCGCCCCAGGAGGCACACGCCATGACGGAAAGCACGGCCCTGTTGACGGCGTCAACCGCCCTCGCGCTGCTGGCGCTGGCGCTGCAGCGTCCTCAGTGGCGCGACCGGCTCGGGCGGGCGGGCGCGGCCTGGGTGACCGCCGGCACGGTGCTGCCGCTGACCGATTTCGCGCTGGGCTATCTCGCGACGGGTGAGCGCATCGAGGCGCTGGCGCGCGATCCGTTGTTCTACGTACCCGCCTACGGGCTGACGGCCCTCGCCGGCGCCGCGCTGGTCGCCGCCATCGCCTGGGGCGGGGCCCAGGCGTCGCGCGCGGCCCTGCTGGTGGGGCTCGGCTATGGCCTGCACCTGGCGCTGGCGGTGCTGACCCCGACGGGACTCCCGCTGCTGGCCCCCTTCTCGCCGGACCCCATCGGCGTCCCGCTCTCGCCCGCGGGCCATCCGCTGCTGCTGGGATTGCTCTTGGCGCTGCTGGCGGCGGATCACCTGCCCGGTCGCACCCGGCCCTGGCTGAAGCGGGTGGCGCTGGCGGGCGTGGCGCTTTACGGTTCCGCGGCGATCGTGCAGTGGGGCTGGGTCGCGTGGCGCGCCCAGACCCTCAGGCCGCCCGGCGGCAGCGTGTCGGTCGAGCCGGCCGATCCGTTCCTGACGGAGTGGCTCGTCGTCGGCGAAGGGCGAGACACGTTCGAGGTGCGCCGCCAGCGCGCGTTCGCCGCCGCATGGGAGGAGCCGGTGCGCATCCCGCGCTGGAACCACGTCCCCGAAACGCTGGCGCTGCTGGCCGATCCGCTGCTACAACGGCTGTACTATCGCCTGTTCCGCCAGCCGGTGGTCCGGGTGGAGCAGAGCGGGGCGCGCACCCACCTCTTCATCCAGGAGGTGCGAGACCAGGCGCCCCCGAGCGCCGGGGCCACGCTTTACGTGGAATCCGATGCCAATGCCCAGGATCGCCTGTACCAACTGCAGCGGCTGGATTAGCCCGGACGCGCCGCCGCCATGGGCGGGCTGGCGGCTGCGCCAGACCACGCTCGACGACCCCTCCCCGCGCCCGCGCCCGCCGGCCGGGGAGGATGACGGGGCGCAGCGGGGGCCGCTCCTGGCGGTGCGGGTGATGGACAACGCCGTCAACACCTACGCCGAGGTGATCGAGGTATGCTGCCGTGTGCTCGGCGTTTCCGTGGAGCAGGCCTATCGGATGGCCCGCACCATCGACTCCCGCGGGAGCTGCGTGGTGTGCGTCCGAGCCGAGCCCGAGGCCCGCAGCGCTGCGGCCGGCATCGGCGCGATCGGCATCGAGGTACGGCTCGAGCCGTGCGGTGCGCCAATCTGACTCTGGGCGCCGACCTGACTCTGGGTGCCGATCTGACCCCTGGCGCCGGAGTTTCGCGCTGCCCGCCGGGACTCCGCGGGGGCAGAAGGTGCCGCATTTGCATGCGAGTGTGCAGGATACCCCGACGGGCCGGAGCCACCGCAGAACGACGTTGACGTCATGTCCGAGAATCGCAAGCTCAAGTACGCCCTGGTGCTCTCGGGCGGCGGCGCCCGCGGCGCCTATGAAGCGGGCGTGATGTACTACATCCGCACCCAGTTGCCGAAGGATCTGGCCGGCGCGCCGCTGTTCAACATCTTCTCCGGCACCAGCGTTGGCGCGATCAACTCCGCGTTTCTCGCCGCCACGGCCGCCGATCCCCTCTATCAGGGCGCGCGCCTGCGCGAGCTGTGGCGCACGCTGGGCTCGGACGATATCTATTTCGCCGATACGCAGGCGCTGGCCGGGTTCCTGGTCAAGACCGGCTTCTTCGTGGCCACCAACTTCTTCGGCCTGCATGAGGCGCTGGAAAAGTCCGGCAAGATCTCGACGTTCCCATTCCGCTGCGTGCTCAATACCACGCCGTTCCTGCTGTACCTGCGGCGCAACGTCCCCTGGTCGCAGATGCACGCCAACGTGCAGCGGCACATCGTGGATGCCATCACCGTCTCCACCACGCACATGCTGAGCGGCCACCTCACCTTGTTCGTGGAGAAGCACGCGGAAATGCCGTACCGGCAGGGGCCGCCCTATCCGGTGTTCGGGAACCTTTCGCCCCGCCACATCCTCGCCTCGGCCGCGATCCCGCTGATCTTCCCCATCATCCGCATCAACCGGCAGTTCTACGGCGACGGCAGCCTGCGCCAGAACACGCCCATGAGCCCGGCGATCCACCTGGGCGCGGACCGCATCCTGGTCGTGGTCGCCCAGCAGCCGCGCCAGGTGCGCCCGTTCCCCGGCAGCGGCGCGGCGGAGTATGATGCCGAGCCGGCGCTGGGCGACGTGCTGGGCCGCCTGCTGAACTCCCTCTTCGAGGACAAGCTCGCCTACGACCTCGAGCAGATGCGGCGCATCAACCACCTGATCGACGATTTCGAGCTGATCTTCGGTGCGGACGCGCTCGACAAGGTGAACGCCAACCGTCGCCAGCGCTTCAGCGGGCTGCGCGAGGTCTCGGAGCTCAAGAAGGTCGTGCCATTCGTGATCTCGCCGAGCGAGGATCTCGGCGCGCTGGCGCTCAGCCACTACAAGCGTGTGCTCAGGCACCGCGAGTCGCTCAATCCGATCCATCGCTTCTTCGCGCGGGCCGTCGAAAGCACGCCGGAAGGCAACAACGATTTCTTGAGCTACCTCATGTTCGAGCCGGGCTACCTGAACACGCTGCTCGATCTCGGCTACCAGGATGCCCGGCGCGCCCACGACAACCTGGTGCACTTCTTCCGGGGCGAATCCCTCGTCGTGCCGGAAGGACCCAAGCTCCCGGCCCCGGCACGCACCACGGCCTGAGCCCCCGCCGCGCCGGGGATTGGGCGGCCGTCTCCGATTCCGCTCGACGCGGGATCGCTACCCCCGGCCGCGCCGGCCGCGCACAGTGCATCGTCGCCCGGCTCGGCCCAGCAGATGCCGATCCGCCGCGACTATTCGTACACCTTGACAGGCGCCGGGTCGGCGACCCAGGCTTGCTGGTCGGGGAGAAGGGCAGGGGGGTGCTCATATGGCGAAGGTCTTCACATGGACGTGGGACAGTTCTTCTTTAGCTTCTGGCAAGGCATCATTGCTTTGCTTGCGTTGCTGGTGAGCTGTTGGGCCGTGTGGACAGCTCATCGTGCAGACGTGCGAGCGGCAACATCTGCCAAACGTGAAGTGTATTGGCCGCTATATGCTGAGGTCCTCAGACTCCTCCTTGAATTGAACTCAGCAGGCGACGCGAGTGCCGTTCATGCCCTGTGGATTCGTGCGCGCAACTTGGAGGAATTCCACAAGCCTGTTATCGAACAGGAAGTCATCCATTTCTTCACGGAGTTGTCCGGAGACCTCCGCGAGTACGAGCGAAGTTTGAAATCACTCTCCGGAACGGTTTCGGATCGCGATTCGGCCGTCACGAAACGAGACGTCTTGTGGGCGCGACTCATGGCCCATCACAACAAGTTGCGTGACGTATTCGGTCGCCTAATCAGGCTGAGTTGATTACCCGGCCACCCCCAGAATTCCCCGCCGGATCGTCTGCACGGTCTCCTCGCTGAGGCCGCCCTTGCGGGCGACGGCCTGGGGGGCTGATTCCGCTTTCCGGCGCGCCTCGGACTGCCAAGACAGGGCCGGCAGCGCCTGCGCCGACCTTGCTCGGTCCGGCCGAGGCGCCCATGCGCAGGCTCGCCGGCCGCTACCGCTGGATGCTGGGGCTGAGCGCGGAAACCATCGGCCCGAACCACCGCACCCTGCGCGCGGTGCTGGACGACCCCGCCCTCAAGCTCGGCACTCAGGAGCGCCTGGCAGTGGACGTGGAGCCGTACAATCTGATGTAGGGGAAGGCGAAGATCTCTTCCGCTGGCCCCCCTCGCCGTCTACGGAGCGGCGGGAGCTGCGCCGGGGGCGGGGCGCGATGCCGGACACACCCGCCCTACGTCCAGAGGAACCTCCGCATGCGGATGTTGAGCATGAGGGCGACACCGATCAGCATGGTGATCATCGAGGAGCCGCCGTAGCTGAAGAAGGGCAGCGGCACGCCCACCACCGGCAGCAGCCCGAGCGACATGCCGATGTTGACCAGCACCTGGGCCACCAAGATCGAGAGCACGCCCAGCGTGAGGAAGGCACTGAAGCGGTCGCGCGTCTGCAGGATGATGCCCGTGGCGCGGACGAACAGCACGGCGTAGAGCCCCAGCAGCACCACCGTGCCCGCGAAGCCCCACTCCTCGGCGAAGATGGCGAAGATGAAGTCGGTGTGGCGGGCGGGGAGGAAGTTCAGCGCCCCCTGCGTGCTCTCGCCGAAGCCCTTGCCCCAGAACCTGCCGCTGCCGACGGCCACGCGCGACTGGATCACGTGGTAGCCGGCGCCCAGGGGGTCGTGCTCCGGGTAGACGAACGTGATCAGCCGCCGCTGCTGATAGGGGCGCAGCAGCGCGGAGATGAACGGGCGGAAGGCGCGCTCCTCGATGGTGCGCCAGCGGGAGTCGAGCGACCCCTCGAAGCTGCCCTTCGGGAACGCCGCGTACAGGCTTGTTTCCCGGTAGAACTTTCGCCCCTCCAGCGCGCGGGAGGCATCGACCACCGGCGCGGCATCGTCGCGGCGCTCGAGCGCTTCGATCACGCCGTCGTCGACCTGGTAGAAGCCGAACTGGAACGAGGCCACGAGCAGCACCACCGCCAGCGCGCCGGCCGCCAGCAGGTACAGCAGCAGGCGCAGGCGGATGCCCGCCAGCACGATCAGCGGCAGGAACACGATCACCAGCAGCAGCGCCGTGCCGAGATCCGGCTGCTTGACGATGAGGTAGAACGGCACCAGCACCAGCGCCGCCGGCACCAGCACCCCCTTGATGCCGAGGTTGCCCACGCGCTGGCTATCGCGGAAGTAGTAGGCGATCGCCAGCACCGTGGTGAACTTCGCGAACTCGGAGGGCTGGATGGAGATCGGCCCGAGATCGAACCAGCGGCTGACCTCGCCGCTGCCGGCGCGCGCCAGCAGGGCGCTCAGCGCCAGGATCACCAGGCCGTGCAGCACGTAGGCCAGGGGCCCCAGCGCGCGGAAGTCGATCAGCAGCACCACGAATCCCGCTGCGAGCCCGAGCCCGATCCAATAGAGCTGGCGCAGCCAGTAGTGGGTGTTGCCGGGATAGCCCTTCGAGGCGGAATAGATCGCGGCCACGCCGATCAGGCAGATCAGCATCGTCACGCCGACCAGGAACCAGTCGAAGTTCGCCAGCAGCCTGCGATCGAACATGGCGGTCAAGCACCGTGAAAGCGCCGGGCGCCGGTTCCGGGGTGAGGGGCGCCCCCCAGGCGGCCGGCGCATGCCGGGCGGGCGGCCCCGCGCGCACCCACCCCGGCCATGCTAGGGGGTCGCGGCGTTCGGTCGGTCCACCCGGAACAGATAGTGGGTGTTCAGGTAGCCGCCGGATTCCCACTCCATGGCGCCGTAGCGATCGCCCATCTCCAGGAAGAAGCCGTGCTGCCCCTTGGGCACCGTGATCGAGAACGTGATGCGGCTGCGGGGGAAATGGGTCTGCAGCAACGCGCCCTGCTCATCATACACCCGCAGAGCGGGGCTGAGGTTGGTGCGCCCGAGCAGCACCCACTGCACCTGCAGCGTCTCGCCCGAGGGCAGGTACTCCGCGACGAAGGTATCCACGTCGCTGCGCGAATCCAGCAGGCCGTACACGGCGGCGCCGATCGGGATCGGGTTCGCACGTTCGTGCCAGCCGTTGTCTTCGACCTCTGCGTAGACCGGATCCAGCTGCTGCGGCTCCTGCTGCGCGGCGAGCAACGCGTCGATCATCTCCGCCACGGAGCCCTGCCGCTGCTCCGCCGGAAACGGCTTCAGCTCCTGCTGCCTGGGCGGGTCGCGCCGGCGCACGTCGAGCTCGAGCACGTTGTTGACCCAGAAGGCGTTGAGCACCTCGAAGCCCTCGATCATCCGGCGCTGCAGCGCATCCTCCAGGCCGCGCCGCTCCTCGCTGTACGTGCCGCTGTAGGTGACGCTCTCCGGGCCGATCTCGCGCAGGGCGAACTTCTCGAACGGGGTGTCGCGGCGGAAGAACGCCCGCTCGAACGCCTCCTCCTCCGCCAGGTTGCGGAAGCCGCTCACCCGGATCTTGAGGGGGCGCGCGCCCCCCGCCACGAGCTGCTGCAGGGGCAGCGTGCGCGGCTGGAACTGGTTGAGCAACCCCTCGACCAGCAGCGCCGCCAGCTCCGGACCGGGGGCCGGCGCGACGCTGGCAGGACTTGCGCCGCCCGCGGGACGCGCACGCTGGACGATCTGCGTGAGGGCTTCGCCCGTCTCCGTCTGGTAGAGCGTCGCTTCGGCCGCGGGCACCCACTCGGCGGGGGCGCCGGGCGGGGCGCGTAGCGCGAAGGCCAGGAACAGCACGGCGGGCGACCGATAGCGCCGCAGCGCCTGCTGGCGCGGGGCCGGGTTGGCGTGCGGCGCCGCAAGCAGTTGCGCCACGGGGGCGGCCACCGCCTGCACCACGCTCGGCGCGAGGTTGAGCAGCGCCAGCCGCGCGGTCAGGTCAGCCAGGATGCGGGTGCGCTGCGAGGCAAGCGCCAGCACAGGATCGTGGGCGGAGTAGATCACGGCGATGGGACGGGGCGGCTCCCCGCGGATGGGCAGCGAAAGCTCGCGCAGGTCTTCCGTCAGTTGGGGGCGGTTCACCTGGGCCTGCACCGTCACCGCGTATCGGGTGCGGTCGAGCGAAGGCTCCGAGCGCTGCAGGCGGAAGGCGGCGATGTAGCGGTCCAGCCGCCCGAGGATGCGGCGCCGAATCTCGTCGTCGTAGAGCGCCAGCCAGTCGGGGGCCACCAGCTCCTCGACCGCCTTGCGCACGATCGAGTTGCGGGCGACCTGCACCGCGCGGGTGCGGGCGTCGTCGAGGTTGTCCTCGAAGATCGGCACCTGGGCGCTGTCGCTGCGTTGCTCCGCCGTGTCCTGCGCCCAGAGCGCCCCACCGCCGAGCAGCCACCCGGCCAGCGCCAGCGCAGCGACCCGCAGCCCAACGAGCAGCGGTTCAGCGCGGCCTCGCCATGCGCCCTGGCGGCGCCCGCCGCCGGCCAGCGCCGCTCCCTGCCGCATGAGGTTTTCCTGTCTTTCCACCGGGACTCCATGCCACAGCGCCGCGGGCCGGCAGGCCACCCGCCCCAGCCACCTGCGGGATGCACGGTTGCCGCCAGGAGCGCTGGAACGCGGGGGTGGCGGATCGAAACGCGCTACGATCCGGGCGCGGGGCGCTCCCTCCCCCATCAGGCAGGGAGCGCGAGGTGCGGCGAAGGCCAAGGGTCAGGAGCGGATGAAGCTCTGCAGCTCGTTCTTGAGCATGCGGATCACCAGCAGCGCATCGGCGCCGCCGACGGCGTCGGCGGGTCCGAAGATCCCCCGCACCTTGTTCTTGGGCTCCATCAGGTTGCGCGAGACGACCACCTGCACGGCGTTGAAGTAGGGCAGGTCGTTGCGCACGTCGGCGAAGGGCGAGGGGCTGCCGATGAACTTGGTGCGCAGCCCGCGTTCGCCGGTGACCTTGACCAGGATATCCTCGACCATCAGCGCGAACTCGGCCCGCGTGATGGGCTGGTCGGGGCTGAAGCGATGGTCCGGCCCTGGTTCGAGCCCGGCGATCTTCAGCTTCATCGCCTCCTCGATATCGGCCTTCAGCGGGTGATCGCCGATGTCGGTGGCTTCGGGCGCCCGTTGCAGCGTATCGGCCTGGAACCCCTGCTGGCCCTCGGGCGGGCGGAAGCCCGTATCGGCCTGCGGCGGGTTCCCTCTGCCGTAGATGCTCGCCAGCTTCAGCTCCTCGACGAACAGCGCGGCGATGTCGGCCTTGGTGATCTTCTCCTCGAACGCCACTGCGCGGCCATGGCGCGTGCCGGGGGCGGCGCGCAGAATCTTCTGCACCGTCGCCAGCTCGTCGTTGGCCTCGCCCGTCAATCCCCGGTTCATCCCCAGCACCCTCTGGTAGAGCTCCTGCGCCTTCTGCATCTCGAACGCGTCGCGGTAGGCGCGGGCCATGAAGAAGGCGGGCCGGGCATCCTGGCGCTGCTTGTCGAGCTTGGTCGCATCCGCGAAGTGATCCTCCGCCTCGCCCAGCCAGCCATCGGGAATCTTGCCGAGCTGGAACACGCGGATCGCGGCCACGTGGGCCTCGCGCTTCTCGTCGTCGTTCTTGGCGTCGCTCAGAGCGCGCTTGATCAGGTCGCGCGCCTGCGACACCAACTCCTTCCGCTTGTCGCCGGAAACCCGGGGCTGGGCCGAGCGCGACGCCAGCACCACGGCCTTGCCGGCCTGGGCCGGGGCAAACTCGCGGTTGAGGCTGAGGGCGAGGTCGAAGGAGCGGTCGGCCTCGTCCAGCCGACCCTCGGCCAGGAAGTCGTTGCCGCGCAGCGCGTGGTGCTCCGGCGTATCGAGCCGGCCTGCGGCCTGGCGCGGTTTTTCGGCGCAGCCGCCGAACCCGATCGCCAGCGCGGCCGCGAGCAGCAATCCCAGCCCTGGCAGGCTTGCGTGTAAGCGCTTCATGAGCCTTCTCCTATCGGGGGTGCGTCCGGAAGGGCCGCCCGCGAGGGTGCAGGCGGTCCGGCGCGAGACGCTCAATCGAGCACGATCATCACGCGGGCTTCGCGCAGGAAGGTCTGGCCCTGTGAGGCGGCGCGCAGCCCATCGGCATCCTCCTTGGAGACCACCAGATCGGCGTTGTTCGCGCCCTGCGACTTGACGGCCTTGATCAGGGCGGGGTTGCCCTTCACGCGGTCGTTGGTCTGGGCCGCCTCGACGGATTTCACATAGCCCACCATCCCCTGCTTGATGGCGAAATCCCGGCTGACATAGGCCGAACCGTAAACCTCGCGCCCGTCGGGATCGTAGACCTTGGGCGACATGGCGGGCACGATGCCCGTGCCGCGCGCGTCGATGACAAGTCCGCTGTAGGTCGTGCCCGGGGCGATCCGGCTGCCGCCGATCGGCCCTCCGGGCGCTTCCAGCAGCCTGGGGGCACCGCCCTCCTTACCCGCGTACAATTCGGCCGGCACGATCTCGTACAGCCGGGCCTCGACCTTGACCTGGATGGAACCGTCGGAGAAAAACTTGGGCTGGCCCAATTCACGCACGCCGTACAGGCGACCCTCGATAGACGACGCCACCTGGTCGTTCTCGATCATCGCCTGTTTCATGCTGGTCTGCGAGGAGATGTTGAGCCCCTTGATCAGCTCGAGCAGATTGCGGGACGCATCGATCCGGGCCGCACGCCGCGCCGTCAGGTTCTTCTGGGCGGCCGTGTTCGCGAACGCGGCCGGCGCTCCGGAACCCACGGCGATCGCGAAGCCGTTCGCCCAATCCACGCAGGAGGTTTCGCTGGGCTGAAGGCAGCGCGGGTCGATGTTTCCGCCCGGAACCGCCGGTGCCTGCGCCATCGCGGCCAGCGGCCCGATCCAGAGCGCCGCGAGCACCCACACCAATCTGGACATACCGAGTCTCCCCAAAAAGCACCTCGCCCGCCGCCTCTGCCGGACACCCTCAAGCACGGGGCGGAGCGTCCGGCTCATCCTGCCAGCCCGCTGGCGACGAGGGCTCGCGCACTGTATCCAGGCGCCGTTGCGCCTGCCCTCAGACTCTACTGGTCGCGTTGCCGATCTGTCAAATGGCGGCACCGCGCGGGCAGCCTTCGGCAAGGCGCCCGACCACGCTGCGGGTCGCCGGCTCCGGCATCCGGGCAGCCGATGCAAGAACCACACCGCCAGTGGCGCAAAACGGCACAGGCTCCCGGTGCGCACCGCCGCGCCGTCGCGCCGGGAGAGGGGACGGATCGTGGCCGGATCGACACACGGCGGTCCGTGTTCGTGATTCCGGGATGCCATGCCCCTGGACCGGTCCGGCAGCGCCCGGGGCCCGTCGCCGAGGCTGCATCCCCGTTCACCCGAGCGATTCTCCTGAACCTCCGCAGGGGTCAGAACGGGACGATGTACGCCAGCAGCACCGTATGGCCGGAAAGGCTCAGCAGGTGCCCGCTCTCGTCCCACGTCTCCCGCAGCTGGAGCGAGAAGGGCGTGGCGAAGGACCACTCGATCATGAGCGCCCCGATGCCGAGGGTTTCCTTGACGGCAGCGACATCGCTGCAGGTCGTCGTGGCGTCGCGCCCGCTGCACTGCCGCAGTTGCACGAGGCGCTGCTGGACGCCGAGCCCGTAGCCGAAGAACCACGCCCGGCCGGCCCGCAGGCCGTGGAACAGCCAGAGCTGGTCGGATTCGATGCCCACGAAGTTGAAGGCATCGCCCTTGTATTGCGCCGCGCTGGTGAGCTTGCCCCGGTAGACGCTGCGGGCATAGCCCAAGCGGGCGGCGCTCCAGACGGCCATCGCGTTCAGCTCCGCGCCCCTGGCGAAGAGCGGGCCGCTCCCCAGCTCCGCGCCGGTCTCCTCCGAGCGCAGCGTCAGGAACGGGGAACCGAGCGCGATCTGGAATCCGTGGTCGGGCTCGATGTGCTCCGGGCGCATCGGCTCGGGCACGCGCACGGGCAGGTCATAGGGAGCCGCGGGGAACGCGGTCGCTGGCGCCATCGGGCCGGGCGGCCCGGACACTTGTGCATGCGCCCGCGAGGCGCCGAGCGCCAGCAGCGCCGCCAGGATCGCGGCTGCCGCGGTCGCAGCCCTCCGGCCGCATGGCGCCGCGCCGGTGGCGCTCATAGCCCCTGCCAAGGCAGAAGGGAGCGGCTTCCGCTCACGGCGTTCCCGAGGTTCACGGTGAGCAACAGGGTGCGGTCCAGGATATACAGGGGCTGCCCGCGCTGGGTCGTCAGGCTCACCTGCTCCTGGTAGCTCAGGCGCAGCCCATAGCAGCCGGGATGGTAGTCCAGGAACGCCAGCCCCGTCTCGATGCGCCGATCGAGCGGCGCCGGCTGCTTGGCCATGTTGACGGTGCCGCTCAGCCCCATCGAGACCGTGTCGCTGACCAGCAGCTCGCTGGAGAAGCCGAAGGAGCTGGCGGCGGGGTTCAGCTTGTCGTCGGGCGTGCGGTAGGTGAAGTCGTTCTGGTAGTACGAGACGGCCAGGTTGCTGTGGGGGATGATCTGCCCCTCGAGCCCGATCCGGGTCTCGACGACCCGCGCCAGCTCATGATCGTAGCGCAGGGTCAACCCCAGGCCGTAGCCGCGACCCCTCAGCGTGCCCTCGACGATGGCGGGGAGCAGCGGCTTGCCGGGCGGGTTCTCCGCTGTGCAGTCCGGGGTCAGCGCGCTCTCGAGCGGGCAGGGGAGCTTCGGCCCCTTGTGCTCGAAGGTCTTGTCGGCCAGCAGCAGGTTGTAGCGCTGGATCAGGTTGAGCGTAGCCACGCTCCGCGGCGCGCCATCGCCCACGCGGCGCTCCCAGGTGTTGTCAAACCGGAAGGTCGCCAGGCGCTGTGCGAAAAGGGGGCGGATCACACCACTCACCGGATCCAGGGGGCGGATCTCGCCGCTTGCCGGGTCTCTGTGCAAACTCTGCGAGGCCTCGGGTGGGCAGGTGGCGGACGTATTCAGGTTGCAGAACACCAGCGACCCGGCGAGCGGCTGCGCCACGTCCTCGACCTCGGCATAGAGCAACCGCGGCGTGAAGCGGTGGCGCAGGGTCGATCCCTCGCCGCGGAAATCGCGAGACCAGGGCCAGCGCCATTCGACCTCCATCCCGCTCTGGGCGTATGCTTGAGGATCGAGCGCCAGTTCGTCGGGCGCGTTAGCCCCTGGTTCTGGGATGAAGCGGCGCGTCAGCCCCTGGTACTGCACGAATCGCCGCACGAGATTGGTACGGAGCTCCATCGAGCCGACCAGCGGGATGGGCAGGGTAAGGGTCGGGCTGGCGGTGTAGGCCGTGCCTGAGACCCCCTGCTCGGTGGCGAAGCGGGTGGCCGTGGCGGAAAGCTGCATCCCCAGCTCCAGCTTCGAGAACAGCCGGCCCCCGGTGGAGAACACCAGGCGCGGCGCCTGCAGCGGCCGCTGCTTCTCATCGGTGAAGGCTGTGCGGTTCGCGAACAGGGACTCTTCGCTGTATTCTGCGGCGCGGGTCAGCGAGATGGCGCCATCGCCCCAGCTCGATTGGTGCGAGAGCGTGCCCTCGGCCACCAGCGCCGGCCGGTAGTTCTCCAGCCGGTCGTACTCGCGCCGCACCTGACCATCGCTGGAGCGCGCTGCGCTCCAGGTCAAGCGGGTGGCGGCACCGAGCGCCTGAGTGTGGTTCCAGTCGAAGGTGAAGCGCGCCGGGTGGCGGGTCTGCTGTGCCAGATCGATCGAGGGCAGGGTGTTCTCGATCTCCAGCGCACGGGCCACGGCTTCCGAGATGCCCCACAGCCGCACCAGGCCGCTCTGATCCTCGCGGAACGCGTAGGCGTATTCCGTGCCCAGGGCGCCGCCCCGCCGCTCGATGTATTCCGGGTAGAGCGTCAGGTCATGGTCCACCCCGAGCGCCCAGAATACGGGGAACGACAAGCGGTTGTTCAGCTTGAGCCGGGTGAGGGAGGAGCTGTGGAACGCCAGCCGGGGCGGCAACACCCCGCTGCGCCGCTCGTCCACCGTGGGCCAGGCCACGATCGGAAACCAGAACACCGGGACCCCGCCCACCTGAAGCGTGAAGTTCCTGGCCACCGCGAATTCGCCGGGGTAGTAGTCCACGAGGCTGGCGGAGACCCGCCAGCCGGTGTCCGGCGGGCGGCAGTTGGTGATCGTGCACCGGCTGGCCCGGAAGTGCTTCTCGTCCACCTGCACGATCTGCTCGCCGGCAATGGTGTAGCCGCTCTGCGTATCGTAGAGCTGCCCCTCGAAGAAGGTGCCCATGCCCGTCTGCCCGTCGAGCTCGAGGCGCCGGGCGACGCCGTAGAGGCGGCCCTGGCTGAACCGGACGGCCCCGGTGGCGCGGATGCGGCTGGTCTCCGTCTCGATCTCGATCTCGCTCGCGTCGATGGTCAGCTCGCCCAGTTGCACGCGCGCGTCTTGGTACCGGTAGGTCTTCGTGCGCTCGTCGTACTCGAAGGTGGGGGTGTCGATGCGGATCTCGACGGCGTGGGCCAGGCCGGAAGACCCGGGCCAAAGCGGCAAGCCGCCCTTCCCCAGCAGCGCGATCGCCGCCACGAGCGCCCAACCGATCCGTCTCATCGCGGGGCTTGATCCCTCTCAGGCGTTGCCCACTTGGCTTTCCCGCAGAAGGGCGCTCAGATCGCTTCTGGAGAAAACGTAGGTCGTCGCGCAGAACTGGCAGTTGACCTCGGCCTTGCCGTCGCGATCGCGCATGTCGCGCAACTCCTCCGGCTCGATCATGCGCAGCACCGACTCGACCTTCTCGCGCGAGCACTGGCAGCGGTAGGAGGGCTCGGTTTCGCCCAGCAGTTGGGGGCGCTCCGCGATCCCCAATCGCTCCAGCATGGCCTCGAGCGGGCGCGGGGCCGCTTCGAGCCAGCCCTGGAAATCGCGCTGCTCCAGCGTGCGGCGGTGGCGGTCGAACAGGGTCAGGTCGCAGCCGGGCAGCGGCTGCAGCAGGAGGCCCACCGCCGAGCGCAGCCGCAGGGGTTCGAGCGGCGGCATGTTCAGCCCCACCACCAGCGCCGACTCGATCCCGAAGGACAGCGAGAGGAAGTGCGCCAGATCCCGGGAGACATCCCGGAACACCGCCTGCGTGATGCCCTTGCGGCCGACCCGGTTCGGCCAGCTCGTCACCCCGGAAACCTGGCCGCTGCCGCCGATGGCCTGCGAGAGCGTGGTCACCTCCGGGAACAGCCTCAGGCGCTGGGCGAACCCGCGCACCTCGCCCCGCTCGTTGAGGTCCGCCAGGATCGTGCCCACCGGGCCCGGGTACAGCCAGCGCAGGGTCAGCCGCTGCTCGTGCTTGAGCTCCACGGACAGCAGCGCGGCACATGTGAGCGCCTCGCTGAGCAGCCAGCCCGCCACCTGATCGGCATGATGGCGCGCGATGCTCTCGCTGCACAGGGCAGCCGCCTCGCATGCGGCGAAGCGGATGTGATGCGCGGGGAACGTGCCCCGGATCAGGCGGTCGGCCATCCGTGCTGCTCCAGCGGGGGCTGGCCAGCCGCGGAAATCCCCCACGGGCCGGCCGGTTGGTTGCGCCGCTCCGCCGCGGCGCTGCGCTCCTTCGCCGGGACCACCATAGCGGCCCCGCGCGCGGAGGTAAACGGGGCGGCAGGCCTCAGCGGCTGGGCGCGCGAACGCGCGCCGGCGCGGCTGCCTCAGGCCAGGCGGAGCATGCCGTATCCGCGTGTGCATGCTCGCCCGCCCTCGTGCTATAATTTGCTTTTGTCAGGCCCCTTGTGACCACGACTGTGAACCGTGCAATGATGATCTGAAGAGGTCTGGCCAATTTGCGCAAGGATCAGGTTCGTCGCGGCGTCACACCTGAGCGCCGTGCTGCTCCTGCACGGTGCAGGATGCTCGACCGCCCCGCCGGCCCCCCACCGGCTGTGGGAATCGGGGGGGCAACTCGGCGTTCCGGTATTCGGGAGTAGACTTTGACGACTATGTCGCCCACCTGCACAACAGCAGAGCCACGACGAGCTCCTATCTGACCGAGGCGAATAAGGCCCAGGTCATCGAGGCGTGTAGCCCCTTCGATTCGGCGGTTGGTCGCGACCGCGACAACGGTCGAATTCTCTCACCTCCGAGTCCCCGCCTAGAAAGGCCGGGCGGTGACCTCGGAAATGGGACGGAACCGAAAGTCGTCAAGACGAAGATTCGTTGGCGCCCAGGTTGATGTGGGCGGGGAAAATAGTTCGGGCTGCAGCGGGCCCTCGACGAGTTGGGTCATCTGGCCATGGCAGCGGTGACTGAGTCATGCCCGCACGGGTCTGGTGTTTCCGGACGTGATGCGCTATAGAGCACCGGACTCCGAAGCGAGCGGAAATTCAAGGCAGAAGACTACCAGCGCAGGACTACACGTGGCGGGCTACCATATTGAACTCGAAGGTCAGGCTCTCGTTCTACTGGGGAAATTCAATCCGGGCATTATTCAACCGGCTTGGCTAGCCCACCAGGGACTCATCCGCCCTGAAGAGTCAGACAGCGCAAAGATTGATATCATTCGCTCTGAAATCTCGCTGTTCTCGATTGGTTCACTTAAACTGCTAACGCAGCCGGAAAAATTCCAAATTGAGACCGTCGCAGTTGAAGAGAGTCCTACGATCAAGGACCTTGCGCTTGGCATATTTACAGTGCTTGAGCATACCCCATTGTCAGCACTCGGGATTAATCGAGATGTCCATTTCAAAGTTGAATCGACCGACGTGTGGCATGCCGTTGGTCATCGACTTGTACCTAAGGATGTTTGGAAATCAATCATGGAAGAGCCAGGCACGAGATCTGTCATCGTAAGATCAAACAGACCAACCAAGGAGGGGCGATTGACGGTAAGAGTCGAACCGTCTGCGCGGACACAACCTGGCATCTATGTAGGAACAAACCTGCATTTCAACCTTGAACGACCCCAAATACTTCAAGTATTGGATAAAATGTGGGAGCAATCGCAGATCAACGCGCGAAAAGCAGCCGAGACGATTCTCGAATATTGCACAGGATGACTAGGAAATGCTTACACCAAAGGAGTTCAAAGTTTGGCAGCCTCCTCCATTCGATGAGGCGGATCTCACTGCAACATTCGATGAGGCGGATCTCACTGCAAACAGAGATCGATCCTTACCGGGGGGCGGTACAAGTCGGTCCCTTCCACCTACCCTTGTTCCCCAATCTCGCACAATCCCCGACCAGTCGACTGCCACTCTGAGACCAGAAGAAGCGCAATCCGAGAGAATGAGTAGGCCGGCTGAAAAGCAGGTGCACGAGGTTCCATTTGTCGTCCCGCAACAAGGGACTATTACCCATCGAACGCAGCTCTTGGAACAATGGGAAGGGACTGTTCAGACGATTTCCCAGAAGAAGTTCGTCGCGGTGCTAAGGTCAATGCTTTCGGCAGAACGAACTGAAGAGTCGGCAACCTTCGAAATCGATTCGGTACCTGATGCCGACCTTTCGCTTGTACAGCCCGGGGCCGTATTCTATTGGAGTGTCGGCTACAGGAACGAGCTAAGCGGGCAGAAGGTGCTAATGAGCGTTGTCAGATTCCGAAGGCTGCCCGCATGGTCGAAGCGCGATATTGAACGCGCAAGAAACACAGCGGAGAAATTCTCGGTATTTTTCGATGATCAACATTCGGAATCGGCCAGCGGCTGACGAGTTTGAGTTGTCGCTATTTGGTCCAGGGGTTGGCGAATGTGTAGTTGTGCACCTAGGACAAGGCGAGTGGCTTGTTGTTGATTCCTGTATCGATCGTGAAACGCGGAAACCCGTAGCCCTAGACTACTTCGACAAACTAGGTCTGAATCCGGCTGAAGCCGTGCGACTGGTCATCGTGACTCACTGGCACGACGACCACATTGGTGGAGCATCGGCCGTAGCCAAAGCCGCAACCCGGGCCGACATCGTCTGTTCCGCTGCGCTCAACTGTAAGGAATTTCAGACGGTGCTAGGCGTTACGGCCGTGCCGTACATGCGGGGTGCCGGCGTCGATGAGATGACGCAGATCTTCGAGCTTCTACTTGATCGAAGGAGTAGTAACCGATTGGATATTACCCCAGTCTGGGCGAAAGCACACACTCGACTGTATCAAACCGTTGCCGGAAGCGTTGAGGCTCTGAGCCCGTCTGACGCAACCTTCTCTCGCTTTCTTCAGGAGATTGCGAGTCTGCTGCCCGGCGTGGGAGCAACTGCACGCCGAGCAGTAAAGAACACACCCAATGAAACTGCGATTGCCATCTGGATTGAGGCGGGCGAAATCCGGGCGTTATTGGGCTCTGACTTGGAAAAGGGTGATACCGGAGTCACCGGTTGGCAGGCCGTCGTCAATTCAACTCGCCGGCCACAAGGGAGAGCCAGACTCTTGAAAGTCGCCCATCATGGCTCTGACGGAGCAGATGAGCCGCGTGTGTGGAGCGACATGCTGGAACCACAGCCTCTGGCTGTCCTGACGCCATTTCGGCGAAGTTGGTTGCCCCGCGAAACAGACCTAGAACGCATTGCATCACAAGCGGGGCAGGCATTTTGCACTGCGCTCCCGCGACCTACTCGCCCAGCCCGCCGCGCGCCAACTGTTGAAAAGCTAGTCCGTCGTGTTGCGCCCGATTTGCGCGAAGTTGTGGGTCCGATGGGACATGTCCGGATTCGGATCAAGCGGGGTGCGTCGACGCCCTCCATTGAACGGCGCGGCCCGGCATTTCAGTTGAGACACCCGTAGAAGCCATCAAGTATGGATCCAGCGCTCGGTGTGGCGCCCGCGCCCGCGCCCTCGCCTCAGGCCAGGCGCAGCATGCCGTAGCGGCTGTCGGGGCCGCACAGCAGCCAGATTTCGCCGAACGGATGGGGGCGGGGGATGCGGATCTCGGCGGCGTGGCGGTCGAAGTCGTCCTGGGTCCAGACGAAGGTCAGGTTGCGGATGCCCAGCCAGATCGGGCGCTCCGCATAGGCGGCCGCCGTCCGCTCGGCGAGCAGCCGGTTGAGCGCCTGGGTCACCTCGTGCACGCCCACGCCGCCCACCTGGGATAGGGGGTCGCGCCGCCCGCCGCCCCAGGCGCGCCTGCCCAGCACGCGGTGCGCGGTGCGCGGCGGCAGCGCGAGCGGCGCCAGCGCCACCCACACCGGCTGCCCTTCCATCTCGCAGAGCAGCTCCGGTTCGGGCGCCACGCCGCGGCGGCGCAGGTTCACCGCGCAGCCGTGCACGATCGAGAGCGCCTCGAGGGTGCGGGCGATCACGCGCCGGTCGGGCTCCTGCCCGGGGGTCGCGAGCGGGCCCCGCGCGGGTGCCGGGGCGGGCTCGCCATCCTGGCCGCTCACGGCTCCTCCAGCGCGCGGAGTTCGGGGAACGCGGCCAGGTCGTAGGCGACGTGCACCAGGTGCAGGCCGCAGCCGGGGGCCGTGGCATCGGCGCGGTCGCGGCGGCGGCTCGCCAGGATCGGCCCGAGGGCCTGGGGGGCCAGCCGACCCAGCCCCACGGCGACCAGCGTGCCGACGATGATGCGGGCCATGTGCTGGAGGAAGCCCGAGGCCTCGAGCTCGATGCGCAGCGTGGCATCGTCCCAGCCGCCTTCGGCGATGTCGATCCGCCGCAGCTCCCGCACCGGCGAGCGTGCGGCGCACTCGCTCGCGCGGAAGGCCGAGAAGTCGTGCTCGCCCAGCAGCGCCGGGGCCGCCTCGCGCAGCGCCGCCACATCGAGCGGCATCCGCAGCCACCAGCCGCAGCGGCGCGCGAACACGGGCGGGTAGGGTCGGTTGTACAGGTGGTAGCGGTAGGTCTTGCCTGTCGCGCTGTGGCGCGCATGGAAACCGGCCGATACGGGCACGATGCGCTGCACCGCGATGGCCGGCCCGGCCAGGGCGTTGAGGCTGGTGCGCACCCTGCCGGGATCGAGGCCGGGCGGGCCGAAGAAGTTGGCCACCTGCCCGAGCGCGTGCACGCCCGCGTCGGTGCGCCCCGAGCCCTGCACGCGCACCGGCCGGCGCAGGATCACCGCCAGCGCCTGCTCCAGGCGCCCCTGCACCGTCTCGCCGCTCGACTGGACCTGCCAGCCCCTGAAGGCACTGCCGTCGTATGCGAGCCGCAGGGCGTAGTTCTGCCGACCCGCCTCGGGCGCGGCACCGCCCCGCACGGCGGGTGCACCATGCTGCGCTGCCGGGTCGAGCGAAAGGCGGGGCTCCACGGCGGCCCTCCTCGCGAGCGTAGGGCGCTCCCCGCGCGGGCGACGCCCCGGCGGGGGCGCGAGCCGGCCTACAGGGCCTGGTCCACCATCGCCCGCACCTTGCGCGGGTCGTTGCCGATGGTGACGTTCACCTGCTGGCCATCCTTGAACAGCATCACGGTCGGGATGCCGCGGATGCCGAGCTTGCCGGGGATGTTGGGGTTGGCGTCGATATCCACCTTGGCCACGCGCACCTTGCCGGCATAGTCTTCGGCGATCTTGTCGATGTGCGGCCCGAGCGCGAGGCACGGCGCGCACCATTCCGCCCAGAAATCCACCAGCGTCAGCCCCTCGGCCACGCCGGAATCGAAATCCTGCTCCGAAAGATGGATCACCTTCTCGTTCGCCATGACTCCCCTTGCCCGGTTCCCCGGGTCTGTTGGCCGCTGCGGTGTGTGCGCCGCCGGTGTGTGCACTGGGCCGATGTGTGCGCTGGGCCGCCCGCGCAGGCGGCCCGTGCTTGTGCTCACCCGGCGGACGCCGTATGGTGGCGCCAGTCGCCACTACGGGTGGCGCCCGCTCCGCTCTCCCCCGGCGGGCGCACCCGGCACGGCTCGGTGCAGCGTCATTATAGCAATGGCCGGGGGCGAGGCAACCACAGGACAGGGGAGTGCCACCATGGCAAGGACTGCCGCCAAGACCGTGCGCCGCGAGCGCGAGTACGCCATCCCGGGGAAATGCTCCCCCGGCATGTTCCCGAGCGAGTACGCGGTGACCATCCAACTCGGCGATAAGGAGTTCTCGCTGTTCGCGGACCGCAGGGACGTCAAGCTGCTCGACGCCGAGACGGGGGAATGCCTGGTTCGAGTGCGCGTGTTCGACAAGAAGAAGCAGATCATCTCACTGCCGGGGGAGACGCTGGAGAATGGTCGTCAATTCGCCGTATACCCGATAGACCAACTCCATGACCTATGATTCTAAGCAATTCCGAAATTCTACGTGCAATATCGAGAGGTGAATTGGCGATCGGCGAGTTACGCGGCGATGAAGATCCGTCTCGATCGCCCTTTAACACCTGCTCTGTGGATCTCCGGCTTGCAGATATAGTGGTGGAACCCAAAGACGCCATATCCTCCGTGGATTTCTTTCGAGGACAAGGCAAAATTTCGGACTACCTTGCTGATAACTCTAAATCGTATCGTATTCATCCCAATCAGTCTTATACCCTATCTCCTGGCGGTTTCGTACTCGCAAAAACGGAAGAAAGAGTGCAATTTCCTGTAGCAAAGTCCAGATCCAGGCGCACATTTGGCGGTCGGGTAGAAGGCCGCAGCAGCATCGCACGATGCGGGGTGTTGGTTCATTGCACCGCGCCCACGATTCACGCCAATTTCGAGGGAACCATCACGTTGGAGCTCGTCAATCTCGGCAAATGGAATTTCCTGCTGTACCCCGGCATGTTAATTTGTCAACTCATGGTCGAGCATGTCCACGGCCGAGTCATTCCCACGCCCACACAGTTCATCGGGCAAGACAAGCCCTTCGGCCGCTGAATCTCCATGCCCCCACGCCCGTTGACGATCCACCCCGTGACCGGCCTGCCCGAGTTCATGCCGGGCGATGACCTGGCGGCCGCCTTCTGGGGCGCCGTGCAGGCGCAGGGGTTGGCCCTGGCCGAAGGCGACGTGGTCGTCGTGGCGCAGAAGGCAGTCTCGAAGTGCGAAGGCTCGCGCATGGCGCTGAGCGCCATCGACCCCTCGCCCTTCGCGCGCTATTGGGCCGAGAAGTGGGGCAAGGACCCGCGCCAGGTGGAGATCGTGCTCCGGGAGAGCCGGCGCATCGTCAGGATGGAGCGCGGGCTGATCATCGCCGAGACCCGCCACGGCTACGTCTGCGCCAACGCGGGCGTGGACCTCTCCAACGCCGGCACGGCGGAGGGGGTGGCGATCCTGCTGCCGGAGGACCCGGACCGCTCGGCCCGCACGCTGCGGGAGCGCATCCGCGATCTCTCCGGGCGCTCGGTGGCGGTGATCGTGGCCGATACTTTCGGGCGCCCCTGGCGGAGCGGGCTGGTGCAGGTCGCCCTCGGCGCGGCCGGGCTGCTGCCCGTGCGCGACTACCGCGGCAAGACCGATGCCGACGGCCGCGAGCTGAAGAGCACCGAGATCGCCCTGGCCGACGAGCTGGCCTCAGCCGCGGACCTCGTCTGCGGCAAGGTGCACCGCGTCCCCATCGCCGTGATCCAGGGCTACGAGGCCCCCCCCGGCGAGGCCGACGGCCGCGCCCTGATCCGCCCCCCGGAGATGGACCTGTTCAGGTAGTAATGACTGACCAAATTCGCCAATTATAATTCCTTATTCAAATGTTTTCCATAATCTGCGCTTGCCTACGAATTAAGTTCCTTCCAAGAATATAACAGTAAACTGCGGCCTCTTGAAATTCGATTCTCAGACCCTCGACTTCGTGTTCCCCATGTACCGATTTTGTCGTAACTTTCGCATGATCCAGGCCAACCCGTGCGCAGAAAGCAATGAGACTCTTCAAGTCTTTTGTGTTGTCAAAATATCGGTCGCTCCATTTCACTTCAACACACCATCTCACTTCATTACCTTTTTCCAGATCAACAATGTCAACTTCGCCTTCCGATCCTCCCTTCTTCCAACGAGCATAGTGAATATTATTCATGAAGTTCCCCGCATGAATCCACTGACAAAATATTGCAGTTTCGACTAAGCTCCCAATTTCATCTTCGATCTTGACTAGTCCAAATAGGGCTGCGTACATTGATGGATTTGTTAGATAGACTTTGAAGAAATTGATCTTGTTAAATGTTTTGCCATTGTTATCAACTCTTTTCACAGTCTTGATGAGAAATGCCGCTTCAAGGTATTCGATATATCGCTTGATCGTATTCTTAGACAGCCCTGAAGCTACACTTAAATTTTCAAACGTAATCTCATTTCCAGTCTGGTACGCGAGGACATAGAATAGACGAGTAAGTTCTTGTACATCATTGATACCATAAAGAGATGGCAAGTCTCGCAGCAAGACCTTGTCGATGATGTCGCTACGGATGAACCTTTCAGGATTCTTCTGGATAGCTTCACTGAATACGGATTCTGGGAAGCCGCCAAAATTAATGTAACGAATGAACTCTCGATTGAGACTCGCAATATCTTTGACTTCAATCCGCCCATGTTTCTTAATTGAAACGAAGTACCTTTCGTGTAAATTTTGCAGGTCTAAAAATTCATAGAATGTGAGAGGAGGTAACATGAAGTCTGTAAATCTGCCGGCACCAGACTCCAAACTCTTCATTCTAAGGGCAGCAGCTGCGGAACCCGAAGCAATGAACTTGGTATGCTTCTCAGTATCCACAAGATGTTTCAGATGTACTTCCCAACCGTTCAAATATTGGATTTCATCGAAAATGACTATGCATCCATTCGTCTTGTCCTTGTCGGTCACTTCTTTGTAGAGTTTCACCAATTCTTCGAGGCGGAGGCCTTGAAATAGCGGTGTTTCTAAAGGCAAGTAAACAATGTCATGAGGCTGTTTCCCGGAGTCAATCAGCTTTTGTATGAAATGATGAAGCATTACCGTCTTGCCAACGCGCCTAGGTCCCATAAGGACAACGGCCCGATTGGGTGTAGTACTGCTGCCAAGAGGGTAGAATAGATCGAAATATCGCCTTTGCTTGTACTTGCGGAGTTCTGGATCGATTGAGGACGTTTGCCAGTGGGGATTCAGATCGCGCAGTTTTTTGTGTAGCGTGTCTTGGGGAATTTCTCGGATCACGATACTCTCCAATTTGGTTTCTGGTTGGACGTTAGGCTAGCAGGGGTTACCGATAAGATCAAGCGACTGATTCAAGTTGTTTCTTGTCCCGTAACCCACGGAAATGATGACGCATCCGGCTGTCAAGAAATCAAAAATGGCTTGGCCGGTAATCTATGTCCACCTTACATTTCACTGAGACCGCGCCCCCCACCCTTGAGGAGGCGTACGCCCTGATCGGGGCGGAGGGGGTGGCGCTGCTGGAGTTGATGCACGCGGCGGCGAGCCTGCGCGAGGCGCACAAGGGGCGCGCCGTCACATACTCGCGCAAGGTGTTCATCCCGCTGACGACCTACTGTCGCGACGACTGCGGCTACTGCACCTTCAAGCACGATCCGGGTCATCCGGGCGCGAAGACGCTCTCGCCCGAGGAGGTGCTGGCTATCGCCCGGCGCGGCCGGACGCGCGGCTGCAAGGAGGCGCTGTTCAGCCTGGGCGACAAGCCCGAGCTGCGCTTCCCCGAGGCGGCCGCGGCGCTGGCGCGCTTCGGCCACCGCACCACGGCGGAGTACCTGGTGGCGATGTGCCGGCTGGTGCTGGAGCAGACGGGGCTGCTGCCCCACGCCAACCCCGGCACGCTGGGGCGCGCGGAGGTGGCGGCCCTGCGCGACGTGACCGGCAGCATGGGCATCATGCTGGAGAACGTGAGCCCGCGCCTGCGCGGGCCGGGCATGCCGCACGAGCACGCGCCCGACAAGGCCCCCGGCGCGCGGCTGGCCATGCACCGCTTCGCGGGCGAGCTGAAGGTGCCGTTCACGACGGGGCTGCTGATCGGGATCGGGGAGACGCCGCGGGAGCGCGTGGACACGCTGTTCGCCATCCGCGACCTGCATGCGCGCTACGGCCACATCCAGGAGGTGATCGTGCAGAACTTCCGCGCCAAGCCGGGCATCCCGATGGCCGCCTGGCCCGACGCCACGCTCACCGACCTGCTGCGCACCATCGCCGTGGCGCGGCTGGTGCTGGGCGGGGAGATGAACCTCCAGGCCCCGCCCAACCTGAGCCCGGAGGCGTACCCGCTGCTGCTGCTGGCGGGGATCAACGACTGGGGCGGCGTGTCCCCCGTGACCCCGGATCACATCAACCCCGAGGCGCCCTGGCCGGAGATCCAACGGCTGGCCGAGCGCAGCGCCGAGGTAGGCTATCACCTGCGGGAGCGGCTCACGCTCTATCCCGAATACATCACGCGGAAGCCGGGCTTCATCGCGGAGCCCGTGGCCGACGCGGTGCGCCGGCTCGCCGATGCGGAGGGCTATGCCATCCCCGCCGAAAAGCGTCCCTGAGCCGATGGCGGGCTCGCTGGTCACGAGCGCGCTGGTCGCCGGGCTGCCCCGACCTGTCGGCCTGATCGGCTACGGGGTCGAGGGGCGCGAGACCCTGCGCTGGCTCGCGGCCCACGGCCTGCGCGAGGCGCTGCTGTTCGACCGGGCGGTCGGCGCCGGGCCGCCTCCCGAACTGGTCGCCGAGCTGCCCCCGCTGGAGCGCGTGGCCTGGTACGGCGAGCGCGACTTCATGGCGCACCTGCCGCGCTGCGGCACCGTCGTGCGCAGCCCCGGCGTGCGCCCCGACCAGCCCTGGCTGGCAGCGGCGCGCGCAGCCGGGGCACGGATCACTTCGGCCACGTCGCTGTTCCTGGCGGCGTGTCCCGGCCCGGTGGCGGGGGTGACGGGCACCCTCGGCAAGGGCACAGCCTCGACCCTGATCGCCGAAGCCCTGCGCGCCTCGGGCATGGCCTGCCGGTTGGGCGGGAACATCGGCACCAACCCGCTGGCCTTCCTCGACGAGCTCGATCCCGGCACGGCGGTGGTTCTGGAGCTCTCCAGCTTCCAGCTCATGGACCTGGCCCCGCAGCCCCGGCCGCGCGTGGCGGTCGTGCTGCGCACGACCAGCGAGCACCAGGACTGGCACACCGACGTTCACGAGTACCGCGCCGCCAAGCGCGGCCTGCTCGCCACCCCCGGTGAGGCGCAGACGGTCATCTACTGCGCCGACGCCGAGGGCACGCAGGAGGTAGTGGGCGAGCGCCGGCACGCGGAAGCGGGCGCGGCCGATGGCTGGACCTACAGCCTCGCCGGGCCGGTGCGGGAGGGCATCGGCAGGGAGGGTAGCAGGCTCGTGCGCTTCCGGCACGGGCGGGCCACCCCGCTCGACGGGCTGGAGCGGCTCGCGATGCCCGGGCGCTTCAACCTGGAGAACGCCGCCGCCGCCTATCTCGCCGCCGAGGCGCTCGGGGAGGCGCTCGCCGAGCCGGGGCAACCGGGGTTCGACGCCGGGCGCGCCATCGCCGCGATCGCCGCGTTCCCCGGCCTGCCGCACCGGCTGGAGCGGGTGGGCACCCTCGGCGCGGTGACCTGTTACAACGACTCCTACGGCACCCGGCCCGATGCAACGCTCGGCGCGGTCAACTCGTTCGACCAGCCGCTGGCGCTGATCCTGGGCGGCTCGGAGAAGCACGCCGACTTCGCCCCGCTGGCCGAGGCGCTCTGCCGCCACCGGAGTCTGCGGCGCGTGGTGCTGATCGGGCAGACCGCGGAGCGCATCGCCGGGGAGATCGGCCGCGCCGAGGCGCACCTCGGTCAGGGGCCGGTGCGGCTCCGCGCCGGGTCGCTGGAGGAGGCGCTGGGGCTCGCGCTCGCGGCGCTGCCGGCGGGCGGCGTGCTGCTGTTCAGCCCGGCCTGCGCCAGCTTCGACATGTTCCCCAACTATAAGGTGCGCGGCGAGACGTTTCGCAGGCTGGTGCAGCAACGCGAACAATGGCGCAAGACTGCAGGGGAGTGAACCTCCCCCACCGCCCCCGACGGAACCTTCGGATCTATCCATGCCCGATTTCTACAAGTACCACGGTCTCGGGAACGACTACCTGGTGCTGGAGCCGGCCCGGTTCGAGGGCCCGCCCACGCCCGAGGCCATCCGCCTGATCTGCGACCGCAACCGGGGGCTGGGCTCCGACGGCATCCTGTGGGGGCCGGCGCCGCTCAAGGCCAAGCAGCGCGCCGCCGCCACGCCGGGGGTGCGCATCTACAACCCGGACGGCAGCGAGGGCGAGAAGAGCGGGAACGGCCTGCGCATCTTCGCGCGCCACCTCTGGGCGCGACGGCTGGTGGAGTCGCCCGCCTTCGCCATCGACACGATCGGCGGCCGGGTGCAGGCGCGGGTGCTCGATCGCACGGGCGGGCGCATCCGCATCGGGATGGGCCGCGTGCGCTTCGAGAGTGCGGCCATCCCCTGGAGCGGCCCGCCCAGGGAGGCGCTCGGCAAGCGGCTGAACCTGGGCGGCGAGACGTTGATTCTCAACGGCGCCACCCTCGGCAACCCGCACTGCGTGGTGTTCGTCGAGGAGCCGAGCGAGGCCCTGGCGCGGCGGCTGGGGCCGCTGCTGGAGACCCACCCGCTCTTCCCCAACCGCACCAACGTGCAGTTCGCGCAGGCGCTCGATCCGCACCGGCTGAAGATCGAGATCTGGGAGCGCGGCGCGGGCCACACGCTGGCCTCGGGGTCGAGCAGTTGCGCCGCGGCGGCGGTCGCGTGCCGGCTCGGCCTCTGCCGCTCGCCGGTGACGGTCGAGATGCCGGGCGGCGCGCTGCGCATCGAGATCGATCGGGCCTACCACGTCGCGATGGAAGGCGAGGTGCAGGCGGTCGGCAACGGCCGCTTCGCGGCGGAGTTCTTGCGCGCGCTGGGCCTGCGGCGTGCGCGCCGCGGCTGACGCCAGCGCGGGAAGGGGTGGCCGAAGGCCGGGGTGGGGTGCCCGGGCAACGGCCGCCGCGGCTCGCAGGTGATCGAGGCCGCGACTCGCTCCGGCATGCTGCTCGGGCGACTTCGCACGGCACCATGGGGCTGTTGTCGCCGGCGAGCGGCGCGAGGATGCGGACGTCCTTGCGCTCGCCGTGGCTCCCCGCGGGCCCGCCATTGCCAGGGCGAGCGCCTTCGGGTAAGGGTGCGCGTACCAGGGGTGAACGCGCACCGCACCATCGGGATGGAGCCATGGAAATCGAACGGGGCCTCGTCAGGACCTCCGCCGGGTACATCCACTACCGGGCGGCGGGGGCCGGCAAGCCGATCCTGCTCATGCACGCCAACCAGCGCTCGTCGGCGCTGCATCTCGAGGCGCTCGAGGTGCTGGGCCGGCAGGTGCGGGCGATCTCGATGGATCACCCCAGCCATGGCATGTCGGATCACCTGGCGCAGCAGCCGACCATTGCCGACTATGCCCGCTACGCCTCCGAGGTGCTGGACGCCCTGGCCATCGGGAAGGCGACCGTCCTCGGCGAATCGGCCAGCGCCGCCATCGCGGTCGAGTTCGCCAACACCTTCCCCGCCCGCACCGAGGGCATCGTGATGGTGAACTGCCCCTTCTGGCAGAAGCGCGAAACGGAGGGCCACAACCAGGTGCTGCAGAAGATGCGCGGCCAGCGCCCGGCCGATGCGACCGGGTTTCCGGTCACGCGCACGCTGGAATTCGTGCTGCAGAACGATCCCGAGCACGCCCCGCTCCACCCCACCCAGGTCTGGATGGACCGCATCAACGTGGCCCAGCTGGAGGCGGGGCGCGACCGCTGGCAGGCGCTCGATGCGCTGGCCAGGTATGACGTCCCGCCGAACCTGGAGCGGCTGCGCTGCCCAGTGCTGCTGCTCAACGGCGAGCACTTCATCTACCTGAAGTTCCTCGACGAGTTCACCCGCCGTATCAAGCATGCCCGCCACGAGACCGTCGCGGCCGGCCGCTTCGACATGCTCTGGGAACACCCCGAGCAGGTGGGGGCGGCGATCCTGCGGTTCATGGCCTGAGCGACGCCGGAAAGACGGGCCCCGCCGGGGGGGCGCGGCCCCTGACCGGGTCGCCTCAATCCCAATCGCCACCCTGCCTCGCCAGCCGTGCCAGCAGATCGCCCGTGATGAGCCGGGGCTGGGTGCCGGGCCGCCGCTCGTGGAACCAGAGCGCGATCGTCTTCTTGATGGGCATGGGCCGGCCCGCCCCGTCGTCGGCGATCACCCAATTGCCGTCGAACCGGTGCAGGGCCTTGGCGAACGCGGTGATCGTCTGGCTGCGGCTGCGGGTGCGACCCTTGACGAGCACCTCGTCCAGGATCGCCATGTCGACCAGGGTCGAGGCCATCCAATCGACCGCGTGGCGATAGCCGAAGATCCAGCAGGCCCGGTTCCGCTTGAGCCCGTACTGGACGGCCTTGCTGTTGCCCACGTCGCAGGCGCCGAGCATGATCCCGTCCAGCGCCTCGTAGTTGTCGGGAATGCACTCCAGCAGCCGCTTCAGCTGGATCTGCCGGCCCACCGCGGCCACGCGGCCCCCCTTGCCGTGCGACGCGACGTAGATGATGTGCGACTTCGCCTTGACGTCCTCGTAGCGCTTGACGGAGTGGTTGAAGGAATCGAGGTTGTGGAACATCGAGTAGTAGAGGCTCGCGTCATAGAAGTCCGCCAACCCCTGCAGAAAGGGCCGGATCGAGGTGCGCTGCTTGGGGTCCTGCTCCAGATCGAACCAGGGGGACTCGAGGACGATCAGGGCCTTCGACGTCTTGGCCATCGCGTTCGTTCCCTCGTACGCGCAGCAGTGGGAAGTGTGATGTTCCGGAGTCGGGTCGCCCCCGCAGCCCGCCGACCCCAGGATATACCCCGGAATCCGCCCTGTCTCTCCCGGGGGCGCCTCGCCCTGGCCCTCCTCCGCACTTGGGGGGTGGGAGAATCGTGTCGGCCAAGGGCTGGGGAGGAAATGACCGTACTGCACTGATATCATTGATGCCGGATGTCGCCCGCCGGTGGCAACCCGCGCCGGCGGAAACATCGGAGTCGTCGCCTCGCTGCTCTGAAGATGCTCATATGTCATTGAAATTATGAGAGGCAGAATTTTTCGCACAGGAGGCCAATCCAACGACCACGCCGCCGTATCTGCATCATCTCCGGGCGCGGGCGCAGTCCTCATCAAGACTCGGAATGACATTCTCGTGTCACCCCGAGCGCAGCGAGGCCCGGCCGTCACGGGCGCAGATGGTGCGCCAGCGCCGGCTGGGCATTCTGCTCTTCCGCCCAGCGCCGGAACAGCCTGGCCATCCGATCGGGCGCGAAGCCGAGCTGCGCCAGGGCGATCCCGGCATTGAAGCCTTCAGTGTAGCGCCGGATGCGGCCCCCTTCGAGCTCGAAGCAGCTCATTCCTTCGGCCGCCACCCTGCGCCCGGCGCTGCCCGCGACCTTCGCGGTGTAGCTGAAACGCCAGCGGGCGTAGCCCACGGCCGGCGGATCGCCGGGCCCGGCCACCGCATCGAGCATCTCCCAGCGGAAGCGCTCGCCGTCGCGGTGGAACAGCCCCTCCAGCATGTGCCGGATGGCGTCGGAGCCCTGGCAGGCGCCATAGAAGGAGTCGTGATAGGTGCCGTCGGCGGTGAACAGCGCCGCCAGCCGCCGGCCGTCGCCCGCTTCGACGGCCTGGGCGAATTCCTTGACCAGCGCCGCGAACTCCATGGGTCCTCCCCTCGGGGCCCTGGGCGGCAGGGCGTCCGCTGTGATGGCACGTCACGACTTGCATCACGGATGCAATGCTTCTGGGTGGCCTCGGACAGTAGCTTTCTCGCATCGCTCGAAATGACAACCCGTTGTCATTCCGAATGAAATGAGGAATCTGCTGTTGCCGTTCGCGAATCGCCCAACGAACCTGTCGCGTTCCGTTCCACCATGGTCGGTCACCCACCGCACATCTCGTGACCGACCGTCGCCGCGGAACAAAGGTTGGCCGTTAGCGCAGGGCGATGGTCATGTTGCGGGCGCCGGCGGATTCGCCATCGCCGAACCAGCGCGCGGTGACGGTCTTGGTTTCCGTATAGAACTGCACGCCGTCGCGGCCGTGCACGTGCAGGTCGCCGAAGAAGGAATTCTTCCACCCCGAGAAGCTGAAGAACGCCAGGGGCACCGGCACCGGCACGTTCAGCCCCACCATCCCCACCTGCACCTCGTTCTCGAACTTGCGCGCCGCCGCCCCGCTGTTGGTGAACAGGGCCGTGCCGTTCCCGTAAGGGTTGCCGTTGACGAGGGCGATGGCCTCCTCGAGCGTCGCGGCCCGCACCACGCTCAGCACCGGGCCGAAGATTTCCGCCTGGTAGATGCTCATCTGCGGCTGCACGCCATCGAAGAGCGTGGGGCCCACGAAGTTGCCGGGCCGCGCCGTGAGCGGGTGAGCGCGCCCGTCGAGGGCGAGCGTCGCCTTCTCATCGACGCCGCGGGCGATATGGCCCAGCACACGCTCCTTGTGCTGGCGCGTGATGAGCGGGCCCATCTCGGCGCCGGGATCGGTGCCCCGGCCCACCTTGAGCTTGCCGGCGGCATCGCGCAGCTTGCCGATCAGTACGTCGCCCGCGTCGCCCACGGCCACGACCACGCTCACGGCCATGCAGCGCTCGCCGGCCGAGCCGTAGCCGGCGCCCATGATGCCCTCGATGGTCTTATCCCAGGTGCAGTCGGGCATGACGACCAGGTGGTTCTTGGCCCCTGAAAGCGCCTGCACGCGCTTGCCCTGCTCCCCCGCACGCCGGTAGACATGGCGCGCCACGGGCTCCGACCCGACGAACGAGACCGCGCGCACCCCCGGGTGGTCGATCAGCGCATCGACCGCTGCCTTGCCCCCGTGCACCACGTTGAGCACGCCATCGGGCAGCCCGGCCTCCTTGGCCAGCTCCGCCAGCCGCACCGCCGCGCGGGGCACGCGCTCCGAGGGCTTGAGCACGAACGTGTTCCCGGCCGCGATCGCCACGGGAAACATCCACATGGGCACCATCACCGGAAAGTTGAACGGCGTGATGCCCGCGCACACCCCCAGCGGCTGGCGGATGGAGCGGGTATCGATGCCCCGCGCCACGTCCTGGACGGTGGCGCCCTGGATCAGCGTGGGCATGCCGCAGGCGAACTCGACCACCTCGATGCCGCGCAGCACCTCGCCGCGCGCATCGGGCAGCGTCTTGCCGTGGTCGTGCGAGATCAGCCGCGCCAGCTCCTCGCTTTCCGATTCGAGCATCTGGCGGTAGCGGAACAGCACGCGCGCCCGCTCGATCACGGGCGTATCGCGCCAGCCGGGGAAGGCCCGCTGGGCCGCCTGGGCCGCGCGGTCCACCTCGTCGGCCGCGCAGAGCGGAACCTCCGCGTAGGGCTCGCCCGAGGCCGGCTCTTCGAGCACCAGCCGCTCCACTGCCGCGGGCGCCGGCTCTGCCCTGCCGTTGATGAAGAGAGGCACGTGTTCCAGCATGATCGACTCCGTCGGGAGGGGGTGGGCCCGGGGATCACGCCTGCGGAGGCGATCGGCGCATGCGCGCCGGTCCCGCCGCTGCAACGGGGCCTTTCCTGAACGGTGAAGAACGGTACCCGCCTTGTCAAGGCTCACGCGACCGGAACGCAGGACAAACGCAAGAACGTCTGCATCCTCGCGCCGCTCGCCGGCGGCGACGGCCCCACAGCGCTGTGCGAAGCCGCCCGAGTCGCATGCCGGAGCGAGTCGCGGCCTCGCTCACCTGCGAGCTGCGCGACCGTGGCGCGGGCACCTCGCCCCGGCCTTCTGCCGCCGCTCCCCGCACGCGGGTAGGGGCCGGGGGAGGGGTTTCGCGGGCGATCCGCCGCGGCAGGGGGGGTAGTGACGACCCCGGCCGGCGACCGATCTTGCGTTTGCCCTGGAGCGGAGCTTCGGCTCTTTCGATTGCTAACCGGGCGGCGCCGGGCGCGGTCGCGCGGTTTCGGCGCTGAGCGCCCCTCACTTTTCTTGAGGAGAAATCTTTTCGTTTTCAATGATTTGGTGGAACATGGCGATGATTAAGTTGGACAACTCGCACACGGAGGTGCGTCGCCATGTTCCGAGA
>JACQKK010000179.1 GCA_016204605.1 Candidatus Lambdaproteobacteria bacterium
GAGGGCGGGCTGGGGTTGCTCGAACTGCACATGGAGCAGAGCGGACTCGAACACCTGTTCCTGCAGTTGCTGGGCGACCGCGCGCCCGACGAGGGAGGACGCGCGGCATGAGCACGATCTGGCTGATGGCGCGCCGCGAGCTGGGCCAGCGCCTCGGGCTGACCGCCGCCTGGCTCATCGCCCGACGCGAGCTGGGCCGCTATTTCGGCACTGCGCTGGGCTGGCTGATCCTGGCGGGCTATCTGCTCTCGACGGGGCTGCTCTTCAACGCCTTCGCGGTGGGGGCGCAGCCCAAGCTTTCCCAGCGGGTGCTCGAGGACTACATCTACCTCTCCAGCGGCATGGTGCTGGTGGCGGCGGTGCTGCTGGCGATGCGCCTCATCGCCGAGGAACGGCAGATGCGCACGCTGATCTTGCTGCGCACGGCGCCGGTCACCGAGCGCCAGATCGTCTGGGGCAAATTCCTCGCGGCGCTGGTGTTCGTGGCGGCGATGGTGGCGGCCTCGGCCTACATCCCCGCGCTGATCTTCGTGCACGGCCGCGTGTCGGTGGCCCACATCGCCGTCGGCTACCTGGGGCTGATCCTGCTGGGCGCCGCCTCCATCGCCATCGGCCTGCTGGCCTCGGCCTGGAGCCGCAGCCAGCTGATGGCCGGCATGGTGGGCGCGCTGATGGTGGCGCTGCTCACGATCGCCTGGATGGTGGGCCGCATCACCGAAGAGCCCCTGAAGACCCTGTTCGGCACCCTCGCCCTGCACAACCTGCACTTCCAGAACTTCCAGCGCGGCGTGCTCAACTTGCGTGACGTGGGCTACTACCTCGGCGTGACGCTGTTCTTCCTCGAGGCCTCCGTGGCCGCGCTGGAAAGCTGGCGGTGGCGCCAATGACGCCGGGGCGCTTCAACGTGCGGGCGCTGCTGCCCCTGCTGGGCGGGCTGCTGATCTTCCTCGCGGAGCGGCTGTGGCCGGGCCATCCGGTGCGACCCTACCTCTCGGCCGCCGGCGCGCTCGTGCTGCTCGCGGGCTGGGGCTGGGCGCTGGCGGGCGCCCTGCGCGCGGGCCCGCTGCGGCGCTTCTGGCGCTGGAGCGCGCTGGTGCAGGCGCCGCTGCTGCTGGCCGCGGCCGTCTACTTCGCCGGCCTGCTGCTGCCGCAGGGGGCGGAGGGGGCCTTCTGGCGCCTCGCTGCGGGCTGGGCGTGGGGGCTGGCCCTGGTGATCGGCGCCTTCGCCCATGGCTTCTTCGAGCTGGGGCTCTGGCTTCAGGCGAGCGAACTCACACCCGAGCCGGATCGCGTGGCGCGGGCCACCACCACCGGGCTGGCGCTGGGACTGCTGCTGGCCAGCGTGGCGGCGCTCTACGCGGCCTTGCATCAGTTGCCCTGGCAGTGGGACCTCTCGACGATCAAGCTGGCCCGCCCGGGGACGGCCACCCGGCAGGTGACCGAGACCCTGCTGGAGCCGGTCGAGGTGGCGCTGTTCTTTCCGGCCGGCAATGGTGTGCTGCCGCTGGTGCGCGATTACTTCATCGAGCTGACAGGCAGCGCCGGGCTCACCACCGACAAGCTCAAGGCCAGCATCCACGATGCCGACCTGGAGCCGACCTTCGCCAAGACCTTCCGCGTGCGGGCCAACGGCGACGTGGTGCTGCGCAAGGGCGATGTGGTCAAGGCCATCGGCGTCGGGCTCGATCCTGTCCAGTCCCAGCCCCGCCTGCTGCAATTCGACGAGCAGTTCGCGGCGGCCCTGGTCGAGGTCTCGCGCCCCCGCAAGACGCTCTACTTCACGGTCGGCCACGGGGAGCGCTACGAGCGGGGGGAAAATCGCCCGGCCGAAGCGCGCATCTCCCAGTTCGAGCAGCTCCTGCTCCAGCGCAACTTCACGGTGAAGCCGCTCGGCTACCGCGAGGGGTTGGGCACGGAGATCCCGCAGGATGCCGCAGCCGTGGTCGTCACCGGCCCCAGCGAGCCCTTCCTCGCGGCCGAGGCCGCGGCGCTGCGCACGTATCTGGCGGCCGGGGGCCGGCTGCTGGTCTTCCTGGAGCCCGAGCCGGCGGGGGGACGGGCGCCCCGCCGCCCGTCGCCCCTGAACGCGCTGCTGGGCGAATACGGGCTGGAGTATGACGCGACGCCGCTCGCGAACAACCGCTTCTTCGGACGCCGCACCTTCACGCCGGCGGATCATGGCCTGCTGGTGACGGTGCAGTACCGGGCCCACCCGGCCGTGGCGATGCTGCAGCCGCACGCCTCGCAGTTCCCCTACCTGCTGCTGGGGTCGGGGGCGTGGCGCGTCGGCAAGGTGCCGCAGGAGGTCACCGTGCAGCAACTGATCGTGGCGATGCCGGGCACCTGGGCCGACGCCAACGGGAACTTCCGTCCCGATCCACCGGCGGAAAAACCGGGCGAACCGTTCCTCGCCATGGCCGTCGCACCGAGAGAGGTGGCGCCGCCGGCCCCGGCGAAGGCCGGCGCGCCCCCGCCCCCCAAGGCGCCCACGATCCTGGCATTCGCGGACGTGGATGTCGTCTCGGATCTGCTGTTGCCCAACCGCTCGAACCAGCTCGTGCTGACCGAAGGGCTGCGCTGGCTGCTGGGCGCTGAGCAGCCCGCCATCGCCCCGCGCACCGAGGCGGATCTGCTGATCCGCCACGTGAAGGGCGACGAGCTGGTGTGGTTCTACCTGCCGGTGTTCGGCGTGCCGCTGCTGGCGCTGGCGTGCGGCCTGCTGCTCACCGCCCGGCACCGGCTGACCCGGTGGGGAGGCCGCCATGACTAGACGCCTCGTGACCCTGGCGGTGCTGCTCGCGGCGAGCCTGGCCTGGGCGGGCTATCTGGCGCGGCCGACCTCGGCGCCCTCGCCCGGCGCGACCAGGGTGCGCGTGTGGGATGTCGATCCCGCCCGCGTCACGCGTATCCTCTACCGCGACGAGCTGTACGAGGTGGCGCTCGAGCCCAAGCGGCAGGGCGAGGAGACGGCGTACTGGCTCCGGGAAACCCTCTACCCGGTGCCCGCGCCGGCGGACGCCAAGCCGGCCGCGCCGGCCAAGGGCGCACCCGCAGCCAAGCCGCCCGCCCCGCGGTCGGTCGAGACCTTCCGCGGCAACGCCCGCGCCGGGCAGGCGCTGGAAGCCATCGCCAGGCTGGAGGCCGTGCGCCGGGTGGGGCCCCTCGCGGGGCTGAACGCGGGCGAGTTTGGATTTCCCGGCGATACGCGCTATGTTCGGCTCGATCTGACGGGCGCCCAGACGCCCCAGCGGCTGGAGCTGGGCGTGACCACCTACGGCAACGACGGGCGCTACGTGCTCGATGCCGCCAGC
>JACQKK010000019.1 GCA_016204605.1 Candidatus Lambdaproteobacteria bacterium
CGCTTCTACAAGCGCGCGCAGATCTGCGCCTCCGATCTGGCCCGCCTGCTGCACGACGCACCGGAGGCGCGCCTCGCCGGGCTGGAGCAGCTCACCGCGTTCGCCGACTACAAGGTGCCGCAGGTGCTGCGGCGCGAGGGCGTGCTCGTGCCGGATGCGGAGCTCGCGGCGCGCATCGACCGGCTGGAGCCGATCGCCGCCGGCAGCGCCGAGGAGATCGAGCTGCGCGCCGCCACCGTCTGGGGCTGCGAGTGGATCGCGCGCGCCCTCGGCGCTCTGACTGCCGGCGGCGCTCTGACTGCCGGCGGCGCCCTGGCCGCCGACCCTCCCGCCGTGACGGCGGCCGAGGTGGATCATCGCCTGTGGAGCGCCGGGCAGCGCAAGGCGGGGCTGCGCCCCTACTACCGCACGCGCAGCATCTACTACTGAAGGGCCGGTTTGCCGAAGCGGCGGCGCGGGGTTACCCTGCGGCGGAGGATCGAGTCGGGAGGGATGGGCGCGCGGCGGACCGCCCGCCGGCGTGCCGCATCCCCGTGGCGCGGCGTACAACCGAGGGGGGCACAATGTACGAGACCAGGCACGAGGCCCTGCACGGGAACGGGCAGGTCAGGCTGGCTCACGTGGGCGTATTCGTCCGCGATATCGAGCGCATGCGCGGCTTCTACACGCGCGCGCTGGGGCTCGTGGTCACCGACCAGGAGGTGAACGAGAAGCGGCAGATCGTCTTCCTCAGCCGCAACCCGGAGGAGCATCATCAGCTGGTGCTGGTGGGGGGCCGGCCCGCGGCGGAGACGTTCAACGTGGTCAACCAGCTCTCGTTCAAGGTGGAGGGGCTGGCCGCGGTGCAGGCCTTCCACCGGCGGCTGGGGAGCGAGGCGGTCACCGAGATCCGCCCGGTGACCCACGGCATCGCCTGGTCGGTCTATTTCCGCGACCCGGAGGGCAACCGGGTGGAGGTGTTCGCGGACACGCCCTGGTACGTGCACCAGCCCTACGGCAGCCCCATCGACCTGACCCGGCCCGCCGACGAGATCGTGCGGGAGACCGAGGCCCTCTGCCGGACGCTGCCGGGCTACCGGCCGCGCGACCAGTGGCGCACCGATCTCCAGGGCCGGCTGGCGCAATCGGCACCGGCCTGAGCGGGCTCAGCCGGCGGGGGCTTCGGCTGCGGGCGCCGCGCCCTCGGGCGGATCGCCGTCTGCGCGCAGCACCCGCTCCGGATCGACGGGGTCCGCGATGGCCGTGCGGTTCCGCCCGAGCTGCTTGGCGTGGTACATCCCGTGGTCGGCGAACTTGATCAGCTCCGATTCGTCCCGCGGAGCGTGCTCGACCACGCCGGCCACGCCCGAGCTGATGTGCACCTGCAGCCGCACGTCCTTGTGGCGGAACACATGGCGGGCCACGCGCCGGCGCAGCGTCTCGGCCACCATGAACGCCGCAGCCAGCGGCGTATCCGGCAGCACCAGCACGAACTCCTCGCCCCCGAACCGGCACGCGAAGTCCTGGCGCCGCTTGTTGGTGCGCAGCAGCGTCCCCAGCCCGCGCAGCACGGCATCGCCGCACTCATGGCCATGCTCGTCGTTGACGCGCTTGAAGCGGTCGATATCGAGCAGGATCAGGCTGAACGGCCGCTTGTAGCGCGTGAAGCGCGCCCATTCGGCGTGCAGCAGGCGGTTGAACTCGCGCCGGTTGTAGAGCTCGGTGAGGGGATCGATCGTGGCCTGGATGGTGAGCTGCCCGTTGAGCCGCTCCAGCTCCCTGAGGCGGGTCGCGTTCTCGCCCAGGGAGGCCTTGAGCTCCTGATTGGCGCGGGCTAGCTCCTGGTTGCGATCGCGTAGCCGGGATTGCAGCCGGGCGGCCCGCTCCTCCATCTGCTCCGCCAGCCGCCGGTTCTCGGCGCCGAGGCGCTCCGCTTCCTGCTCCAGCAGCGCCAGTTCCCAGAGGCGTGCGACCAGGGTCAGCAGCTCGGCGAGGCGCACCGGTTCGGTGACGATCGCGTCGGCCCCGGCGAGCTCGCCGGGCAGGTCGGCCTCGCCCGCGTGCGCGCCGCGGCCCGCCAGCACGATGGTCTTGCGCGCCGGCACGCGTGCCGTCAGCGATGCCGCGGCCGATCCCGGCAACCCCCGCAGCGCGCGCCGCGAAAGGATCAGCAGCTCCGGGCTCCATCGCCGCGCCGCCACGGCCGCGGCGAGGTCGGCCACCCCCTTCACCGCCGCGCGGGTCGCGAGCGCGCGAGCGATCCGTTCCCGCAGGTCGGTGCGCGGCTCGACGATCAGCACACGGGGCCGGCGCCCGCTCCGGCGCGGGCTGCCGGGGTCGCGCGAAGCCGGCGGCGGCGCAGCGGCCGTTCCGGGTTTGGGGACTCCCCCGCGGGTCACACGGCGTGTGGCAGCAACCATGATCGACCCCATCCGGATTGGACGCGGGCGACCCCTACCTCTGCGCCGACATTGCAACGACCCTGTGCCGGCAAGGAGGGGGCACGAACAGCAGGGTCGTGAGGCACGGCGAGGAGAAAGGCCGCCCGTGGGCAACCTCGCCCACCGGCGATCGTGAACCGGTCCGCAGGCGGACCGGCTGCGCACGAGTTTGGGAATCGGATGCGTGCCCTGAAGGGCACCGCGCGGATCGACGACGTCCGCGTGTGCTTACTTCACCGCAGTTTTCAGGTTCTTGCCGGGGCGGAAGCGCGGCACGCTCGTCGCGGGAATGTTCATCGTCGCGCCGGTGCGCGGATTGCGCCCCTTGCGGGACTTCCGCTTGGTCACCAGGAACGTCCCGAAGCCCGTGAAGGCGATCGAATCGCCGCGCTTGAGCAGCCCCTTCACCTCATCCAAGGTCGCGTCGACGATCTTCGCCGTCTGGGCCTTGCTGAGCTTCATTTTCTTCGCGACGCTCTGGACGAACTCTGCTTTGGTCATTGCGCCCTCCTCTTTTCGCCGGGTGCGTGGAAATCTCCGAACGTCTGGAAACGCGTGTTGCGCGAATCACGCCCGGCCCGGGGCCAGCGTACCCGGGCCGGGAAGTCGAATACTCCGTCAACCCTTGGGTAGGGTATTTCCAAGACCAAATCAAGCCCAAAAATGCACGCACGGCGGGTTTTCCGGAGTTTGCCTCGGGAAAGGTGCCTGCCGTCAGGCTCCTGCCGGATCATCGCGCGCAAGTCACGGCATGCCGCGCGCTGCGGGCCGAGGCCTGCCGGCGCCGTCGCCGTTGCGGGGCGGAGCGCGCGGGAGCAGTGCTACGCAGGTTTGACATTCGCCCCGGAATCGCCGAAGGGATGAACGGCGCAAGGAATGAACCGCAGGTGGCGCGCGGCCTGTGGCAGGCCGCGGGTGCACGCCCGGCTCCGCTCGGATGTCCCATGATTGACCCGGCATTGCTCGAAATCCTCGTCTGTCCGGAGACCCGCTCCTCGCTGCGGCTGGCGGAGCCCGCGCTGGTGGAGGCCGTCAACCGGGCCGTCGCGCGGGGCGCACTGGTGAGCCGGGGCGGCCAGCCTATCGCGGAGCCGATCGAGGGGGGGCTGGTGCGGGAGGATGGGCGCTGCCTCTACCCGATCCGCGACGATATCCCGATCATGCTGGTCGAGGAATCGATCGCCCTGCCGCTCCCGACGGAACAACACCCCTGACCCGCCGCGTGACCCGTCACGGGGCGGGCCGCTCCGGCGCGATACCTGAGCCGCTCCCGGCGCCCCGGCGCCACCCCTACCTTGCGCCACGGCGCCCGCCATGGTCGTCGTCTCGTTCCTGCACCAGAAAGGCGGCACCGGCAAGAGCACGCTGGCCCTGGCGCTGGCGCTGGGGCTGGTCGGCCGCGGCGCGCGCGTGCTGCTGCTCGATGCCGACTACCAGGGCACGTGCATCGAGTGGGGGAACCGCCACGGAATGCGGATGGGGCTCGAGGTGCACTCGCAGGTGCAGCCCATCATCGATGCCGAAGCCAGGCGCTTCGAGCGGAGCATCGACTGGCTGGTGGTCGATGGACCGCCCGCCCTCTCCCCGATGACGGAGAGCATCATCAAGGCCAGCGGGCGCCTGCTGATCCCCGTCCGGCCCGCGCCCCCCGACCTGTGGGCGTTGCCCTGGTTCGCCGCCGTGCTCGGCAAGCAGCTGCGGGCGGGCCACCCGGTCGTGGCGCGGGTGGTGATCAACCAATACCGCGACGAGCCCCTGGCGCCCCTGCAGCGCGAGATCGCCCGCAGCGCCCTGGCCGTGCACCCGCGGCCGATTCCGGCCGACCCCGCGTTTCCCCGGCTGTTCCAGGGCGAGCCCTTGCCCGCGGGTTTGCAGCAAGCGGTGCTGGGCCTGCTGCTGGAGTGAGCGGTAACCGCCGGTGCCTCTGCCGCACCGCGACGGGCACGGCCCGCAGGTCGTGGCTCCGTTTGACCACAGGCGCTCCTGCCGGCGGCCTCACCCTCCCCGGCCCTCCCTCGCCTGGTGGAGAGGGAGGGCGCCCCGCACCAGCCACCCACGCGGGATGCAATCACCCCTCCCCACCTGGTGGGGAGGGGCAGGGGTGGGGATGCCGCGCCAGCGGCGGGGGTGAGGCCGCGGGGGCTGCCCGCTCGATTCCACCAGACACACTCACAGCCGGCGCGTACAAACCCTTGACATCGGGGACCAGGGTCACTAGACTCAATCCGTACCGGATCGGTCCCATATGCGGGTGACCACAGGGGGCGGGTTCGGTCGAGGGTCGATGAAGGCATCAGAGGGTGGGTTGGTGCGGGCGCAATTCGCACCGGAGCGGTACTGATAGGCGGTCGTCGGTCATTCGCGAAGCGGGGTGCGATGCTCAGGTTATCTAAGAAGGTGGACTACGGGCTGATCCTGCTGAGCCGGCTCGCCCAGCGCTCGGAGACGGCCAGTGCCCGCGAGATGGCTGCCAAGTACGACCTGCCCCCCTCGATGATCGCCAACGTCCTCAAGGCGCTGACGGGGGCGGGCATCCTCGTCTCGACCCGGGGCGCCCAGGGCGGCTACGAGCTGGCGCGGCCGGCCGGCCGCATCTCGCTGGCGGAGATCGTCGAGGCCCTGGAGGGGCCGTTCAGCCTGGTGGATTGCGTGGGCGACGAGGTGATCTGCCGGTACACCGAGGTCTGCCCCACCCACGATCCGATCCGCGTGGTGCACCAGCGGTTTCACGATTTCATGGCGAAGCTGACGCTGGCGGAGATCGTCGGCGACGCGCGGTTCGGCACTCTGCAAACAGCGGACGGACATGAGAAAGCCCATCTACCTGGATAACCATGCCACCACGCGGCTGGACCCGCGCGTGCTGGAGGCGATGCTGCCGTATTTCACCGAGAAGTTCGGCAATGCGGCCAGCCGCAACCACGCGTTCGGGTGGGAGGCGGAGGAGGCGGTCGAGCAGGCCCGCGAGCAGGTGGGGCGGCTGATCGGCGCCGAGGCGAAGGAGATGCTCTTCACCAGCGGCGCCACCGAGTCGGACAATCTGGCGCTGGTTGGCGTGGCCGAGTTTTACAAGGAGAAGGGCAACCACATCATCACGGCCCCCACCGAGCACAAGGCGATCCTCGACACCTGCCATATGCTCGAGCAGAAGGGGTTCCGGGTGACCTACCTGGACGTGGACAAGTTCGGCTCGATCGACCTGAACCAGCTCGCCGACGCCTTCACCGACAAGACGATCCTCGTCTCCCTGATGGCGGCCAACAACGAGATCGGCACGCTTCATCCGCTCGGGGAAGTGGGCCGGCTCACCCGCGAGCGCGGCGTGCTGTTCCACACCGACGCCACCCAGGGCGTGGGCCACATGGATCTTGACGTCGAGGCCATGAACATCGACCTGGCCTCGTTCACCGCCCACAAGATCTACGGCCCCAAGGGCGTGGGCGCGCTCTACGTACGGCGGCGCAAGCCCCGCGTGCGGCTGACCCCGCTCATCAACGGCGGCGGCCACGAGCGGGGCATGCGCTCGGGCACGCTGAACAGCCCGGGCATCGTGGGCTTCGGCGCCGCGGCGGAACTCTGCCGCGTAGAAGCCAGGTCCGAGCGGGAGCATCTGGTCGCCCTGCGCGACCGGCTGAGGAAGGGCATCCAGGGCGAGCTCGACTTCGTGCACCTGAACGGCCACCCGACCGAGCGCCATCCGGGCAACCTCAACCTGAGCTTCGCATTCGTGGAGGGCGAGAGCCTGATCATGGGCATCAGCGACATCGCGGTCTCCTCGGGCTCGGCCTGCACCTCGGCCAGCCTCGAGCCCTCCTACGTGCTGCGCGCGCTGGGCGTGGGCGACGATCTGGCCCACTCCTCGATCCGCTTCGGGATCGGCCGCTTCAACACGCTGGAGGAGATCGACCACACCATCAAGCGGGTGGTCGAGGTGGTGAGCCGGCTGCGCGAAATGTCGCCGCTCTACGAGATGGCTCAAGAAGGGGTGGATATCAAGACCATCAACTGGAGCGCGCACTGAGCCGCACCATCTGAACCGGACTGAACCGCAGGGCCCCGCCGGCCGGCGCGGGCCCGCAGCGCACGCGACACCCGGCCGGCCGCCGTGCGAGGGGCGGGGAGCCGCCGGGAACTCGACCCGAGGGGAGCAGCCATGGCATACAGCAACAAGGTCATCGACCACTACAGCAATCCGCGCAACGTGGGCGTGCTCGACAAGAGCGATCCCAACGTGGGCACGGGGATGGTGGGCGCACCCGAGTGCGGCGACGTCATGAAGCTGCAGATCAAGGTCGAGAACGACGTGATCGTCGACGCCAAGTTCAAGACCTTCGGCTGCGGCAGCGCCATCGCCAGCTCGAGCCTGGCCACGGAATGGATCAAGGGGCGCACCGTCGACGACGCCATGAAGATCAGGAACACCGAGATCGTGCAGGAGCTTTCGCTGCCGCCGGTGAAGATCCACTGCTCGGTGCTCGCCGAGGATGCGATCAAGTCCGCCATCGCCGACTACAAGCGCAAGCACGGCCAGGCCGCGACCACGCAGCAGCAGGAGCAGCAGACGCAGCAGCAGGCGCGCTCCTGACCGGCGGCGACGCCCGGCCGGCGACGGTTTGCGAGCGGAGCACCGGCCGGCGGGGCGCATCCCGCTTCAATCCGGCCGGCAGCTCGCCGCTGCCCTGCCCGGCCGCCCTCACCAGACTCCCTGCTCCCGCGGCATGACCCCCGAACGCGACTACTTTCAAGTCTTCGGCCTGGCCCGCGGCTACGCGGTCGATCTGGCCGAGCTGGACGCGCGTTACGAGCGGCTCAGCTTCGACGTGCACCCGGACTTCTTCGCGGCCGCCACGCCGGCGGAGAAGCAGCGCGCGGAGCGCCTTGCGGCGGAGCTGAACGCGGGCTACCGCACGCTGCGCGACGAGCCGGAGCGCGCAGCCTATCTGCTGGGCCTGCTCGCCGCCGGCCGGGCGCTGGACACGCGCCAGTTGCCCGCGGGATTCCTCCAGCAGATGTTCGCGCTGCAGGAGCAGGTGGACGAGCTGGAGGCCGCGCCCGAGCCCGCCGCCAAGGCCGAGCTGGGGCGGGCGGTCGCCGCCAGGCTCGACGCGGTGCGGGCGGAGCGGGTGGCGCTCTTCGCGCGGGCGCTCGCGGGAGCGACCCCCGAGCTGTTGCAGGCGCTCCAGTCGAACGTCAACTGCGAGAAGTACCTACTCAGGCTCCAGGCGCGGCTGGCCTGAGCGGCGGCCCAGGAGCCAGGGGGCGCATCCCGCCGGCTGGGAGCAGTCGGCGTCGAGAACCAAGGACGCATGGAATCGAAAGACCTCATCATCGGGATCGACCTGGGCACGACCAACAGCCTGGCGGCCGCCGTGCTCGACCAGGGCCCGGTGGCGCTGCGCGTCGATGGCAAGAGCCCCATCATTCCCTCGGTGCTCTCCCGGCAGGAGGGCCACTGGGCCGTAGGGCAGGAGGCGCGCGAGCTGCGCACCATCGCGCCCGAGCGCACCGTGTTCTCGGTGAAGCGGCTGATGGGGCGGGACCACGGGGAGCTGGCGGCGGAGCTGCCGCGTCTGCCCTATGCGGTGCAGCCTGCCCAGCGGGGGCTGGTGAAGGTGCACATCGGCGAGGAGGCCTTCACGCCGCAGGAGCTTTCGGCGGAAATCCTGAGCGCCGTCAAGCGCAACGCGGAGGAGGCGCTCGGCCGACCCGTCGCCCGCGCCGTGATCACCGTGCCGGCCTACTTCGACGACGCCCAACGCCAGGCCACCCGCGATGCCGGGCGCATCGCCGGGCTGGAGGTGGTGCGCATCATCAACGAGCCCACCGCCGCCGCCATCGCCTATGGGCTCGACGAGGGCCAGCGCGGCACCGTGGCCGTGTACGACCTGGGCGGCGGGACGTTCGACGTCTCGGTGCTTCAACTCTCCGAGAAGGTTTTCAAGGTGCTCGCGACGGGCGGCGATACGCACCTGGGCGGCGACGACTTCGATGCGCTGCTCGCGGCGGAGATGATGCGCCGCGTGCAGCAGCGCCAACCCGGCCTGTCGCTCGCGGGGCCGCTCGCCTCGCAGCTCTTCCGCAAGACCGCGGAGCTGGTGAAGATCGACCTGAGCCGGGCGCTGGAGACCGAGTACCGGCTCGACCTGCCGGCGCTCGGACTCGCCTGCCAGGAGCGCTTCACCCGCGTCGAGTTCGAGGCGCTGATCGCGCCGCTGGTGGACACCACGATCGGGACGTGCCGCGCCACACTCGCCAAGGCGGGCAAGCGGCCCGACGAGATCGCCGACGTGGTGCTGGTGGGCGGCTCCTCGCGCATCCCGCTCGTGCGCGCCCGGGTGCGCGAGCTGTTCGGGCGCGCCCCCAACATCGCCATCGACCCCGACGAGGTGGTGGCGATCGGCGCGGGCATCCAGGGCCATCTGCTCGCCGGCGGGCGGCGCGACTACGTGCTGCTCGACGTGATTCCGCTCTCCCTGGGGATCGAGACCCTGGGCGGCACCTTCAGCAAGCTCATCACCGCCAACACCACCATCCCCGCCGAGGCGACCGAGGTCTTCACGACCTACGTGGACGACCAGACCGGCGTGGAGCTGAACATCTACCAGGGCGAGCGCGAGTTCGTGAAGGACTGCCGCAACCTCGGCCGCTTCCGCCTGCGCGGCATTCCGCCCATGCCCGCCGGCCTGCCCAAGGTGCACGTCACCTTCCTGGTCGATACCAACGGCATCCTCACCGTCAGCGCGCGGGAGGAGCGCAGCGGGCAGGCGGCCGCCATCGACGTGATCCCCTCCCACGGCCTCACCGCCGGGGAGATCGAGCGCATCATGGACGAGTCGGTGGCCCACGCCCAGGAGGACATGACCCGGCGCCAGCTCGTCGAGTTCCGCAACATGGCCGAGGCCGTCTTCCGGGGGATCGACAAGGTCTGGGATCAGGCGCGCGAGATGCTCGGCGAGGCGGAGCTGGCCGCCATCCGGGCGCAGATGGACACCGTGCGCCGCCAGGCCGTGCTCGATGAGCCGCTCGCGCTCAAGCGCGAGATGGACCGCCTCGGGGAGCTCACCCGCCCGCTCGCCGACGCCATCATGAGCAAGGCGGCGCTCCAGGAGCTCCGCAGGTTCTTCCGTGACCACGGGGGCGTGGAAATGGTGTAGACTACCCCCGTCGGCAGTTCTTCACGGAGCACTCAACAGGCTCAGGTCGCAGGACCCGCAGGTGGACGCGTCTCTGGCTTGCCCGTGGCCCGGCGCGGCTGCGCGTATCGCCCGGCGGCCACGCGACCCCGAGTGTGGGCCAAACCCATCCGGACGTATCGATATGAACCGGCACGAGATCCGAATGGAGCTGTTCAGTGTCTGGATCGGCGATGAACCGTTGTGGAAGGTGTTCTGGTATTACGGCGCGCTGACCGGCTTTCTGATCGTGTTTCTCTACGGCGTGGTGGTGGGCGAGCTGGTGCCGCGCGCGGGCGGCTGGGGCTGGCTGATCGAACTCACGGCGGTTTCCATCGCCATCGTCGCCATCACCTACATCTCGGTCGCCATCTGGCGCTCCGCCTGGAACACCCGCTGGCGCATCTTCGGTCACCTGGCGCGCTGGGCGGTGGTCGCAGCCGTGTGGAGCGTGATCGTCCAGTACTTCGTCGTGAGCAGCTCACCGCAGTAGCGGCGGCCTGCATGCTCCGCAGCGCCTCGCGCCTGCGCCCCCAGGGCCATGGGCCCTGCGAGAGGGGCGCCGTCCGGCATGGCCTTGTGCAGCGCAGGCGAACGCACGTACGGCCCATCGACCGAACCCCCGACGGGCGCAGGCGCTCCAAGGAAATGGAGGGTGTAGCGGAGCCGCGTTGCGGGGCAGGTCGCCGTGGGCTGGGCGCTGTGGGTTGGGGGCCGTGGGCAGGCGCGGTGCTCAAGTTTTCGGACTCCGGCGCCGATACGGGAACCATCAGACACGCGTCCGCGTCTTCGGCGGCGATCACTATGGTTCCGAGAGGTCACCCATGAGTCCGCAGGACTACGAACGCTACTTCACGCAGATCCAGAGTCAGGATTTCGAGCGCCGGGTGAGCGAGGCCGCCGAGCGGGCGGTGCTGGAAATGGACCGCCTGGTGGCCAACGAGGTCAAACTGCGCTACGTGACCCACGTCTTCTCGAAGACCCTGGACGATATCGCCGACTGGCTGATCCGACCGAAGCTGGTCAACTGAGCCGCTCCCGCCGGGCGGACGGCAGGGGGACGCCCCCGCGTCCGCCTGCGCCGGAGCGCCCCCGCTCAGGCGGCCATCGCGGAACGACACCGCCCGAGCCGCCCATGCCCATCCGCGACCCCGATCCGCCCCTCCTGCTCGAAGAGCTGCTGGACCCCATCCAGGCGTTCGCGCTCCAGCACTACCTGGTCGCCCACGGCATTGCGTGCCGGCTGCCCGAGCAGCCCCTGCGCAGCGCCCTGGGCGAGATTCCGTTCCTCGAAGTCCCTGCCCGGCTGTACCTGGAGCACCCGGCCCAGCTCGACGCCGCGCGGGCGCTCATCCGCCGCTTCCGCCAGCGCCCCAGCGGCGTGCGGGGCGTGGTCTGGACCTGCGTGCGCTGCGGCGAGCGCCACGAGCCCGAGTTCGGCCAATGCTGGCAGTGCGGCAGCCTGCGGGCGTGAGCCGCTAGAGCGCGGCCTTGCGGGAGAGGCTGAGCTTGCCCTGGCGGTCGGTGGCCAGCACGCGCACACGGACGCTGTCGCCGCGCTGGGCGGCTTCGAGCATCTTCTCGACGCGGGCGGGCGCCCACTCGGAGACGTGCACCAGCCCCTCGTAGCCGCGGATGCGCACGAAGGCGCCGAACTCCTTGACGCCCGTCACCACGCCCTCGTAGACCTCACCCACCTCCAGGTGGCCGGCCACCTCCATCACGGCGGTGTAGGCCGCATCGCGCGCCGCGCGGTTCGGGGCGTAGATGCGCACCGTGCCCTCGTCGTCTACCTCGACCCGCGCGCCGGTGTTGCGCTGGATTTCCTGGATCACCTTGCCGCCCGGGCCGATCAGCTCGCGGATGCGCCCCGTGGCGATCGAGAACGCCGAGTGCACGGGCACGTGCGGTTTCACCTCGGGGCGCGGCGCGGCGATGGCCTTGGCCATCTCCGCGAGGATGGCGAGCCGCCCCCGGCGGGCCTGCTCGAACGCCTGCGCCAGCATGGCGGTGGTCAGGCTGCCGATCTTGTTGTCCATCTGCAGGGCCGTCACGCCCTGGGCCGTGCCCGCCACCTTGAAGTCCATGTCCCCCAGGTGATCCTCGTCGCCCATGATGTCGCTGAGGATCACCACCTGCTCGCCTTCCTTGACCATGCCCATGGCGATGCCCGCCACCGGCGCCGCGATGGGCACGCCGCCGTCCAGCAGCGCCAGCGTGCCGCCGCAGACGGTGGCCATCGAGGACGAGCCGTTGGATTCGCTGATCTCCGAGACCAGCCGCACCGTGTAGGGGAACTGCGTATCGGCCGGGGCCACGGCCTGCAGCGCCCGGCGCGCCAGCATGCTGTGGCCGATCTCGCGCCGCCCCGGCCCGCGCATGCCGCGCACCTCGCCCACCGAGTAGGGGGGGAAGTGGTAGTTGAGCATGAACCGGTCGTAGGCCACGCCATCGAGGCTCTCGATCAGTTGCCGGTCCTGGGTGGCCCCCAGGGTGAGGGAGACCATGGCCTGGGTCTCGCCGCGGGTGAACAGCGCCGAGCCGTGGGTCGCGGGCAGCCAGTCCACCTCGCAGTCGATGGGGCGGATCTCCTCTGCGCCGCGACCGTCCAGGCGCCGGCCGCGCGACACGATCATCTCCCGCATCAGGCGCCCTTCGAGCCGCTCCAGCAGCGCGGACGCCTCCGCGACCAGGTGCGGATCGGCCGCCCCCCCCTGCCCGGACTGCACCTGGTCGAGCACCGCCGCCTTCGCGGCAGCCACGGCCATCTTGCGTTCGAGCTTGCCGGTCTGCGCCAGCGCAGCGGCGAGCGCCGGCCCGCCCAGGCGCTCGATTTCGGCCGCCGACACCGCCGGCGCGGGCGGCGCCGGGAGCGCCGCCTTGGGCCGACCCGCGTCGTGGCGGAGCGCCTCCGCCAGCGCCAGCAGCGGCGCGAGCGCCTCCTGCCCGAACGCGAGCGCCTCCAGCACCTCCGCCTCCGGCACCTGCCGGGCGCCGCCCTCCAGCATCACCACGCCGTGGGCGCCCATCGAGAAGGTGAGATCGAGATCGGCCTTGCGCGCCTCCACCGGTCCGGGAAACGCGACCAGCTTCCCCCCCACCCGCGCCACGCGCACCGCAGCCAGCGGCCCGTGCCAGGGGATCTCGGAGAGGTGCAGCGCCGCCGCCGCGGCGATGATCGCCAGCACGGGCGGATCGGTTTGCGGATCGTAGCTGAGCACGGTCGAGACCACCTGGGTCTCGACCCGGAACGCCTTGGGGAACAGCGGCCGCAGCGAGCGGTCGCAGAGCCGGCTCGCCAGCACCTCGTGATCCGCGCCCCGCCCCTCGCGGCGCAGGAAGCCGCCCGGGATGCGCCCGGCGGCCGAAAGGTACTCGCGGTAATCCACCGTCAGCGGGAAGAAATCCAGCGCCTCCCCGCCCGCGGGCTTGTACACCACCGTGGAGAGGAGCACGGTGTTGCCCGCGCGCAGCAGCACCGCACCGTGGGCCTGCCGGGCGATCCGGCCCGTCTCGAGCTCGATGGTGCGGGCGCCGATGGTGACGGCCTGTTTCCACATGCGGGGCTCCTCGGTCGGGATGTCGCGCACCTCCCGTCCGGGGGCAGCCCGGGCGAGAGCGCGCGCGGGGCGCGCAAGGTGTTCCGTGAATACCGGGAATCGCCCGCAGGGGCAACGGCCGGGGCGGGAAGGGGCGGCCGGCCTCAGCGTTCCTCAGCGGCCGACCGGCCCAGCGCGAGCGCTTCGGACTCCTCGGCCTCCAGTTCCCTGAGCCGGCGCAGGCGCCGCTCGGCCCTGCGCTCCCCCGCGCGGTAGGCCACGGACCAGACGATCATCACGAGCAGCGTGATGGAAACGATGTGCAGGGCCAGCAGGAACATGGCGGCCTGGCTGGGAGGACGGTGTGGCGCCGCGTTCGGCGCGGGCATGGGCGGCGTGGGCGCATGGTGCCCCTCCGCGCGCTACGCGCGCCGGTCGAGCCAGGCCTGCACCGCCTCGGCAC
>JACQKK010000180.1 GCA_016204605.1 Candidatus Lambdaproteobacteria bacterium
CCCCCGATTGCCTGGCCCGCAGCCACGCGCGCGGCACACCTTCCACGCCTATCGCGACGCGACCCCTTATGATCATCGATTCCGTCCACGCACGAGAAATTCTCGATTCCCGCGGCAACCCCACCCTGGAAGTGGAGCTGTACCTGGAAGACGGCACCGTCGGCCGCGCCGCCGTGCCCTCCGGCGCCAGCACCGGCGCCCACGAGGCCGTGGAGCTGCGCGATGGCGACGCCGCGCGCTACGGCGGAAAGGGCGTGCTGATGGCCGTCCAGAACGTCGAGGAGGCGATCGGCCCGGCCATCGAAGGACTGGACGCCACCGACCAGCTCGCGCTGGATGCGGCGCTGCTCGAGCTCGACGGCACGCCCAACAAGGGCAAGTTCGGCGCCAACGCCGTGCTCGGCGTCTCCCTGGCGGCGGCCCACGCGGCGGCGGCCTACTATGGGATGCCCCTGTTCCAGTACGTGGGCGGCGTGTTCGCGCGCACCCTGCCCGTGCCGATGATGAACATCCTCAACGGCGGCAAGCACGCCGACAACAACGTGGACATCCAGGAGTTCATGGTGATGCCGCTCGGCGCGCAGAGCTTCCGCGAGGGCCTGCGCATGGGCGTCGAGACGTTCCACGCCCTGGGCCAGGTGCTCAAGAAAAAGGGCCTCAACACCAACGTCGGCGACGAGGGCGGCTTCGCGCCCAACATCGACTCGAACACCCAGGCCCTCGAGCTCGTGCTCCAGGCCATCGAGCAGGCCGGCTACCGCCCGGGCGAGGATGTGGCCATTGCCCTCGATCCGGCCTCGACCGAGTTCTACAAGGACGGCGCCTACCACCTGGCCGCCGAGAAGAAACCCCGCAAGAGCTCGGAAGAGCTGATCGCCTTCTACCGGGAGCTGATCGGGCGCTTCCCCATCGTCAGCATCGAGGACGGGCTGGCCGAGGACGACTGGGAGGGCTGGCAGTCGCTCAACGCGAAGCTGGGCGGCCAGATTCAGATCGTGGGCGACGACCTGTTCGTCACCAACACCGAGCGCCTCCAGCGGGGCATCGGCCTGGGCGCCGCCAACTCGATCCTGATCAAGCTCAACCAGATCGGCACGCTCAGCGAGACGCTGGCGGCCGTGGAGACGGCCCGGCGCGCGGGCTACACCGTGGTCATCTCCCACCGCTCCGGCGAGACGGAGGATACCACCATCGCCGATATCGCGGTGGCCACCAACGCCGGCCAGATCAAGACCGGCTCGGCCTCGCGCACGGACCGCATCGCCAAGTACAACCAGCTCCTGCGCATCGAGGAACTGCTGGGCGAGCAGGCCGTCTACCCGGGGCGCAGCGCCCTCAACCCGCGCCGCTGAACCACACCCCACGACTCCACCACCGGATGCGGCCATGGCCTCCCGCTGGCATCTCCCGCTGCAAGGGCTCGCGCGCCTGGCCGCCCCGGCCTGGGCCCGGCTGCGGGCCGGCGGCGCCGAGATCCTGCGCGACCGCGGCTCGGCCGAGCGGCTGCCGCGGGGCTTCCTGGTGTTCCTGCTGGTGTTCGGGGCGGGGATGATCCTGATCTCGCTGGTGGGCGACCAGGGGCTGATCGCCTACCTGCGGCTGCAGGAGGAGGCGCGCACGCTGGAGGTCGAAATCCAGCAGCTCGAAGCGCACCGCCACGACCTCGAGCGGGAGGTGCGCGCCCTCCGCGACGACCCGGCCTACATCGAGCTGCTGGCCCGCAAGCGCCTCGGGCTCGTCAAGCCGGGCGAGACCGTGATCGAGCTGCCGCCGCGCGGGGAGGCGACGCGATGAGGACGCTTGCCGCAGGTGCACTGCTGGCGTCGGCGCTCGCCTGTGCGGGGGGTGCATTGGCCCAGGAGGGGCCGCCCGCGGCCGGTTTGCGCGGGCCCAGCGCCGGAAGCGCCCCACGTCTGCCGCTGGGGATCGCGCAGCCGAAGCTCTACGCAGTGGATGCCCCCGAGCTGGCCGCGGGCGCCGGCCAGAGCTTCTTCCAGGGGCTGCTCGGCTTCTACCGCACGGTGATCAGCCCGGTGGATGGCGACCGCTGCAGCATGGCCCCCACCTGCTCGCTCTACGGCCGGCAGGCGCTGAAGCGCCACGGCGCCCTGCTCGGCATCGTGCTCACCGCCGACCGCCTGCTGCACGAGGCCGATGAGGTGCAGCACGTCCGGCTCATCCGCGAGGGGGGCGAGACCTACTCCCTCGATCCGCTGGAGGCCAACACCTACTGGCTGCCCGAGTGGATGAAGTGAGGGGCTGACCCGCAGCGGGCCACGGTGGCCCTTGCGCATCACCCAGACGTTGGCTACGATTTGCTCATGCCGATCACCCAGGAACGCGAGACCATTCAGGACCTGCGCGGCGTCGGATTCACCGAGGAGCAGGCGAACCTGTTGGCGGCCAAGTTCGAGGCTGCCGCCCAGGCGACCGCCCAGGACCTCAAGTCATTCATCCGCGCCGAGAACGAGCGCCTGCGCGCCGACATCGAGGTGCGCTTCGCGCAGATGGAAAGCCGCTTCGCGCAGATGGAAGCCCGCTTCGCACTGACGGAATCCCGCTTCGCAGAGACGGAAGCCCGCATCGAGCGCTCCCTGCGCGTATTCGTCGTGACGATTCTCACCGCATTTCTCGGCGTCACCGGCCTGGCGGTGGCCATCGTCAAGCTCGTTCCGTAAGGCCCCTGTCCCTCCCTCACCCCTTCAGCCGGAAGTCCTTGAGGATTTCGGGCTTGAAGCGCATGCCGTGGCCGGGGCGGTCGGGGGGGCGCACCATGCCGGCCTTGGGCGTGAGCGGCTCGATCCACAGATCGTCCAGCCAGCCCATCCACTCGAGGATCAGGCCGTTGGGGATCGAGCCCAGCAGGTGCGACATCAGCTCGTGGTAGAGATGGGGGGCGATCTGGATGTGCCAGGTATCGGCCACGGCGGCGATCTTCCTGAGCTCGGTCAGGCCGCCCCGGATCACGTCGGGTTGGAGGATCGGAATGGGCGCCTCGCCGCCGAAGAACGGTCGCAGGTCCCAGCGCATGAAGTGGCTCTCCCCGCCCACCACGCGCAGCTTGAGGGCGCGGGCCACGCGCAGGTAGCCGGCGAAGTCCTCGACCGGCACCGGCTCCTCCATCCAGTAGACGTTCTGCTCCTCGAAGTGCCTGCCCATCAGGATCGCCGTGTCGGCGCTCCAGCCCTGGTTGATGTCGATCATGATGTCGATGTCGGGGCCGATGGCTTCGCGCATGCGGCGCACGTTCTCGATATCGCCCCGCAGGCTGGGCGTGTGGGCCGCCTGCATCTTGATGGCCTTGAACCCCTGCCCGATGAAGCGCCGGGCCTTCTCGATCATGCCATCGCCCCCCAGCCCGCGGAACACGCCGCTGCCGTAGATGGGGACCTCCTCGCGGTAGGCGCCCCAGAGCTTGTAGAGGGGCAGGCCGGCCTTCTTGCCCAGGGCATCCCAGAGCGCGATGTCGCAGGCGGAGAGCGCGATGATCGGCACCCCCATGCGCCCGATACGGTAGGTGGATTGCCAGACCTGCCGCCAGAGGCGCTCGACGTGGGTGGCGTCCTGCCCCAGCAGCATCGGCCGGAGCACCTCCTCCAGGCAGGCCGCCACGCTGCGGATGCCGGGGCCGAGCAGTTGGATGTAGCCCATCCCCACGATGCCGCTCTTCGTCTCGATCTCGACGACCAGCATGTCGCGCTTGCGCTCGACCTTGCTGTCCAGCACGTTCCGCGGCTGCTCGACGAACGGCACGGAGATCACGGTGCTGCGCACTTCCTTGATGATCATGGCGGCTCCTGGTTTCAAGCGGTGACGGGGCGTGACGGGCGGTGGCCCACTGCGACCTCACCCCCGCCGGCTCACGCCGGCGCGCCCCTCTCCCTAGGGAGAGGGAGGGCCGGGGTGGGTGAGGTCCCGCGAAGGGCCATCAGCCCCTGACCCGGAACTCCTTGATGGCCTCGGGCTTGAAGGCGAGGCCGTGGCCGGGCTTCTCGATGGGGCGCATCAGGCCCTGCCTGTCGGCCTTGACCGGCTCGACCCACAGATCGTCGATCCAGCCGCGGTATTCGAGGATCAGGGCGTTCGGGATGTGGGCGCACAGGCTCACCATCAGCTCGTGGTACAGGTGGGGGGCGATCTGCACGTGCCAGGTATCGGCCACCGCGGCGATCTTCCTGAGCTCGGTCAGGCCGCCCCGGATCACGTCGGGCTGGAGGATCGGGATCGGCACGTCGCCCGTGAAGAACGGGCGCAGCTCCCAGCGCATGAAGTGGCTCTCCCCGCCCACCACCCGCAACTTGAGGGCGCGGGCCACGCGGAAGTAGCCGGCGAAGTCGTCCACCGGCACCGGCTCCTCCAGCCAGTAGGGGTCGTAGGGCTCGAACTGCCGGCCGGCCAGGATCGCGGTGTCGGCGCTCCAGCCCTGGTTGACGTCGATCATGATCTTGACGTCGGGGCCGAGCGCCTCGCGCATGCGGCGCAGCATCTCCACGTCGTGGGCGACGCTATGGCCGTGGGCGGCCTGCATCTTGATCCCCTGGAGCCCCGCCGCCACGTAGCCCTTGGCCTTGGCGATCTGGCCCTCGAGATCGAGCCAGCGGTAGACGCCGCTGCCGTAGGCGGGGATGGCCTCGCGCGAGGCGCCCCACAGCCGGTAGAGCGGCAGACCGGCGCGCTTGCCCAGCCAGTCCCAGAGCGCCACGTCGACGATGGAGAAGGCGATCACGGGCACCCCCATGCGCCCGATGCGGTAGGTGGACTTCCACGCCTCGCGCCAGAGCCGTTCGATGTGGGTGGCGTCCTGCCCGATCAGCAGTGGCTTGATCACCTCATGGAAGCACGCATCCACGGTGCGGATGCCGATCGAGCGCCAGTAGGCGTAGCCCATCCCGATGGTGCCGTCGGCCGTCTCGATCTCGAGCATCCACACGTCGCTCGGCCGGTCCGTCTGGATGGCGATGCCGCCCGCCACCGGCACCCCCGGCGCCGGCGGCGGCAGCAGGTTGAGCAGCGTCGTGCGGCAGTCCTTGATGATGGCGCCCTTGTCGGGGGCGGGGGCGTTCGAGGCCATGGGGCTCCGGGGGTGGCGGGTGGCGGCGGATCACGACCGACGCCACCCTTTAGCCCCGATGGCCTGAAGAGGTCAACCGGCACGCTCGTGCCCGTGCCCTCCGCCAAACAGCGTCATGTCGGGTCGAGGGGATGTTTGGGAAGCAACCGCACCAGGGCGTCGACAAGCGCAGGCAAATCGTCGTTTACCGTATCCCAAAGCTGGTCAAGGTCCACGACGTCATAGCCATGAATCAGTCTGTTTCGCATGCCGATCATTTTCCTCCAAGGCAACTGGGGGAACCGGGCACGCTCTTCCGGCGTCACCTGAGCGGCAGCTTCGCCTATCACCTCCACCAGACGGGTCACGGCGAGCTGAAGCACGCGATTCCGCTGCAACTCCGCCTTGGTCTTGCCTTCCAGCAGCTCCAGAGCTTCCCGCGCGAAATCGCGGATATGCCTCAACCTGACGGTGGGATCATGGCGCGTCATATTGCACCTGCGCCTCCCGCAGAACCTCGTCCCGGAAATATCGACTCAGGGAGTTGACGGTGTTCATGTCCGCGCGGCGTCCCAGCAGCTTGGAAAGCTCATCTTGGATCCCCGACAGCGTCATCAGGCCCACGGAGTGGCCGGGCTCGAACTCGACCAGCACATCAACGTCGCTTTCCGGGCCGAAGTCGTCCCGCAGCACCGAGCCGAACAGCGACAGGCGCCGGATGTGATGCCGGCGACAGAAGTCGGCGAGCGCCGCGCGGGGGACCGGAATTCGCGGGATGGTTTCGGCGGGGTCCACGGCTACCGCTGGTTCGGGTTCGGAATCCTGAGTGCTGCTACTCCTGCCACTTGGGCTGGCGCTTCTCAAGGAAGGCGCCGATGCCTTCCTGGGCGTCGGGCTGCTGGGCGTTCTCGGTCATGGCGGCCTCGGCGACCGTGTACGCGGCGCCATGCTCCTTGGCCACCTGCGCGAAGAACGCCCGCTTGCCGAGGGCGACCGTGGTGCGGCTGTACTGGAGGATTTCCCGCGCCAGGGCCTCCGTCTCTGCCCGAAGCGCCTCCGGGGCGACGACGCGGTTGACGAGGCCGAGTCGCCACGCCTCCTCCGCCGGGATGGGGCGGCCGGTGAGCAGCATCTCCAGCGCCGGCTTGGCGGGGATGGCGCGGGCCAGCGGCACCGCGGGGGTCGAGCAGAACAGCCCGATCTTGACGCCGGGGGTCTGAAAGGCCGCCTCGCGCGAGGCCACCGCCAGGTCGCAACTGGCGACGAGCTGGCAGCCCGCGGCCGAGGCCAGCCCGTGCACCTCGGCGATCACCGGCTTCGGCAGCAGCCGGACGCTCTCCATCACGGAGGTGCACAGGCTGAACAGCTCGCACAGGGCCGGCTCCTCCGCGCCCCTGATCTCGCGCAGGTCGTGGCCGGCCGAAAACACGGGGCCCCGGGCGGCAATCACCACCACGCCCACCTCCGGGTCGGCCGCCATGGCCTCCAGCGCGGCGCCCAGCGCGCCGAGCATGGGCCGCGAGAGGGCGTTGCGGCGCTCCGGCCGGTTCAGGGTCAGCCGGCCGATGCCCGCGCCGCGCTCCGCCAGCACGTAGGGGTTCTCGCCGGCGGGGGCTGAGCGCGGGTCCGTCGTGGCGTGGGATGCGGGGGCGCTGCTCATGGGGGGTCTCCTCGGAGAGGGGCGGCACGGGATCGGCGGGGCCGCCGGGCTGGGTCGGCAAGCGCCGGCCGCCGCGGGCCGGCCGGAAGCCGCCTCGCGGGCACCGGCGTCGGAGCCAAGATAGCATCGCGTCCCGGCGGCGGTCAAAACGCGGCGGCCACCGCCCCGGCTCCCCTGCGGCGCGCGAGGCAGCGGCCCCAGGCCCTCCACCCACGCCGCGGCTCCTCCGGGCGAGGCCGCGACCCCAGCAAAAGTTACCGTCCGCGGAGCTGGGACATCGCGCGCCTGCCGCGGCTCTTCCCGCGTCGATGAGTGAAACCGCTGTCAGAACAATCTATTTGATGACGTGGCACGCGATTGGAATTGCCACTCGTCGACGAGGAGTTGCGCCCGCCGCCGGCACCCCGGGCTGTCGCATGCTCCCGTTCGCGCCAGCCGTTTCCGGGAGGAGGCACCCTCGGCCGGCTCCAACCCGTAGCGCGAAGCCCTCAGCCCTGGTGTGGCAATATGGAATTCGGAACCATTCTCGGCTTGATGCTGGCCTTCGGGCTGGTATTCCTCGGCATCGTGGTGGATTTCGGCACTCTGAGCATCAACGTCGCCAAGATCCAGTTCTTCATCGACTTCCCCTCGGTGATGATCGTGGTCGGCGGGGTATTCGCCTCGATGCTGGTCTCGTATCCGCTCACCAAGCTGATCCGGCTGGGCAAGGCCATTCCGAAAGTGTTCCGGCCGGTGCCCGAGGAACTGATCGAGACGCTGACGCTGGTCATCGACGTCTCCAAGATCGCGCGCAAGAACATCCTGGCCATCGAGGATGCGCTGCCCAGCATCGACAACCTCTACCTGCGCAACGGACTGCGGCTGGTGGTGGACCGCGTGGACCGCGAGCTGATCATCGAAATCCTCCAGTCCGAGATGCGGTACCAGGACATTCGCGAGGACGAGAATCTCTCGATGATGAAGACGGCTACCTCGCTTTCCCCCGCGTTCGGCATGATCGGCACGCTGATCGGGCTGATCCTGATGCTGCAGAACCTCTCCGACCCCACCTCGATCGGCCCCGCCATGGCGGTGGCCATCGTGACCACGTTCTACGGCTCGTTGCTGGCGAACGTCGTGTTCCTGCCGTTCAGCAACAAGCTCTCCGCGCGCAAGGGTGACGAGAAGATCCTGCGCGAAATGATCCGCGACGGCGTGCTCTACATCGAGAAAGGCGAGCGACCCGATTTCATTGAGCAAGACCTTATGAACTACCTCCCGCTCGAATTGCGCACCCTCTACGAGGAGATGAAGTTCGAGAGCGCAAAAGGGGGTGGCTGATGCCCGTCTTCGAGGAAGAGCATAAGTGCGACGAGTTCACCGACTACTGGATCTTCACCTACGGCGATACCGTCACCCTGCTGCTGACGTTCTTCATCCTGCTGATGACCTTCTGCAAGCTGGACGTGGCCAAGTTCAGCAACGTGGCCGAGAGCTTCAAGCCGACCCCGCCGGGGTCGCCGTTCTTCCTCAAGGGCGGCGAATCGGTGCTGGAGGGCATCGCGCAGCGCGTGGAGACGGGCGACTTCGGCGATCAGGTGAACGTCACGGTGGAGGAGCGCGGCGTCGTGGTCTCCTTCAAGGATTCGGCGCTGTTCGAATCCGGCTCGACCGAGCTCTCCGAACGCGCCATCAAGTCGCTTTCGCGGTTCGTGAAGTTCCTCTACGCGCTGCCCAATCCGGTGCTGATCGAAGGCCACACCGATGACGGGCAGATCCGCACCCCCAGGTTTCCCTCGAACTGGGAGCTCTCGTCGGCCCGCGCCGGCTCTGTCGCGCGCTTTCTCCAGCGCGAGGGCATCAAGGGCGACCGGATCACGGTGATCGGCTATGCCGAGTTCAGGCCGCGCGTCCGCAACGACTCCCCCGAGCGCCGCGCGCTCAACCGCCGCATCGACGTCATCCTCAAGCCCGATTGATCCCGCGCGCCGGCCGCCCGGCGGCGGGCATCACGCCTCCCGGCGCACGTACTCGACGATCACGCCGCCCAGATTCAGCGCGTCGAACCGATAGGGGTACAGGCGCGGCTCCGGCTCGAACGCCGCGCGCAGCGCGGCGGGCACGGCCGCCTGCTCGGCCGCCAGCGCAGGCCCCTTCATGGCGCGCAGCCGCCCGCCGGGGCGCAGCAGCAAGGCCGCCAGCTCGAGCAGCACCGCCAGCGCGGCGAACGCGCGCGCGAACACCAGGTCGAACCGCCCGCGACCCTCGAGGCTGCGCGCGAAGCGGTGGGCATCGACCCGCAGCGGCACGAAGTTGGCGAGCCCGAGCTCCGCCGCGGCCACCTGCTGAAAGGTCGCCTTCTTGGCCACGGTTTCGAGCGAGACCACGCGCGATCCGGGATGGCGCAGCGCGACGATCAGGCCGGGCAGCCCCGCGCCGGAGCCCAGATCCACCGCCTCGGGCGAGCCCGCGGGCCAGGGCAGCGTCTCGAGCATCAGGCAATCGAGCACGTGGCGCACGATCAGCTCCTCGCGCGACCGATGGCCCGTGAGATTGATGCGCCGGTTCCACCGTGCGAGCAGCTCCACCAGCCGCAGGAGTCGCGTCCGCGCGTCGTCATCGAGCACGATGCCGGCCTGGGCCAGTGCCGGCTCGATGCGGACGAAATCGCCGAGGGCCACGGAACCTCCTGCGGGTGCACTCGTTGCAGCCGGTGGCTCGCCTCCCCGGCGCGCGCACCGGATTATGGCCGCTGTGTGCAAAAAAGCGAAAGTGGGATATTACTCGGGTAGGCGCAGCGGGGGGCCTTCAGCGGCGTGTGGTCGCCATGGACGCTCGAATTCGTCGCTGAAGGCAGGAAATGGACCAACTTTGGCATGGAGTCCGGCAAGTCTGCGCCGGGGCGGTCGGCGAGCCCCGCGCCATCGGCCACACCCCAGTCGGGGCCACTCAGCAGGAACCGCAGCCGGAGTGCAGCGCCAATCGCCATTTTGAGCGGAGTCACCATGGCCACAGCGAGCAAGGGCAAACCCGAAGCGTCGGCGGACACCCTCGGTCTGGACCTGCCCAGTCTGGACGACCTGTCGCTGGACGATAAGGACCTGTTTGCCGATCTGGACAACGAAATCCGGATGGATTCCGACAAGCTCGGCGATGTGGGGGCGCTCGACCTCGGCGACACCAGCGTCGACGCGGGGCTGAAGCTGGAACTGGATGCGTTCGACGAGCCCAAGGGCGGTGCGCCGGAGCTGGACGACCTCAAGCTCGATGACATGCTGGACGACCTGGCGCCCGCTCCCAAGCCCGCCCCGCCCAAGAAGCCGCCCGCCGTGGCACCGGCCAGACCCGCAGCCGCGGCCAAGCCCGCCGCACCGAAGCCCGCCGCACCGAAGCCCGCCGCGCCGAAGCCGGTTCCCGCGCAAGCCAAGCCGGCACAGGCCAAGCCGGCAGCCGAGGCGATCGATCTGGAGCTGGCAGAGGCTGGTGGGCTGGGGGAACTCAAGCTCGACGAGGAGCCGGGGGAATTCACGGCGGTGAGTGCCGAGGTCGATCTGGACCGCGAGCTGGGCGAGCTGAACCTGGGCGCGGTCGGGGCGCCCGATGAGCTGGAGCGGGCGCTCGGCGCCAAGGCGCCGGCCGGGAAGGACGAGCTCGAACTCGCACTCGGCGCTCCCCTCGGCGGCGAGGCGGAGATGGCGCCGAAACTCGATCTGAACCTGGAGGAGGAGCAGCTCAACCTCGGCGCGCTGGCCGAGGCGGAGCCGGCGCTGAGCCTCGACATGGAGTTTCCCGGCCCAGCGGGCGCGCCGCCGGCGCCCGACGTCGCGGCGGTCACGGAGATGGATCGGGCCATGGACGAGCTCGGCGAGCTCAAGATCGAGCCGATCGAGGCCCCGCCGGAGTTCAAGTTCGAGCCGGAGCCGGCCGTCGGCGCGGCCCCAGCGGCCCCCGCCGCCGAGGAGCCGTTCCAAGCCGCCCCCGATCTCGACCTGGCGAGCATGGACCTGTCGCTGAACGTGCCGGATGTGGCGGAGGCTGCCGGCGCGCCCGCGGGGGCGCCGTCCGCGGCCGTAGCCCCGCCCGCGGCGCCGGAGCCGGAGCCGTTCTATGCCGTGAAGAACATGGAGATTCCCGAGGAGGAAGTGCTCGAGCTGAACCTGGACGATCTCGAACCCCCGGCGGCCGCCCCGGAAACGGTCGCCGGAGCGATGCCTTCTGCCGCGGCGGCAGGCGCGGTGCCGGCCCCGCCGGAGGAATTGCTGGAAGTGCCGCTGGTGGAGGCCGCGCCGCTGGCCGGTCGGGCCGCGGCCCACGAGGCCCGCGAGGCCCGCGCGCCCGCCGTGCTGGAGGCGGATGCCGGCGCGCAACTGCTGCTGACGATCCCCCAGAGCGTCAGCATCGAGCTGGGCACGGTGGAACTGAATGGCAGGGACATCCTCGATCTCCGCTACGGATCGGTGGTGCAACTGAACCGCGTGGTGGGCGAGCCCGTGGAGCTGGTGCTCAAGGGCAATGCCATCGCTCAGGGCGAGATCGTCCTGATCAACGGCAAGAATCTCGGCGTGCGGATTCTCTCCGTGGCCCGGGCTGCGACGGCCTGACCTGGCGACCCCGGCCACCCCGGCACATCAGTCGAGAAGGCGACATGAGTGTTGAACCATACACGTTCGCGGATGCGGAGCGCCTGCAGCTGGGCGCGTTCCCCGTGCTGGACATCATCCTCCAGCGCTGGGCGCGCCGGATCGAGAACACCCTGTTCGACGCCACGGGGATCGAGCTCTACGCGGGCGCCTCGGTGTTCGAGGAGATGAAGTTCGCCGCGTTCTACGGCGCGCTCCAGCGCCCCCGGCCCATCTACACCATCGCCATGGCGCCGTTCCAGGGCGAGGGGCTGCTGGTGCTCGACAACCGGTTCGCGGACCTGTGCCTGAACGCTCGGCGGGGTGGCAGGGCCGCACCCCGCGAGCGCCTGGAACCCGGCAACCACACCCGTCTGCAGGCCGTCGTGCAACAGCTCACCGGGGACTTCGACGCCTGCTGGAGCGATGTCGAAACCGTCAGCACCCAGTTGCTCCGCCTCTCCACCTACCCGTTCCGGGCCCGCCTGCTGAATGCGCACGAACGCTGCCTGGTGGCCCAGATCCACCTCTCCGGCGATCGCATCTCCTCTCGGCTCACCTGGTGCTTCCCCCGGCTGATGCTGGAGGGGCTGCTGCTGGGCCTGCGCGGGCGGCGGGTCGTGCCCCCGCTCGAGCGCTCCGTGCCGACCGGCGGCGCCCAGCCACAGCACCAGACGCCCGAGGCACTGCTCGGCCGCACCGTGTTCCGCCTGCGGGCACGCGCGGGGGTGATCGCCGCCCAGCGCCTGGTGCACGGCCTGCGCGTGGGTCAGCTGATCCCGCTCGACGATGGCCCGGGCGCCCAGGCCACCCTGCTGCTCGGCGAAACGCCCCTGCTGACGGGCACCATCGGCGACAGCGCCGGGCGCTACGCCATGAAGATCACGGGCCGCTACACCGAGTCCGTGCCCCTGCCGCTGGCCCAGGCCGAAACCTTCCGCCCCATCCGCTGGCCGGCGGCCTCCGCGCCCTGACGGGTCGCGCACCCGGTCAGCGCTGGCCCGTCGGATCGGGGTGCCGCCCTGCTCCGCTCGGAACGCGGGCAGCCGCGCCAGCGGCGAGGGCGAAGCCACGGCGACACCCCGCACGCTTGCGTGGATGGAAGCCGCGGCGTCGCCAGGGCTATCGCAACTTTACCGTCATCCGCACGCCGCGTGTCGGCCCCAGCGGCGCCGGCGGTGGTCTGCGGAATCGCACCAGGAGCAAGTTGGAGCGCAGGCCGGCCTCGATCGCCTGCGGGAGCGTCGGCCGTGGTCCGGGCACCCCACCCCGCCCTGCGGGCACCCCTCCCCGTACTGGCGGGGAGGGGCCGGGGGAGGTGTTTCGCGGACGATCCGCCGCGGCGGGGGTGTATCGACGAGCGTACCGGCGACCGATCTTGCGTTTGCCCGGGTCGCGTCGCCCCCATCCTCCGCAGTTTGCCTTCGCCAGGATGGCGTGACACGATCGGCCGCAACCGGGCCGGGCCGCCGCAGCGGCGGTCCGCCCCAGTGCGCCCACGCCGAGACCCACCCCTCCGATGAGCCAATACCGCCACCTGTTCAGGCCGATCCGGCTGGGGCCGGTCACGGTGCGGAACCGCGTGGTGTTCTCCGCCCACCTGACCAACCTGGCGGAGCACAACCTGCCCTCCGAGCGGCTGATCCAGTACTACCGCGAACGCGCCCGCGGCGGCTGCGGGCTGATCATCACCGAGGAGCAGTCCGTCCATCCCTCGGACTTCGCCTACGAGAAGCTGATCCACGCCTTCGACCCGGCCGTGGTGCCGCACTACCGGCGCATGACCCAGGCCGTCAAGCGCGAGGGGGCGGCCCTGTTCTGCCAGATCAACCACAACGGCCTGCAGGGCTTCTCCCACTTCAACGACGAGCCGCTCTGGGGGCCCTCGCCGGTGCCGGACGGGCTGTTCCGCGAGGTGCCCCGCACCCTCGGCGAGCCGGAACTCGCCGCGCTGATCGCGGGCTTCGCGCGGGTGGGCACCCATGCCCGGGCCGGCGGCTTCGATGGCGTCGAGGTGCAGGCCTCCCATTCGAGCCTCCTGCGCCAGTTCCTCTCGCCCCGCACCAACCGCCGGCGCGACCGCTGGGGCGGCTCGCTGGAGAACCGGCTGCGGCTGACGGTGTGCTGCCTCGAAGCCCTGCGCGAGGCCATCGGGCCAGCCCTGGCCCTGGGCATCCGGCTCTGCACCGATGAGCTGGAGGAGGGCGGGCTGGGGCTGCCGGAGGTGGTCGAGGCGGCGGCCCGGCTCGATGCGCTCGGCGTGCTGGACTTCTTCAACACCAGCATCGGCACCACGGCGCGGCTGTGGATGGTCGAGGGGCCGATGTCGGTGCCGGCCGGCTACCAGAGCGCCCACACCGCCGCCATCCGCGAGGCGGTGCGCGTGCCGGTGATCGGCGTGGGGCGGATCAACGACCCCGTGCTGGCCGACCGGCTGCTCCACGAGGGCGTCTGCGACCTGATCGGCGTCGTGCGCGGCCAGATCGCCGATGCCGAGTGGGCGGCCAAGTCCGCGGAGGAGCGCACCGCCGACGTGCGCAAGTGCATCGCCTGCAACCAGTACTGCATCGGGCTGATGGGCCTCAACCGGCCGCTGAGCTGCATCCAGAACCCCGCCAACGGCGAGGAGGCCGCGCTGGGGGAGGAGAGCTACCGGCCCGCCGGCCGCCTGAAGCGCGTGCTCGTGATCGGCGGCGGCCCGGCCGGGATGGAGGCCGCCATCGTCGCCGCCCGCCACGGTCACCGCACCACCCTCTGCGAGCGCAGCGACCGCCTGGGCGGCGCGGTCAACGCTCTGGCGCGCGTGCCGCAACGGCTGGAGTATGGCGACCTGATCCGCAACAAGACGGGCGAGCTCAAGCGCAGCGGCGCCGAGCTGGTGCTGGGCCGTGAGGCCGACGCGGCCTGGGTGCTCGCCCAGCGGCCCGATGCGGTGATCGTCGCCACGGGCCAGCAGGAGGGGCGCCTGCTGCACATCCCCGGCATGAGCGGGCCGCGCGTCGCCACGCCGCTGGAGCTGCTCGCGGCGGGCCGCTCGCCCGCGGCCGGGTCGCCGGCCGGTCATGCCCTGATCCTGGACGAGATCGGCTTCCACCAGGCCACCAGCCTGGCCGAATGGCTGATCGAGGGCGGCTGGCGGGTGAGCTTCGTCACCGCCGCCTTCTATGCCGGCCAGGATCTGGGGGCCACGCTGGACCTCGACCACTGGCACCGGCGGCTGGCGGGCAAGCCGCTCGATCTCTACCCGGGCCACATCCTGATCGATGCCCAGGCCGATCCGGTGCTGCTCGATCTGTACCGCAGCCGCCAGGTCACGCTGACGGGGGTGGAGCGGATCGTCCCGGTGGCGCACGGGCACAGCCGCGATGGGATGTACCGGGCGTTGCGCGGCCAGGTCGAGGAGCTCTATCGGGCGGGCGATGCCCTGGCCCCGAAGGACGTGGGCGAGGCCATCCTCGATGGACACCGGGCGGGCCGGCGCGTGGCCGGGCTCGACCTGGCTTGGCAGTGAGGGCGCCTTCGACGCCGAGGAGCGATGGCTTCCGCCACCCTGCGCAACGAGGTCTGGGTCTGGCTGCCCCGGGAGCGGGAGGGCGCGCTCCATCACGCCGCCTGGGAGCTGCTTCATGAGGGGGGAACGGCGGCCCGCCGCCTGGGCGCCCCGCTGATCGCCCTCGGCGACCGCCTGCCGGCGGCTGAGGAGACCGCCCGGCTCGCGGCTTGGCGGGTGACCGCGGTGCGCGTGCTCGGTACGAGCCTGCCGCCGCACCCCGTCCTCGGCGCGGGCCGGTCGCCGCTGGCGCCGTTCGCCGGAGAGGGACTGCCGCGCCTGTTCTTGCTCGCCGCCGACGCTTTCGGGCGGGCGCTGGCCCCGGCCTGGGCCGCCGAGCATGATGCGGCGCTGGCCACAGGCGCCACCGGCGTGACGCTCCAGGGGCAGGAGGCCGTGGTGGCCCGCCCCGTGTTCGACGAACAGATCGAGCTGCTGGAGCGGTTTCCGCTGGCGCGGCCGCTGGTCGTCACGCTCCAGCCGGGGGCGATCGGCGCGGGTGTGCCTCCCCCGCGCGCCGGCGGGGAGCCGCCCTCTCCGGCCCCTCCCGTGGCGGTGGCGGACGCGGCGCCGCCGGGCCGCGGGGACTCGGCCGATGCCGTGGCGGCGGCGATCCTGCCGCCCGACCGTGCCCGGCTGGAGCTGGCCGATGCGGAGCGCATCGTGGCCTTCGGGCGCGGGGCCTTCGGCGCACAGGGGCTGGCGCTGGTGCGCCGGCTGGCCGGCCTGCTGGGCGCTGTGGTCGCTGGCACGCGACCCGCCGCCGACGAGGGCTGGCTGCCGTTCGCGCGCCAGATCGGGCTCACCGGCGCCGTGGTGCGGCCCAAGCTGTACGTGGCGGTGGGGCTCTCGGGGGCGCCGTACCACATGGCCGGCGTGCGGGAGCCCGAGCTGCTGATCGCCATCAACCACGACCCCGCGGCGCCGATCATGGGGCTCGCCCACCTGGCGCTCGTGGGCGACCTGTTCACGCTGCTGCCGGCGCTGATCCGGCGCCTCGAGGCCGGGGCCGCGCTGCCGGCGGCGGCTGCCGGCGAGGCTCGCCCTCCTGACGGGAGCGATGATGGCCAGCGACCGTGAGTTCGAGGCGATCGTGGTCGGCGCCGGTCCGGCCGGCAGCATGGCGGCCTGGCGGCTGGCCGCGCTCGGCCGCCGCGTGGCGCTGCTCGAACGCGGGCCGTTCCCAGGCGCGAAGAACCTGTTCGGGGGCATGGTGTACTCGGTCGAGCTGGCCCGCCACTTCCCCGGCTTCGCGACGGAGGCGCCGATCGAGCGGCCGGTCACCCGCCACGCCACCTACCTGCTGGACGCCGGGCGCCACCTGCTGCTCGACTTCGCCTGCGAGCCCTTCGGCGAGGCCCCCTACAACGGCTTCACCTGCTACCGCAGCCGGTTCGACCGCTGGCTGGCGGAGCGTGCCGTCGCGGCGGGGGCGCTGCTGCTGCCGGCCACCGTCGCCGATGGCCTGCTGGTCGAGCGCGGCCGGGTGACCGGCGTCGCGGTGCGCCGGGAGGGGGGCGCGCTGCGGGCGCCGATCGTCATCGCCGCAGACGGGGCGCTCTCGCTGCTCGGCCAGCAGGCGGGGCTGGTGGCCCCGCCCGATCCGCGCCACTTCAGCCTGGGGGTGCGCGAGGTGCTGGCGCTGCCCGAGCAGACCATCGAGGAGCGGTTCCAGATCGAGCCGGGCGGCGGCTGCGCGGCGCTGTTCCTCGGCACCATCCCCGGCGAGATGCAGGGCGGCGGCTTCATCTACACCCAGCGCGACACGCTGGCGGTCGGGTTCGTGGCGCAACTGGAGTCGCTGCAGCGCTCGACCCTCGGCGCGCCGGAGGCGCTGGACGCGTTCAAGGCCCACCCCACGGTGCGCCGGCTGATCCAAGGCGGCGAGCGGCTCGAATTCGGCGCTCACCTCGTCCCCGAGGCGGGGGGCTCCGTGGCCCGGCGCCTCGCGGGCGAAGGCATCCTGCTCGCCGGGGACGCTGCCGGGCTGGTGCTGGCCGGGGGCATCCTCTACGAGGGCGTCCACTACGCGATGCACTCCGGGGTGCTGGCCGCCGAGGCCGCCCACCAGGCGCTCGCGAAGGGCGATACCGGGCGGCGCGGCTTGGCGCCGTACGAGCGGGCGCTCGCGCGCTCCTACGTCGGCCGGAACCTCCAGACGTTCCGGGCCATCCCCGGCTTCCTCGCCGGCCCCAGGCTGTACCGCCAGTACCCGGCCGCCCTGTGCCGGGCCGCCGAGGCGTTCTTCCGCGCCGATGATGCGGGCCATCGCAAGCTGGGCGCGCTTCTGCGCCGCCAGCTGCGGGGCATCCCGCCGCTGGCCATCTTGAAGGACCTCTGGCGCGCCGCCCGCGCCTGGGTGTGCTGAGCCTCCACCCTTCCGGCGCAGCCGCGCGCAGGCCCCACCCCGGCCCCTGATGGCAGGGGAAGCGGGGGAACTTTGATATCCTTATAACCGTATAATACCTTAGAAACATCGAACCGGCACAGCCGGCTCCGGCAGTCGCACCGGCAGTCGCACCGGGAGTCGCTCGGCGCATCGCAGCCATGGCTGGCGCGAGGGGGGCGACGCGGGGTTCGCCGCGCCGGTGCGGGGCGCCGGAACAGGAGCAGTGCCCGGCGCCCGCTGTACGATCTCGCACGCCACGGGAGCCCCATGGGCGATCCTGCGCTCCAGCGCGTCCGCGCGATTCCCCTGGCCACGGTCGGGGAGGCGCTGCAGCGGGCGTTCGGGGCGCTGCCCGAGGCGCTGCTCTGGTGCGACGCCGAGGGACGGGTGGTGCTCGCCAACGCGGCCTGCCGCCGCCTGTTCCGGGTCGGCGGCGATGCGCTGGCCGGGCGCACGGCGACGAGCCTGCTCACGCCCGCCGGTCACGGCGCGCTGCACGCCAGCCCCCTCTGGCCGCCGCAGGAGCTGCCGACCGGCGCCGCGCTGCGTCCGGCCATCGGCCATCGGCCGGACGGCTCCACCTTCTGCGCGCGGGTGCGCTCGCTGCCCGTGCGGTTGCGCGCCGATGCGCCGCTGCTCCTGCTCGAGCTGCGGGAGCTGCCGCCGGTCTCCGGGTGGGAGGCGTGGGCGCTGCTCGAGCCGGAGGGGATGGGGCGACTGCTGCACGAGGCGTTCGACGTGGTGTTCGTCGCCGACGACGAGGGCCGGCCCCTGGCGGCCGACAGCGCGCTCGCCCAAGCGCTCGGCATCGGCACGGGCGATGCGCCGGAGCCGCCGCTCGCGGCGCGCTGGCCGGCGGATTCCGCGAGCCGCCTCGCAGCCCAGCTCCGGCGGGCCGCGGGCGGCGCCGCCGGCGGCTGCGAGGAGTATAGCCTCGCGATGGGCGGCTTCCAGCACCGCTACGCGATCCGCATGCTGCCCCTGGCGGCGCTCGGCTCGGGGCCGCACGTCGTGGTGGGGCTGGGCATCGAGATCGCCGGGAGCGCCACCGCGGAGCGGTGGATGCGGGGGTCGCAACGCCTCGCGGCGATCGAGCGGGGGTCGGCTTCGTCATGTTCCGTGTAATCTCCTTGATTGTGGGCGGCTGCTTTTGGCATGCTCGCCTCGGCGGAGTTCATGCCGCCGTCAAGCCCAAACCAGCAGGGACCGTGTACGCCCTCCATCCCCGCGAGCACCCCATGACCAAGCCCTACGGCCCAGACAACCCGCACCCGCTTTCCAAGTTGAAAACCGAGCTGGTCTGGGAGGGGAAGTACGACGAGTACGGCAACCGCCGCGAGGTGGACTTGGCCGGTGCCGCCATGCCTTTGCAGAAGATCGAAACCATTGACGAGCCCCGGTCACGCGCGGAGGCCCAGGGCAGCCTGTTCGAGCCCCACAAGGTCCATGCCGACGACTTCCGCAACATGCTGGTCTGGGGCGACAATAGGCTGGTGATGGGCTCCCTGCTGAAGGACTTCAAGGGCAAGATCGATCTGATATATATCGATCCGCCATTCGATGTGGGGGCGGATTTTACTCTGGACGTGAACATCGGTGATTCCTCTGATAAAGTCTTGAAGGATCAGTCAATCCTCGAAATGGTGGCATACCGTGATACTTGGGGTAAAGGCACTGACTCTTATATACACACGATGTATGAACGCATAGAATTCATGAAAGACCTCCTAAGTGAGAACGGCTGCTTATTTATTCATCTTGCGCCTACGGTTGCGGATCAAGTCCGGGTGCTATGTGACGAGATATTCGGAAAAACAAATTTCAGAAATGAGATTATCGTACATCGCCCTATAACGAAAAATCTTCAGAGACAATTTAAGACGATTGAATCACTGCCACAGGGACATGATGTGATCCTATTCTATTCTAGAGATAGTAAGTCTCGGTTCCCAAACCTGCTTATACCATACGAATCAAAGAGCCCGGAAGGATATTGGCATCGATTTTGGAGTGGCGCCGATCGTCCAACAATGAGATACGATCTCCTTGGAGAAACACCTTCGTCGGGACAATGGAAGTGGCAGCGAGATCGCGCGGAGCAGGCTGTTCGAAACTATAACGAGTTTCTCCGTGAATCTCATAGTAGAACTCTATTTGAGTACTGGAAAGACACTGGTATGAAGCTAGAGTTCATTCGAAGATCAAACACAGGAACAGTAGAGAATTGGTTCCCGCCATCAGAAGATAAGGTCGGCGACACTGTGTGGGATGATGTCAAGGCTTACGAGAATCGAAAGGAGTTTCCAACGCAGAAGCACCGCGAATTGCTACAGAGAATTATTGAATGGGTAACAACGAACGATTCACTCGTAGCCGATATGTTCTGCGGTGGTGGTACAACTGGTGCGGTGGCGGAGTCCTTGGGCAGACGTTGGATCATGTGTGACCTTGGTCGTCTTGCAGTTCACACCAGTCGCAAACGACTCATCGACGTTCAGCGAACATTGCATGAGCAAGGGAGACAGTACCGCGCCTTCGACGTGTACAATTTGGGTCGCTACGAGCGGCAATGGTGGCAGTCGGCTCACCTGAATGGAGCGGACGACGAGCACCGCCGCGTGGTTCTTGAGTTCTTCCGGGCGGAGGTGCTGACGAAGGCGCCCTCGCCGTTGATCCACGGCCGCAAGGGAGGCGCCTTGTGCCACGTCTCCGCCATTGACACGTTGTTCACGCGCACGGAGGCGAAGGACGTGGCGCTGGCCGTGGCCGCCGCCGGGGGCAGGGAGGTGTGGTGCCTGGCCTGGGAGTTCGAGATGGAGTTGCACCAGGTGCTCGCCGCGCTGGAGGCGGAAACCGGCGTCAAGATGCGCCCGGTGCAGATTCCCCGCGAGATCATGGAGCGCAACCGCACCTCGCCGCCGCCGTTCCTGGAGGTCGCCGTGCTGGAAGCGGAGCCGATCATCCGCAAGGCGGAAGGCAAGCGGGTGGCGGATATCAAGCTCACGCGGTTCATGCCCTCCCTGGCGGAGGTGCCCACGAAGGAGTTGGAGGCCCTCAAGGAACGGGCTGTCAAGAGCGGCTTCGATTTCATCGACTTCTGGGCGGTGGATTTCGATTGGCACCCCGGCAAGCCCTTCGCCCATCACTGGCAGGACTACCGCACCCGCAAGGACCGCAGCCTCAAAACAATCAGCGACGCGGCGTTCGCCTACGAGAAGCCCGGCAACCACACCGCCTGCGTCAAGGTGGTGGACGTGTTCGGTTGCGACACCAGCATTTCGGTGGAGGTGAAGGCATGAGCCCTTCGCCCATCATCAACCCGGAAGCGTTGGAGCCGCTCTACGCGCCATGGGAGGAACCCAACGTCCACCGCGTGCGGGTGGAGCAGCCGGAGGGTGCGCCCCCGCGCGTCATCAAGGGCCGTCGCCCCACCTCCATCGTCATCGCGCAGAACCTCCGGCCGTTCGTGCGGGAATGGCGGGAATCGGGCTACCCCGGCGCCAGCGACACCACGCGCACGTTGCTCAACCATTGGTTCAACCGCAGTCACAACGGCGAGACCCCGGCGGGGGAGCCGTTCGAGTTCAGGTACTACTTCTGCCAGCGGGAAGCGGTCGAGACGTTCATCTACCTCAAGGAAGTCCGGGAGATACCAGCCCTTTCGCGCATGATCGAGGAATTCGGCGGGCCGGAGGGACCGGACAAGGAAGCGGCGGTCAACGGTGTGTCGCCGGAAGAGGATGAGTGGTCCCGCTATGCGTTCAAGCTGGCCACGGGGGCGGGCAAAACCAAGGTCATTTCCCTAGCCATCGTCTGGAGCTACTTCCACGCCTTGCGCGAAAGCGATTCTCCGATGGCCCGCCATTTCGTCGTGATCGCGCCGAACCTCACCGTGTTCGAGCGGCTGCGGGAGGACTTCGCGCCCCCGGAAGGCGGGCCGACGGTCATTGAGAAGGACCCGCTCGTGCCTCCCGAATGGAAGGGCGATTGGAACCTCTCCGTGGTGGTGCAGGACGAAGCCGGTGGGGCCGTCACAGGCGGCGCCTTGTACCTCACCAACATTCACCGCCTGTACGACCCGAAGAAACGCCGAGGCGGCGAGCCCGACACATACCCGTGGGTGGGGCCGGCCGTCTCCCGTGCAAAAGCCCTGGACACAGGGGCGGAACTGCGGGACCGCATCACGGCGCACCCGCGCCTGATGGTGCTGAACGACGAGGCGCACCACGTCTGGGACCCGGACTCCGCATGGAACGAGGCTATCCACCACCTGCACGATACGGTCCGCAAGCGGAATGGCACGGGCCTTGCGGCGCAGTTGGATTTCTCTGCCACGCCCAAGGACAACAGCAGCCGCCCCTTCAAGCACATCGTCTGCGATGCGCCGCTGGGCGAGGCCGTGGACTGCGGCATCGTCAAGGTACCGATCATCGGCAAGGCCGGTGCGCTGGAGGATCACCCCCACGAGAGCGCCGCTTACCGCTACGAGAAGCACTTGCTCGTGGGCTACGAGCGCTGGAAGGCCAGTTGGGCCGAGTGGCAAGGCAGCGGCAAAAAGCCACTCATGTTCGTGATGTGCGAGGACACCGACGCCGCGAACGAGATCGCGCAGCGCCTGAACACGGACGCGCTGTTCAAGGACCTCAATGGCACGACTATCAACCTGCACACGAACCTAAAAGGCCGCGTGAAGCAGGTGGGGCGCGGCGCCGACAAGAGGCCCGTCTTTGAAGAGAGCGAGAAGGAAATCAGCGACGAAGATCTTAAAGCACTCCGCAAGTTGAGTCGGGAACTGGACTCCAACGCCAGCCCCTACCGTTGCATCGTATCGGTGATGATGCTCCGCGAAGGATGGGACGTTCGGAACGTGACGACCATCGTGCCATTGCGGCCCTATAGCTCCAAGGCAAACATCCTGCCGGAACAAACCTTGGGGCGTGGTCTGCGCCGAATGTACCCTCCAGGCCAAGCCCCCGAAATCGTGACTGTCGTCGAGCACCCCGCATTCGAGAGCTTGTATCGTGAGCAACTTGCACAGGAAGGCTTGCCGATCCAATCCACGGACGCGGACAAGGTTCCGGGCACCACGGTCAGTATCTTCCCCGACCCGAAGAAGGACTGGAAGGCGCTGGATATCCGGCTACCCCAGCTTACCGGCGGCCACCAGCGCCTCCCCAAGCTCGAAGGGCTGACCTTTGACGATGTGCAGCAAGCGTTTCGTCGCCACCAGCCGCTGCCTTTGGGAGGTAAGGGTACTGAGACCTTGGAATATGAGGGGCGCCAGTTGTTCACAGGCGAGGTGGTGGAGCGAATGGTAATCCACCTGCCGCTGCTGCAAAGCGGCGTGGGCGCCGTCTCCTACTACGTCAAAGAATTGGAGACGATCTGTAAGGTGCGCAACACGTGGCAGACGCTCGGACCGCTGGTCACGCGGTTCCTGGAGGAACTGCTGTTCGCGGAAAAGACCTCCCTGTACGACGAGCGCTTGGTGTCGCGGCTGGCGAGCGCCGACGTGCGAGAGCATATCCGCGCCGTCTTCGTATCGCTGATTCGCAAGCGCACCACCACCACCGAGATTCGCGCCAAGGAGGCCCAGCCCATTTCACTGGCGACGTGGAAGCCCTTTCAGGCGACCCATTCGGAGAAACACCCGGCCGTTCCTTCGCCCAGCACTTTGTTCAACCTCGTGCCCTGCAACCGGGCGCTGGAGCAGTCATTCGCGGATTTCGTCACAAAGGCGAGGGATGTTGCCGCGTTCGCCAAGAACGCAGGGCCACAGTGCCTGGGGATTGATTACCTGGCGGCCGGCCATCGGCTCGCTTTCTACACCCCGGATTTCTTCGTTCGCACCGCGACGGGCCGCCACTACCTCGTGGAGACAAAGGGCCGTGTGGACCTGGACGTGCCCACAAAGGCGAGAGCCGCTGTCGAGTGGTGTAAAGCCGCATCCGCGCGAACGGTTCCGTGGTATTATTTGTTCATCCCGCACGATGTGTTTGGGCATGTCACGGGCAACACATTTGACGAGCTGGCCCGCGCCTGCGCGCCATCCCTGGCGCAACTGGTGGAGGAATCCCCGGCGCAACCCTCCCTTCCTGGAATCACGGATGAAGGAGGTCCCGCGCTGGGCGATTTCATCACCCCGGAACAACTGGCCTCCCTCCCTAAGCGCTACGCCACCGCGATTGACCACGCGATTCAGCTTTACCGCTTCCAGGAAAACAAGCCGCTCAACTTCGCCCCCGTGTTCAATCCGATGCTTGGTGTGATGGATCACGCGGCGACGGAAATGATCGTGGCACGGCTCAATCCTCATCTTCCGGTGGCTCGTACGGCTCAGGACGATTGGTTTGCCCCGTACCTCGGCCGCGTCCCGGCACCGCTAGCCGGGAAATCCGACAAGCTGGCCAAGGACCTCAAGCGCGCCTTCGTGTACCGAAACCCGTTGTCGCCGATTGGTCTGCTGAATCGATGCTTCGACTTCGCGCGCAGCACGCGGGAGAACATGACCGGAGTGCTCGGTACGGTGAAACAGGCATTCGTTTTCGCCGGAAGCGACCTGCTCCACAAGGACATCAATCTGGTGAACGATTTCCGGAACACCATCGTGGCGCACCAGGACAAGGAACTCACGGACAAGACCGTTGCCGGTGAAGCGCTGCGGCTGTGGATCAACACTTTGATGGTGATTCAGAGGCACTTGTCAGCACCATCTGGCGGCCGATGATACGAAGACGAGCAGACCCTGCCGCCCGCGGGAGCGGCGGCGGCGGCGCCGCGCCCGCGGCTGGCTGCGGCACCGCATTCGGCGGGGAACCGGCTGATCGCGCTCGGCGCCAGCACGGGCGGCACGCGGGCCATCGAATCGATCCTGCGGGTGCTCCCCGCCGGCATGCCCGCCATCGTGATCGTCCAGCACATGCCCGCAGGCTTCACGCGCGCGTTCGCCGAACGGCTGGCCGGCGTTTCCGCGCTCGCGGTGCGCGAAGCCCAGCATGGCGAGGGGCTGCGGGCCGGCGAGGCGCTCGTGGCGCCCGGCAACCGCCACCTGTTGCTCGGCCGTTCCGGCAGCAGGTACCTGGTCGAGGTAAAGGACGGACCGCGCGTCTCCCGCCAGCGGCCCAGCGTGGACGTGCTGTTTCAGAGCGTGGCCCGCACCGCGGGCGCCAACGCCATCGGCGTGCTGCTGACCGGGATGGGTTCCGACGGTGCGCAGGGCCTGCTCGCAATGAAACGCCAGGGCGCTGTCACCATCGCCCAGGACGAGGCCACCAGCATCGTGTTCGGCATGCCCAAGGAGGCGATCCGGCTGGGCGGCGTGGATTACGTCGCGCCGCTGGAGCACATCCCGGAACTGCTCACCCGCCTCGTCTGATTCCGCCGGAGCATCCCGCCGCGAATCGAACCCCGCGAGCCTGAGGCACGCAAGGCGGGTCTCGAAGCCTGTACAGCCTGAGGTCGCAGGAGGCGCAGGGCCGCGGCCTGCGCCGCGCTTGCAATTTGTCCGCGGCAATGGAGAATAGGCCCGTCGATGTATGTCATGCTGGCCGCTCCGCCGCCAGGCCGGCATCGTATTCCACTCGCGACAGGAACGGCATGACGGGGCCAGCGGACAGGCCTGGGATCGGGCGTGGCATCCGCCCGACCGCCGCGCCTTACCGGCCCGCCCGCGCGCGGCGCTGGGGGCGGTTCGCGGCAGCGGCCCTGCTGGGGGCGGCGGTGCTCCATGGCGCCGGCGCCCGTGGCCAGGACGCCGATCGCCTGCCGACCGACGAGCAGATCGAGCAGGCGGTGGTTTCGGTCGACGTCACCCGCCAGCCGCACGATTGGTACTCCCCCTGGCAGCGCCGGCGTACCGAGGGCGCCGGAGGTTCGGGCTTCCTGATCGGGCCGGGTCTCGTGCTGACGAACGCGCACGTGGTCAGCGATGCCAAGCAGATTCTGCTGCGCCTCAACGGCGATAGCGCCCCCTACTACGCCGAGGTGGCCCACATCGCGCACGATAGCGACCTGGCCCTGCTTCGCGTGGCCGACCCCAAGTTCGGCAAGGGCGTGTTGCCGCTGCGGCTGGGCGACCTGCCCTCGCTGCGCACGCGGGTCCGCACCTACGGCTTCCCGGTCGGCGGCGACATGATCTCGCGCACCGAGGGCGTGGTCTCGCGGGTGCAGTTCATCACCTATGCGCACACGGGCGCCGATTCCCACCTGGCCATCCAGACGGATTCCGCCATCAATCCGGGGAACAGCGGCGGCCCGGTGACCCAGCGCGGCCTCGTGGTGGGCGTCGCCTTCCAGTCCACGCCGGGACTGAACGACGTGGGCTACTTCATTCCCACGCCGGTGATCAACCGCTTCCTGCGCGATATCCAGGATGGCCGTTACGATGGATACGGCGAGCTGGGCCTCGTCACGAGCGGCATGGTCAATCCCGCCTACCGCGGCTACCTCGGGCTGCCCGATACGCTCACGGGGGTGACGGTGGACAGCGTGCTGCCGCGAGCCTCGGGCGACGGGCTGCTTCACGCGGGCGACGTGGTCACCGAGATCGACGGCGCCAAGGTGGCGAACGATGGCACCATCAAGTATTTCGGCCACGCCGTGAGCTTCGAGCAGTTGGCGGAAGAGAAGCTGATCGGCGAGCGGGTCACACTCCGGGTCTGGCGCGACCGGAAGGCGCTGGAGCTCCCCGTGATGCTGAAGCACTACCCGGATTCGGACCGGCTCCGCTCCCGCTACGACTATCTGCCGCCGTACTTCATCTATGCCGGGCTGGTGTTCATGGAACTGAGCCAGTCCTACCTGGAGACCTTCGGCAACCCCTGGCAGAACGCCCCCAGCGCCCTGCTGCTCGAGCACTTCTACCGGAACCGGGAACAGCCGGAGGACAAGGAACGACGGGCCGTCGTGCTGATCCGCGTGCTGCCGCACGACGTGAACACGGGCTACCGACGCTATGCCAACAAAGTGGTCGCGACCGTCAACGGCGTGCCCATCGAGGGATTGCGCGACGTGGTGCAGGGGTTCCGTGATCCGGTGAGCCGCGATTTCCACCGCATCGAGATGGCCGAGAACGGCGGCACGCTCATTCTCGACAAGGCCGCCGCCGACCGTGCGCATCTGGAAATCCTGCTGAACTACGGCATCCAGGAGGACAGGAGGCTGCCATGACGCGGCATCTGCCCAAAGCCTTCGCCTGGGCCCTGGCGCTGCTGGCCGCGCAAGCGGCCTGGGCCAGCCCCGGCCCGGAATCGGCCGGGATCGTGATGCTGCGGATCACCCGACAGACGTTCGACCCGGTGTATCCCTGGAACAAGACCGTCGAGCGCCGGTACCTCGGCAACGCCCTCGTGGTCGAAGGCGACCTGCTGCTCACCACCGCCGACATGGTGCGCGGCGCCACGCAGCTCACGGTGCGCAAGTTCGGGCAGTACCCCAACTATCGGGCGCAGGTGGCGCTGATCGATCACGAGGTGGACCTGGCCCTGCTGAAGGTGGACGATGCCGCCTTCTGGCAAGGCCTGCACCGCATCCCCATCTCGGAGCGGCCCGTCGAGGCGGGGAAGTTCGAGATCATCCGCTGGCGCGGCAACGGACGCTTCCAGCAGGGCACGGGCGAGATCGTCGACTACCGCGTCACGAACTCCCGGCTGGGCGCGATGGAGTTCGCCGTGCTGCGGGGGAACACCACCATGGACTCGCTCGGCTGGTCGGAGGGGCTGACCGAACAGGGCCAGCTCATCGGCCTGGTCACGGGCGCCAACCAGCGCGAGATCCAGGCCACCAGCGGCCAGTTGCTCCAGCTGTTCGTGCAGGCCGCGCAGAAGTCGCCCTTCCGCGGGCTGGCCCACCGCGGCTTCGGTTGGCAACCGCTGAACAACGCCAGCCAGCGGCAGTTCTTCGGGCTGGCCGGGATGCCGTTCGGCGTGCGCGTGACACGCACGTATTCCGGCGGCACGGGCGCGGAGCAACTGGAGGAGGGCGATATCCTGCTGCGGCTGGGGGCCTACGATATCGATCCGGAGGGGCAGATCAACCATCCGCTCTACGGCCCGACGCTGTTCACGATGGCGATCAACGATTCCCTGGAGCCCAGGCTGCCCGCCGTGGTGATCCGCGGCGGAAACCGGCTCAACCTGACGCTCCCGCGTACGCGCTTCTCGGAAGCCGATTACCGCATCCCGCCCTACTCGACGGAGGGCGCCATCGATTACGAGGTCTTCGGCGGGCTGGTGTTCCAGGAGCTCTCGCTCGATTATCTCCGCTCGTGGGGGTCGCAGTGGGAAGCGCAGGCGCCGCGCCGGCTGCTGCTGGAGCTCTCGCTGCGCATGCGCCGGGAGCCCGATGATCCCCAGCAGCGCGTCGTGATCGTGAGCCGGGTGCTGCCGGATCCGGTGAACCTGGGGTACGACAACGTCAACTACGGCATGCTGCTGGAGGTCAACGGCCGGTCGGTGACCTCGCTCCTGGAGCTGCGGCGCGCCCTGCGCACCCCGCAGGGCGACTATCACCTGCTGCGGATGATGCCGGGCCAGGGTCGGCAGCAACTGGTGTTCAAGGTCGATCAGATGCCCGAAGCGAACCGGCGCATCCGCGAGCGCTACGGCATCCCGGAGCCGCTCACGTCGGCCGCGGACGTCTGGTGAGGCGTCCCATGGGCCCCCGCCCTTCCGCCGGGAACGCCCACCCTCGCGCGACCGGGTTACCTGGGGATCAGGAGAAGCGGCGCTTGCTCGTCTGATAGTACTCGATCAGGAAGGCCAGCGCCCCACCGGCCGCAAGCCCGTACCCGACCAGAAACAGCCACCAGGGGAACTGCGGCGGCAGTCCACCCTTGCTCAGATGCTGGCTGTTGGCGGTGAAGGCGATCGACATGGTGACCAGCCCCAGGGCCATCAGTAGCCACTGCAACACCGAGGGGCTGCGCGGCATCCGGGTTGCGGCGAGCAGCAGGTATGCGCTCACGCCGACGACCAACGTCAGCGCGACCAGCAGCGGGCACAGCACCGGCGCCACCGAGACCGTGGGCATGAGAAACAGCACGTCGTACGTCAGCAACGAGGGGGGCCAGTTGATGAGCGCCTTGAGCGCAGCGTAGTAGCTGAGATCCCACACCCCGAACACCAGCAGGTAGGCGAGCCCGCGATACCCCCAGCGCCCGCTCGCCAGATACGCGATAGGCAACAACGCGAGCAGTGTCGCCAGCTCCCGGTAGACCTCGTACCGCAACGGATGGGCCGGCTGCGCCGAGAGCAGCGCCGTCAGCGGAAACAGCTCGGGGCCCTGCACCCCGAGCAGGGCGCGCAGATAGATCACCACCATGGCTTCGAGGACGCCGAACAGCACCCCGAACATCCACAGGCCGATATACGCATCCAGGGCGAAAGCGCGACTCATAGCCCGGTTGTAAGCATCCCCACCGACAAATGCAAGACGCCCCGCCCGGGGTTTCCCGGCCAGCGCCCGCCCGCTAAGATGGGAGCAGGGGCCAGGGGGGGTTGAACCTTTATCCCAGGGGCTGCTCTAATTGCTCAGAAGCTGGCGGGCCAGGCTCGCGAAATCCTGGGGCAGGCAGGGCAGGCGGAGGGCCAACCGTATGTCGGAAGCTTCGGCCGGGGCCGCACCCACCGATTGGTACGGCCTCGACGACGAAATCTTGATCAAAGCCCATCTGCGCGGCGACGAGCACGCCTTCGAGGTGCTGTTCAAGAAACACCGCGACCGCATCGCGCGGCTGGTGTTCTCCATCGTCAAGGATGAGGATTTGGCCGAGGACATCGTGCAGGAGGTGTTCCTCCTGGTATACCGGAGTCTGCCCAGGTTCCGGGGGGATGCCGCTTTCAAGACCTGGATCTACCGGATCGCGGTGAACGAGGCCGTCCGGCAGGCCCAGTTGTCCAAGCGCTGGAAGCCATTGCCCGAGGATTATGCCGAGGAGGGCACCATCCCCTCCATGATCGTCGTGTTGAACAACGGCGACTCCCCGGAGCGGTTGATGGTGGAGGGCCAGCAACGTGCATTGATCCACCAGGCGTTGGATGCCCTCAAGCCGCCGCACCGGGCGATCCTGACCATGCACTACCTCGAGGACCTGTCCGTGGAAGAGATCGCCCGGATCCTGGAAATCCCCCAAGGCAGCGTCAAGTCGCGGCTGTTCTACGCGCGGGAGAATCTGAAGAAGGCCCTCCAGCCCCTGCTGGGGGACTTTGAAGCCGCAGGAAGAGGATCACATGCACTGTGAAAAGACCCCCCTCGTCGAACGCCTGGCCGTCGATCAGCCCGGCGCGCTGGATTCCGAACTCTGGCTGGGCCATCTGAAGAGTTGCGGGCCCTGCCGGCGCGCCCGCTTCGAGTACGCCGCCTCGCTCGCCCTGTATCGCCAACTGGAAGCCGACAGCCGCTCCCGGCACGGCGGCAGCGGCGACTGGGAACGCCTAAGCCGCGCGATCGATCGCCGCGTCCGGCGCGGCCAGCCGCGCATCACCTGGCGCGCGACGCTGGCGGCGGCCGTCGGCGGCGTGATCGTGTTCGGGACGGCCGGAACGTTGGCGTACATGGTGCGGCAGTCGCAGCCCCGGCCGGCCAGGATCGTGGACTTGCAGCCCCAGCAGCGGAGCCGCGTGATCGAAATCCTCCACCAGAGCCTGGATCAGCCCGCCAACCTCACGGGCGCCGTGTCGGGCATCGTCGCTCGTCAGGCCGGGTCCGCGGATGCCGCCTCCGAACCCGTGACCCCCGCGAGCACGGCCAGGCCGATGGGCGCCCAGCGGTGGCAGCCCGAAGGCCGTGCGCCCCTGCTGATCGATGCCCGCGTGTTCTCCGCCGATCCCGGCGCGGGAGCGTCGCATGAGCCGCGCTTTAATCAGCCCGGCGTGATCCGCTTCTCGACGGCCGATGGCTCGGGCTTCACCCAGCGGGTGCAGTTCCCCGTGTTCGCGCCCGGCCAGCCGTTCGGCCGCTGATCCGCGGACGACGCCCCCCCGTCGGGCAAGGTGTGCGGGGCGGGCGCCAACGCAACCCCATGGCCGTCGGGCGAGCGGCTGCGGGCCGCCGCTTGGCCCGGGGAGCGACCGCGCCTAGCGGTAGAGCACCGGCACATCCAGCGTCATGCGCTCTTCCGGAATCGAGTACACGAGACCCCGGCCTTTCTGGAAGGTGGTGTCCGAGCGGATCCAGACCTCCTGGGGGGCTTTGACGAGCTGCTGCGCGCGATCGTACATGAGGCGCTCGGTGCGAATCTCGATGTCCGGACCGCGCAGCAGGTGCACGGAGCCCTTCAGGTCGAGCTGCTCGACCCGGGTGTCGATCAGGGCCTGTTTCGCCGTGCCCTGCAGCGCGAGGGGCGGTGCGGTGCCGGGCGCGGTGGGGGCGCCGACCCCGTCGGCCGGGGACTCCGTGGTTGCGATCTCATAGAGGTTGAAGCGTACCGTGTCGAGCAGCATCTGCCGCGTCTGCTCGTCGTAGGCGCCCTTCTCGGCCCATACCTCCAGCCGCAGCGCCGCTCCGTCCTGATACCGCAGGTGCACGGTCTCGAGGGTCAGCACCTGGCTGGGCAGGGGCTGTGTCGAGCGGGCCGTCGTGCGGCCCGCTTCCCGGGTGGAGAGCAGGTAGACGACGCCGGCGCCGCATGCCAGGAACACGATGAACAGCAGCAGACGCAGCATCGACCCGGCTCACTCGCGGACGGCGGCGGGAGCGGCGCCGTTGCCGCGCCCCTGCTCGCGCGTCGCCCGCACGGTCGCCAGTGCGCCGGCCAGGTCCTCCATCCGCACCCGGAACTCCTCGGTGCGCCCTTCCACCGCGTCGCCGTGCTGCGCGATGAAGGTGCGGATGCGCTCCAGGCTCGCCCGGTGGCACACGCTGGCGAGGTCCGCTCCGGTGAAGTCGGCCGTCTGCGCGGCGAGTCGGGCCAGGTCCACATCGTCGGCGAGCGGCAGGCGCCGGGTGTGGACGCGCAGGATTTCCAGCCGATCCTGCTCGTTGGGCGGCTGCAGCGTGATCACCATGCCGAACCGGTCCGGGTTCAGCAGCGCCGGCTCCAGCAGGTCGATGCGGTTCGTGGCGCCGATCACCACCACGTCGGTGTAGGCATCGAGCCCGCCCAGCTCGCCCAGGAACTGCCCGATCAGCCGGTCCCGTCCGCCGTAGTCCAGCCCCGCGCTCCTGCGGGGAAACATGGAATCCATCTCGTCGAAGAACACGATGCAGGGGGAGGCCTGCTTGGCCTTGATGAACACCTGCCGCAGCGCCTTTTCGGCCTCGCCCACCCATTTGGAGAACAGGCTGGCCGCATCGACGCTGATGAAGCTCAGGCCGCTTTCCGTGGCCAGGGCGTGGACGAGCAGGGTCTTGCCCGTGCCGGGGCCGCCGGCGAGGATGATGCCGCTCGGCGGGGCGTTGCCGGCCGCCTGGAACAGCTTGGGGTAGCGCCGGGGCAGCTCGATGCTCGAGCGCAACAGGCTCTTGACCTCGTGCATCCCGCCCACGTCGCTCCACCAGACGTTCGGCTTCTCGGCGTAGAACTCGCGCGTGGCGGTGGGCTCGATGCTCTTGAGGGCATCGAGGAAGTGGCGCATGGTGATGCGCGCCTCCTCCGCCAGCTCCCGCAACTCGCGCTCGACGAAGTCGTCACGCGTCAGCACGTCCTTGAGGGCGCGCATGCCGGCCTCCTTGCACAGCACCTCCAGGTCCGCGCCCACGAAGCCATGAGTGACCTCGGCCAGCTTCTCGAGGTCCACGTCGTCGGCGAGGGGCATGCCGCGGGCGTGAATCTTGAGGATCTGCAGGCGACCGTGCCGGTTGGGCACCTTGACCACCACCTCCCGGTCGAACCGCCCCGGGCGCCGCAGCGCGGTATCCAGCAGGTCGGGCATGTTGGTGGCCCCGATCACCACCACCTCGCCCCGGGATACCATCCCGTCCATCAGCGCCAGCAACTGGGCCACCACGCGCTTCTCCACGTCGCCCGAGACGTCGGAGCGCTTGGGGGCGATCGCATCGATCTCGTCGATGAAGATGATGCTGGGCGCCTTGCGCTGGGCCTCCTCGAAGATCTCCCGCAGCTTGGCCTCGCTCTCGCCGTAGAACTTGTGGATGATCTCCGGGCCGTTGATCTGGATCATATGGGCCTTGCACTCGCTGGCCACGGCGCGGGCGATGGTGGTCTTGCCCGTGCCCGGCGGGCCGTAGAGCAGCACGCCCTTGGGCGGATCGATGCGCAGGTGCGCCAGCAGCTCCGGGTACTTCATGGGGATCTCGATCATCTCCCGGATGCGGCTCAGCTCCTCCTCCAGCCCCCCGATATCCTCGTACTTGATGGTGAACGGCCGCCGGGCGGCCGGGCGCGCGTTCTCCTGGATGCGCACGTCGGTGTGGGCGATGGCCACGCCCGCCGCCGTCTCCGGCTCGAACGCCAGCACCTGGAACTGCGTGCCCTTGCGCGAGAACAGCGGGATGTTGGCCTTGTCGCCCGCCATCAGCGCCCGCCCCACCAGCGACTCGCGGATGCGGCGCACCTCGTTGGGCCCGAACGTGGCCCGCTCGGCCGGGCACAGCAGGAGCGTCGCGAGCGGCTGCACGGCGCAGGGCTCGATGCGGATGCGGTCGTCGAGCGAGATGCCGGCGTTCTCGCGGGTGATGCCATCCATCTGGATGTTCGCCGGATGGTCATCCTCGGGGTGCAGCATCCAGACGCGGGCCACGCTCTTGCGCGTGCCCTCGAACGCCACCACCTCGCCCGGCTCCATGCCGAGCACGCTCATGATGGCGGCGCTGACCCGCACCACCCCCTGCTCCACGTCATCCAGCCGGGCCTCCACCACCCGCAGGCGGGGGCCCAGGTTCGGTTGCGGTTCGTTGGCCTTCGACGGATCGATCTGCACGGTCATGGGCCGATGATGGTCTGGGTACGGCAAGGATATGCGGCGCCGGCTGCAAGGGCGGAGTGTTCTCACCCGGACGCCCGGGCAGGATGCCCTGAACCTGCAAGGCACTGCTCCTGCCCCGCCTTTGGGATGATAGGCGAATCGCCTCCGCCTTGGCAAACCGAGCGGCGCCGGTCAGGCAGGTGATGGCGCGCCGCGCGGCTATGTCTCGCCGTCGCGTACCAGCCGCTCCAGGCCGTAGAAGCGCAGCAGCTCCTCGACCCGCCCCGCCGGGGGCAGATCGGTGAAGTAGTTGGCCCGGCTCATCTCCACCCCCGCCACCCGGCGCAGCTCCACCATCATCTCCGCCATCTTCACGGTTGCGGCCAGCGCGTCGATTACGGTCACGTCATCGACCCGCGTCAGGCGCTGCGAGGCGAGCAGCACGCACAGCACGGCCTCGCCGGGGATGATCACGTCCGCGCCGCGCCCGGCCATCTCCCGCGCCGCCTCGCAGAAGCGGGCCACGATCTCGGCGGGCGCGGCGAAGCCGCGGGCGACGTCGTGGAAGCCGAAGCCCACGTGCTTCACGCCGGCCAGGCGGGAGCCCAGGCCGTAGCGGCGCACGTTCTCCTCGAGCTGCGGCCCGATCTCCTCGATGAAGTTGAGGATGCCGAAGCGCCGCCCCAGCATGCAGGCCACCAGCATCGCCGATTCGCCGTAGCCGACCACGGGGATGCGCAACAGGCTGCGGGTCTCGGCCAGGGCGGGGTCCGGGATGGTGGTGATCATGTAGCCGTCGTAGCCCTGCTTCTCGGCGGCCAGCCCGTTAAGCATGAACTGGTTGGCGTGCAGGTGCTGGAAGGTGCCGTAGCGGAGGTCCGTGCCGGGATACTCGCTGCGGAAGGTGCCGGGACGCATCCCGTGCAGCACGACCTCCGTATCGGGCCGGCTGACGGCGCGCAGGTGCCGGGCCAGCGCCGCGGCGTAGTCCGGCAGGTCTTCGAGAACGGTGAAGCTCTGGTGCCACAGGCGCATGGCGGGGGAACTCCTCTCGTGGGCAGGGGTGACCGCATGATGGACCATCCGCGCAGCGGGGCCTCGCAGCGACCCCGGTGCGGGGGGGCAGGTAGCGCAGGGGATAGGACACCACATGCGCCGCCAGGGTCAAGGGGCCGTTTCCATCCCGCGCGGCCCGGGGACTTGCCACCCGTGGCAGGTCGCGGCCGCGCCTCGCCCACCTTCGGGCAGGCTTGACGCAACCGCCGCGATCACAGAGAGTGGGGAGCGCGCGAGGCCCGATCGCACCACCCGTGTGCAAACGCGCCCGGTGGGCGGGTTGTAGCAGCGCGCAGCGATGAAAATGGCTCTGCGTGCGGCGGCACGCCCCTCGCCAGATCGGTGGCGGTCGGCGGCCGCCGGGCGCGGCGCCTGAACCGCATCCGGCCGGCGGCGTGCGACGCCCACCGGCACGATACCGGAGGTAGCGGCGTGGCTCGCCCCGTGCGCGAGAAAGCGGTACGCGAAAGGTTCGACATCGTCGTGGTCGGATGCGGGATCGCCGGGCTCGCGGCGGCCGCCGCCGGCCAGCAGCAAGGGGCGCGCGTGGTGGTGCTCGAGCGCTCCACCAAGGCGGAGCGCGGCGGGAATACCCGCTACACCGAGGCCTTCCTGCGCATGAAGAGCGAGCACGAGGTCTCGGACGACTTCGAGGCGCACTTTGCCGCCAATGCGGGGGGGCATCTGGACCCGGTGCTGGTCAGCGAGGCCGTCAAGCCCGAGGCGGAACGGCCGCAGATATTGAAGGCCCTCGGCTTTGCCGATCCGGAAGTGGTCACCGCGTTCGCGGCGGCGGCCGGGCCCACCCTGCAGTGGCTCAAGACCTTCGGCATCCGCTTCGATTTCCTCCCCACGCCGTTCCTCACCACCTCGACCACGCGCATGGCGCCGCGCGGGGGCGGCCTGGCCCTGGTGGAAACCCTGGCCGGCTACCTGGAGGCGCAGCGGGTGCCGATCCGCTACGAGACGACGGCCCGCGAGCTGCTGCTGCGGCCCGATGGCGGCGTGGTCGGCATCCTGGCGGCCGGGCCGGGCAACCGCCCCATCGCCTTCGAGGGCAAGGCCGTGGTGCTCGCCAGCGGCGGCTACGAGGGCAACCCGGAGATGCAGGCCCAGTACATCGGGCCGCGCGCCCTCTGGCTGCGGCCGGTGGCGCGGGGCGGGTACTACAACCGCGGCGAAGGCATCCGCATGGCGCTGGCGATCGGTGCGGCGCCCTGCGGCGACTACGCCAGCTATCACGCCGAGCCCATCGACCCGCGCTCCGGCATGGCCGAGCCGGCGAACTTCGTGTTCCCCTACGGCATCCTGGTCAACAAGGAGGGCCGCCGCTTCGTGAACGAGGCCGCGGGAACGGTCGACGCCACGTACGAGTGGGTGACCCGGCAGATCTTCCAGCAGACCGATGGCATTGCCTACTCCATCTTCGACGCGCGTCTGGCCGACGTGCCCAACCTCCGCCTGGGGCTGCGCACCGATCAGCCCCCGCTCGAGGCGCCCACCATCGCGGCGCTGGCCGCCAAGCTGGCGCTGCCGGCCGAAGCGCTCGAGCAGACGGTGCGCGCCTACAACGCCGCCTGCGCCCCCGGCACGTTCCAGCCGCTCGTGGCCGATGGCTTGGCGACGCGCGGGCTGGAGCCGCCCAAGTCGAACTGGGCGCGCCCGCTGGAGCAGCCCCCGTTCCAGGCGTACCCCATCATCTCCTCCAACGTGCTCACCTTCGGCGGCCTCAAGGTGAACCCGAACGCCCAGGTGCTGAACACCGCGGGCGACCCCATCCCGGGCCTGTATGCGGCCGGCGAGGTGGTGGGGCTCTACTACCGCACCTACGCGGGCTCGACCTCGGTGCTCAAGGGCGCCGTGTTCGGCCGCCTCTCCGGGCTGCACGCGGGCCAGGGCTTCAGGAAGAAGCCCGCGGCGCGGAAGCAGCCCGCACCGCGCAGCAAGCCTTCCTCACGGGCACGGCGATGAAGCTCGCGGGCCAGGTCGCGATCGTGACGGGCGGCGCGGGGGCCATCGGCGGCGCCGTCTGCCTCGCGCTGGCCCGGGAGGGAGCCCACGTCTGCGTGGCCGATATCGTGCCGGGCCAGGCGGTGGCGGGCCAGGTCGCGGCGCTGGGGCAGCGCGCCCTCGACGTGCGCACCGACGTCGGTCGCAGCGCCGACGTGCGGGCGATGGTGGCGCGGACGCTGGAGGCCTTCGGCCGGCTGGACATCCTGGTCAACGTCGCGGGCGTCTCCTCGGTGGGCAATTTCGAGACGCTGCCCGAGGCCGAGTGGGACCGCGTGCAGGCCATCAATCTCAAGGGGGTCTTCCTCTGCTGCCAGGCCGCCATCGCGCCCATGCGCGCCCGGCGCTACGGGCGCATCGTCAACATCGGCTCCGTGCTGGGCAAGAACGGCGGCAATCCCCGGCCCTGGCTGGACCGCGCCGAGCAGCTCAAGGCGGGCAACGCGGCCTACGGGGCGGCCAAGGCCGGCGTGCACGCGCTGACAGTGTTCCTGGCCAAGGAGCTGGCGGCGGAGGGGATCACGGTGAACGCAGTGGCGCCCGGCCCGATCGTGACCGGCATGACGGCGGCGCTGCCGCAGACGCTCCAGGCGCTGATCCCCGTGGGGCGCATGGGCACCCCGGCCGAGGTGGCCGAGGCGGTGGCCTTCCTCGCCTCCCCCGGCACCGGCTACATCACCGGCGAGATTCTCGACGTGAACGGCGGCCTCTGGCCCGATTGAGCCCGTCCCGCAGCCGCGGCCACAGTCTGACCCGAACCATGGAGATCCGGTCGTCATGAAACTCTGGTACCAAAGCATGTCCAAGCAGCAGGCCTGGGGGCGGTACGCCGCCGTGCTGCGGAAGCACCTCGACGCCATCCGCGAGCCCGATACGGAAATCGAGGTGCACGGCATCACCAAGATCGGCGGCACGGGCGACCAGTTCCGCTACCTCGACTACCTCGAGACCGGCGAGGTGCTGGAGAACGTGCACCGGGCCGTGCAGGAGGGATTCGATGCGTTCCTGATCGGCAACATCGGCGACCCGGGACTGCTCCAGGCGCGGGAGATCGCCCACATCCCCGTGCTGGGGCTGGGGGAGACCTCGTACCACCTGGCCTGCATGATGGGCGCGAACTTCTCGCTCGTCACCATCAACGAGAAGTTCACGCCCCGCATCATCGAGAACGTCCACCGCTACAAGCTCGAAGGCCGGCTGGCGGCGGTCAACCGCATGCAGGTGGACCGGATCGTGGACCTCGCCGCGGGGTTCGAGAGCCCGCAGGCGCTGAAGGTGATCGTGGAGCAGTTCCTCGCGGCGGCCAACGCCAACGTGGCGGCGGGCGCGGAGGTGGTGATCGCGGCCGGCGGCGTGGTGATGGCCCTGCTGGCCCATGCCGGCGTGCACGAGGCCGCGCGCCACACGCCGATCCTGAACGGGACCACCGCGCTCGTGAAAGCCGGCGAGATGGCCGTGCGCCTGAACCGGCTGATGGGCGGGCGCTTCGTCAGCAAGACCATGAGCTACGCCCCCCCGCCCCCGGAGCAGATCGCGGAGCTGCGCCGCTACTACGGTGAGTATATCTACCCGACCGTGAAGGCGCCCGCGGCAAGTGCCAAGCAGGGCCCGCGGGCTAAGGGCAGGGCGTTTCGCTCACAACCCCCGAGAAAAGGATGAGAGCCATGAAACTCAAAACTCGGATGCTCATCGGAAAACTGTTCAAGATGTTTGGAATTATTTTACCGAGCCAAAGAATTGGGTGAGTTGGTACGGAGGTACGCTCAAAGGGGTAAATCCTGGCTGGGAAAAGGGAGCTCAGTTGCTTTGGGAACAAGGAGCACCATCAATCATTCAGAACGTAGACAATTTGAAAGAGATTGTTACTAAGGGCAGATGGGAATTCGGACTTGGACATTCAAGGACTTGAATGGAGCGGTCCTGCTGGAGATGGAAGAGGAATTCATTGATACGATCCCTAACACGGAATCCACATGGAGGAATGACTGCCAGATCATGCTAATTAAACTCAAGGAGGGTATTGAAGGCGAATCGAGTGAATCGGGTTCTGCGTCCAAAGGACAAAAGAGTTGGTGGCAGTTCTGGAGGTGATTCATCGCAGTAACAATGGGCTGGCTGCCACTTCGGCCTTGCAGGCCGGCAAGCCGGGGCTGTAACGCC
>JACQKK010000181.1 GCA_016204605.1 Candidatus Lambdaproteobacteria bacterium
CCTGCCGAACACCCTCTTCGACAAGCTGGGCTTGCCCAGGCTTGCCGGGTAACCTCAACTGGCCGAACCGCCCGGTGCGGACCCGCATGCCGGGTGGTGTGGGAGGGGGGAACCGCGAGGTTTCCCCCTATCCCGATCGACCACCGCAAGCAGTGTGCTGCCAGAGATCGTGCCCGAACCTTGGATGCTGAGAACCTCTAGCGCCGGAAGCCGTGGGGCGTGGGGCCGAGCTGCTCCGGCAGCACCTCGTAGGCCAGCCGCACCCACTCGCAGAGCAGGGGCCGCGTCTCGCGGGGGTCGATGATGTTCTCCACCCCGAAGCGTTCGGCGGTGCGGTAGGGGGAGATGTACGGCTCGAAGTGCTCCTCGAGCTCCGCGATGCGGGCCTTGGGATCGGGGTGGGTTTGCAGCTCGCGGCGGTAGGCGGCGGCGATGCCTCCTTCGAGCGGCAGCGAGCCCCAGTTGCCGGTGGGCCAGGCGTAGCGGGTGGTGAAGCCATGGGCGCGGAAGTTCTCGTTGCCGGCGACGCCGTAGGCCCGCCGCACCACGATGCCGCACCAGGGCACGCGGCTCTGGTCGATGGCGGAGAGGGCGCGGATCGCGGCGCGCACGGTGCCCGTGCGCTCGGCCTCGACGCCCACCATGATGCCGGGCTGGTCGGTCAGGTTGACCACGGGCAGGTGGAACGTGTCGCAGAAATCCACGAACGTCTCGATCTTCTGGGCGGCGTCGCGCGTCATCGCCCCGGCATAGATGTAGGGGTCGCTGGCCAGCACCCCCACCGGGTAGCCATCGAGCCGGGCCAGACAGGTGATCTTGGCCGGTCCGTTGCGCGGGGCGATCTCGAACAGCGAGCCCTTGTCGAACACCAGCTCGAGCAGGCGGCGCATCTTGTACACCTTGCGCTTCTCGGTGGGGATGATCCCCAGCAGCTCCTCCTCCGTGCGCTCCGGGCGGTCGTCGGGCGGCACGCGCTGCGGCAGGTGGTAGACGCTGCGCGGCACGTACGAGAGCCAGCGCTTGGCCTGGGCCATCGCGTCGAACTCATCCTCGGCCTCGTTGTCCACCACGCCGCTGCCGCGGGTGTGGACGAGATACCCGCCCAGATCCTCCTTGTCGGTATGCTGGGAGATGGCAGGGTCCACCACGGGCGGCCCGCCGGCGAACACCTGGCTCTTGCCGCGCACCATCACGCTGAAGTGGGCCGCGGCCACCTTGACCGCCGCGAGGCCCGCGCAGGAGCCGAGGGCCACCCCGACCACGGGCACCGTCTCCAGCACCATCGCCGGCGGCAGGTTGCCGAAGCTGGGGATGATGGTGTGGCCGTTCACCTCGATGCTCTTGATGCTGCCGCCCGCGCTTTCCACCAACCGGATCAGCGGAGCGCGCATCTCGATGGCGAGCCGATCGGCGTAGACGAACTTGTTGACGATCTTGGCATCGGAGGCGCCGCCGCGGATGGTGAAGTCGTCGGCGCCGACGACGACCGCGCGCCCCGCGATGGTGCCCCGTCCGATGATCGAGTTGGCCGGGGTGGCCCGGAGCAGTGCGCCCTGCTCATCGTATTGGGCGCGCGCCACCAGCGCGCCGACCTCGCGGAAGCTGCCGGAGTCCAGCAGGTGCTCGATCCGCTCCCGTGCAGTGAGCTTGCCGGCGGCATGTTGGCGGGCAACGCTCTCGGCGCCTCCCAGCTCCCGCGCGATGCGGCGGCGGCGCTGCAGTTCCTCGATCTTGTCTTGCCAGCTCATTTCGCGTGCCCTGTGTGGTGGGATATTGGACGAACCCTTCGACTTTCGCTCGCCGGGACGCACGGTGCGCGCCGCGGCGAATTTTTTCCGCGGCCTCTTTGCAACGTGAATCGCGATCGATGTCAAGTGCGGCGGTGGGCGCCGCACGCGCGGCATGCACCCGCTCTGCGGGAGGAGGCGCCCCAAGCGCCGTGGGCGGTCGCTGCGCGGGCAAAAAAAAGGCCGTCCCCGCCTTTAGGGTACGGCCTTGCTGCTAAGACTCGCTGGTCTCCCTTCGCACCCGGCACAAGAGCCAGCGGCCTGAGTTCGGCTGGCGTTGGATTCCCCGGGACGGCGTTACAGGTGCGAATTCATCCGCTCGGCTCTTCCTCCGCTTGTGCCTGGGCACGGGCGCAACTGCCCCATTCCCTGCGCCAGCATGCGACACAACGGCGTTACTTCGCCGCCGGCTTTGCGGCGGGTTTCGCGGCTTTCTTGGCGGCCGGCTTTTTCTTCATTGCGGCAGCCTTGGCTCTCTCCTCGGCGGCCTTCTTGGCAGCGGCTTCCGCAGCGGCTTTCTCGGCCGCGGCTTTCTCCATCGCCGCCTTGTTGTCGGCCATCGCTTTGTCCGCACTCATCTTCGCTTCGGCGAACGAAGCTTTCGCATTCTTGTAGTCGCGGCTCAGCGAGAATTTCTTGTTCTGCGTGTCCACCTCAGCCTTGCCTTTGTTGAAGGCATCCTCCGCCTTCTTCATGTCGGGGAAGGCATTCGGGTCGACATTGGCTTGCTTGGCCGCATCCAAAGAGGCCTTCGCGGCGTCCATCTCCTGCTGGGGCGGTTTCTCCGCTTGGCACCCGGCAAACCAGGTCAGCGCGGCGACCGCGACGACCACCCACAACCATCTGCTCATGTAGTAACTCCAGGAATTGAAAACATGGGGAACCATCCTCACCAGACGCGTGCTCGGAAGATGGCGCAGCCGTCTGAAACGGCAACGCCATACCATAGCACAATTTTTGAAAAGCAAATGGCATCATCGTTTGGTGGCTTGCGCCCCCGCTTGGGTGCCGGAATTCGTGCCATGGCAGCGAGCGCGTGCGTCTCGCCCGGTCCGGCTCTGATGGCGTCTTGGCGCGCACCGGCGGGCAACGCATCGCGGCGGAGCAAGCAGCCCCTCCCCACCCCGCCGGCGGCCGGCGAATCGGTGCGGGAGTGCGCTTTACAGGGGGTGCAGGCGTTCGGCGACGTTGCGGTGTGGCCATTCGCGCTTGGGGCGCAGCGGTACACGGGCTCGCGTCCCGGCGTTCCTGCCGGGGGTCGGGGGCGAGGGCATCGGGGGGATTTAGCGACGAGGTCCGAAGATCGAAAGCACGTGGCCATCGGGGTCCCGGAAGTCGGCGGCGTGCTGATCGCCGGTGACGGGCCGCGGCGCGCTGCGGAACGGCACCCCGCGCGCGGAGAGGGCGCCGTGGGCCGCGTGGATGTCCTCCACGTGAAACACGAGCTCGACGCTGCGCTCATCGGCAGGAGCCGCCAGGCCCTGGGTCGCGTGCAGGCAGAGGGTCACGCCGCCGCCATCGAAGAAGGCGAACCCGCCCGTGCTTGACTGGAGCGGCAGCCCCAGCGCGTCCCGGTAGAACGCCACCGACCGGCCGAGGTCGCTCACGCCCAGCATCACGGTGCCCAGCTTCGCCAGGCGAATGTCGCCGCCCATGACCCTCCCACTGTGTGTCCGCCCGTGCGCTGCGCCGGCACACGCCAATATTCAGTTGACTAGGCACCGCATCCGGAACAAATCCGCACGAAATTCGTTCCACTGGTCCAGCCCATCGAGTGTCCAGTCGGCACGGGAAGGGGCACGAGCCCTCCCGGCCGGCAGTGCTTGACGTCAGGGCGAATGGTCATCCGGCGAGGCTCTGGAGCCACCCGCCTTGCACGAGGGCAGGATTGCGTCCACCGCCGAACGCCGGACGCGCCCGTCGCCTGCGCCACCGCCCGGAGGGGAGGCACGGCGTCGGCCCCAGCGTGCAGGTCACGGGGGGACCTGGGTGCGGACGACGTGTTTCCACAAGGAAGCATTGTCGACGAACATCGTCGTGATTGCAGCGTAATTCACGACGTCGGTCGCTACCGTGGCGGCGCAAGCTGGTATAAGCGGAGGCCGCACAATTCCCTTCCATGGAGACTCTGCGCCGCGAAGGTGGAACTCCAGCGCAGGATGGCATCAGGGCAGGGCACCTGCCGGAGTTTCGCGATGCGGCAGACGGTCGAGATGAGGATTCGATTGAAGTCCATCGGTATCGCGGGGTCGGGTCATGCGACGCAAGGGGGGTGCACACGTGACGGGCTCGGAACGGACACTTCGTCAACTGGTGGAACAGGCACCCAACGCCATGGTGATGGTCGATGGCGGCGGCACCGTCCTGGTGGCGAACCGGCATGCGCTGGAGTGGTTCCGGTATTCCGCCGACGAGCTGATCGGCAGCCCGGTGGATCTGCTCATGCCCGAGCGCTTCCGCATGGGCCACCAGCACCAGCTCCGGGCATACCTCCGTGTACCGGTCGCGCGACCGATGGGAACGGGACGCAACCTCTTCGGGCGGCGCAAGGACGGAAGCGAGTTTCCTGTCGATATCAGCCTCAGTCCCTTCGAGACGCCGGCCGGGCTGCGGGTGCTCGCGAGCATGCTCGACCTGACCGAGCCCAAGCGGGTCGAGGCCGCGCTGCGGGAAAGCGAGGCGCGCTACCGGATGCTCTTCGAGCAGGCGGCCGACGGCATCTTCATCTCCGACGGCGAGGGCAACTACCTGGACGTCAATCCGGCCGGCTGCGTCCTGCTGGGCTATGCGCGGCAGGAGATCATCGGCCGCAACCTGCAGAGCGTCATCGACCCCGAGGAGCTGCGCCGCGATCCGCCCCGCCTGGCCGAGTTGCGCAGCGGCGAGGCCCTGGTCAGGCAACGCACCCTGGTGCGGAAAGACGGCACGCGCCTCGCGGCGGAGCTGAGCGTGCGCCAGCTTCCGGACGGCCGCATGCAGGCCATCGTGCGCGACCTGACGGAGCGCATGCGGGCGGAGGCCGCGCTGAAGGAAAGCGAGGAGCGCTTCTCGAAGGCGTTCCGGAGCAATCACGTCGCCATGGCCATCTGCCGCCTCCGCGACGACATGCTGATCGATGCGAACACCAGCTTCCTGCAGGCCCTGGGCGTTTCGCGCGAGGAGGTAGTCGGCAGGTCGGTCGCCTCCCTGCGCGCCGCCATGATGCCGGGAAGCCGCAGCGAAGTGCTCGAACGCGCCGAGCGCGGCGAGCCCGTTGCGGGGATGGAGGTCGAGATCCGCGGCCGCTCGGGCGGGGTGGCGCACCTGCTGATGTCGATCGACTACATCACGCTGGGAGGGGAGCGCTGCGCGCTGGCGAGCTTCACCGACATCACGGCCCGCAAGCTTGCGGAGGAGGAGCTGAGGAAGAGCGAACAGCGGCTGGCCGAATCCCAGCGCATCGCCAGCCTCGGCTCCTGGGAGCTCGATCTCGCCACCCGCGAGGAATGGTGGTCGGACGAACAGTATCGGTTGAACGGCATTCCCAAGGGCACGCCGCCGCGCCACGACGTGTTTCTCAGCCTGATCCCCCCGGCAGATCGAGCGTCGTTCAACGAACGGTACGACAAGGTGCTGGCCGAAGGGACCTGGGAGGGGGACTACCGCATCGTGCGGCCCGACGGCCAGGTGCGCCACATGCACTGCTTCGTGCAGACTCGGTACGACGGGAACGGGCGCCCCATCGCCATGGCCGGCACCAACCAGGACATCACCGAGCGCGTGCGGACCGAGCAGGAGCTGGAACGCCAGCGGCGACTGCTCCAGGCGGTGATGGATACCGTGCCGTTCTGGCTCTACATCAAGGACGATCAGGCCCGCTATCTCCTGGTCAACCGCGACATGGCGGAATTCTTCGGGCAGCCCAAGGAGGCCTTCGTGGGCAGGCGCCATCGCGATTTCTTCCGGTCGGAGGAAAGCGACGTGGCGGACCGCGTCGATGCGGAGGTCATCCGCGCGGGAAAGCCGGTGGAGAATTTCGACGCCCGCGCGGCCCGCAGGGACGGCTCCATCAGCCGGCGCCGCGTGCTCAAGCTGCCCTGGTTCCGCGAGGACGGCACGGTCGCCGGCCTCGTGGGGAGCTCGATCGACATCACGCCGCAACGGCTCGCCGAGGAGGAGCTGGTGCGCCAGCAGCGGCTGTTCGAGGCCGTGATGGACACCGTGCCGATCTGGCTCTACATCAAGGACGACCAGGCCCGCTACCTGATGGTCAACCGGGAGATGGCGGAGTTCTTCGGGCAGCCGAAGGAATTCTTCGTGGGCAAGGGCACCCGCGACATGCTGGGCCCGGAGCTGGGCGCCCTCGCCGAGCGCATCGACACGGAAATCGTCAGGACCGGCCGGCCTGTCAAGGACTTCGACGTCCAGATCACCCGCGCGGACGGCACCACGTTCCGGCGCCGCGTGTTCAGACTGCCGTGGCTCCGGGAGGATGGCACCGTCGCCGGCATCGTGGGGAGCTCGATCGACATCACGGCGCGGGTGCTGGCCCAGCAGGAGCTGGAACGGCAGCGCGAGTTGCTGCGCACGGTCATCGACTCCATTCCGCACCGCATCGTCGTGCGCGATCTCAACGGCGCGTACCTGCTGGCCAATGAGGCAATCCGCAAGCTCTGGCCGGGGATTCCACAAGCCGCGATGCCCGAGGGCGGGCCGCCGCACCTCGGCGCCGAGGAACGCTCAGCCTCGGAGCGCAGGCGGCGGATGGTGATCGCGGAGGGGCGCTCCAGGGAGCATGAGCTCCACCGCCTGCGGAGCGACGGCATCGAGGAGTGGGTACAGGCGCGCTGGGTGCCGCTGCGGGACGCTCAGCAGAAAGTCATCGGCACGGTCAGCGTGACGGTCGATATCACCGAGCGCAAGAAGGCGGAAGAGGAGCTGCGCTACTCCGAGGAGCGCTTCCTGGGCATCCTCTCCCTGGCCCCCGATGCCATCATCTCGATCGACGAGGCGCAGCGCATCGTGCTGTTCAACCGCGGCGCCGAGCAGATCTTCGGCTTCGCCGCGGAGGAGATCCAGGGCAAGCCGCTCGATGTGCTGATACCGGAACGCTATCGGGCGGCTCACCGGCAGCACGTGGCAGGGTTTCAGGGCGATCAGAGGGACCACCGCTACATGAGCGGGCGCCAGACGATCGTCGGCCTGCGCCGCAACGGGGAGGAGTTTCCCGCGGAGGCCTCCATCTCCCACTTCCTCTCGCAACGGGGCAGGATTTCGACCGTGATCCTGCGGGATGTCAGCGCCCGCATACAGGCCCAGCAGGCGCTGGCCCGCAGCGAAGCCCGGCTCAGGCAGGCCCTCGAGATCGCCCGGCTGGGCACCTTCGAATGGAACCTGGCGACGATGCAGGTGCAGCTCTCCGGCGAGACCTGCCGCATCCTCGGTGTGCCGCAGCATGACGAGGCCGGGTTTTCCGGAGCCGCCGCCGTGCTGACTGCGCGCATTCATCCCGATGACGTGCCGCGGTTCAGACAGGCCACCGAGGCGGCGATCGGAGCGGGCGAGCCTTTCAAGACGGAGTATCGCGTGGTACGCACGAGCGTCGATACCCGCATCGTCCAAGCGCAGGGGGAGGTGATTCGCGACGAGCAGGGTCGGCCGCTGCGCCTGGTGGGCATCGTCCACGACGTCACCGATCGCGTGGAGCTCGAGCACCAGCTCAGGCAGGCGCAGAAGATGGAAGCGGTCGGCACGCTGGCGGGCGGCATCGCCCACGACTTCAACAACATGCTGCAGGTGATCCTGGGCAACGCCGAGCTGGCCGGGTACCACCTGGCCCAAACCGAGGTGGCCACCAGGCATCTGCGCCGGCTGGTCGAGGCCGGGCAGCGGGCGGCCGGCCTGACGAGACAGTTGCTGGCCTTCAGCCGCCAGCAGGTGCCGCGGCGCTCCGTCTTCTCGCTGGGCGACCTGGCGCGAAACCTCGTCAACATGGCGCGGCGGCTGCTCGGCGAGCGCGTCGAGATCACCGTGCGGGTGGCAGCGAGCAACCCGCGGGTGAATGCCGATGCAGGCATGATCGAGCAGGTGTTGCTCAACCTGTGCGTGAACGCGCGCGATGCGATGCCCGAGGGCGGGTGCCTCATCATCGATGTGGAGCTGGTGGCTGCCGACGACGAGTTCTGTCGGGCTAACGCCTGGGCGAAGCCCGGGCCCTATGCCCGCATCGCCGTCTCGGATACGGGCCACGGCATGACGCCTGACATCCAGCAGCGCATCTTCGAGCCGTTCTTCTCGACCAAGGAGGTGGGCAGGGGCACGGGGCTGGGGCTATCGGTCGCCTATGGCGTCGTCGAGCAGCACGGGGGGATGATCACCGTGCGCAGCGCGCCCGGCCAGGGCTCCACCTTCCTGGTCTATCTGCCCGCGACGGGGGACGAGGTCGCCGACGGCGCGGCCCCCGGGCTGGCGGACGTGCGCGGCGGCAGCGAAACCATCCTGCTCGCGGAAGATGAGGATTCCGTGCGGACGTTCACCTCCGAAACGCTCCAGGGTCAGGGCTACCGCGTGATCGAAGCCCGCGACGGCGAGCAGGCGGTGGAAGCGTTCCGTGAGGCTCAGGGCGAGATCGCGATGGCGATCCTGGACCTGGTCATGCCCAAGCGCACCGGCCGCGAAGTGTTCGCCGCTCTGCGCGCGCTGGCACCCCACCTGCCGATGCTGTTCAGCACCGGCTACGCCAGCGACTCCGAGGAAGACGCCATCGCCCGGAAGCTGGGGGTGCCGGTGCTGCGCAAGCCGTTTTCCGTCACGGAACTGCTCGCCGCCGTGCGCCGGGTGCTGGATTCCCATTGAGGCCATGTCGCGAACTTGGGCGCCTTGATTTGCGCGTTTCCCTTTTCTCCGTCCCCAACAGGCGATACGCTGGTGACAGTCATATCGGGCTGGATGCCCGAGTCCTTCCCCTGGCGCAAGGAGGCGTATGATAAGCCAAGGTCCCTCAAAAAAATTAATGTGTACCGTGTGCGGCGTCACCATTCTAGCGGTGGCGGCGCTACTTCCCAACCATGACTGCAAGTCGCCAGCGTGTGGGCACGAGGAACACGTGCACGAGGAGCTTCCGGCTGGCGGTCACCAGAGTGCCGAGGTTCTTGGGACACAACATTTCAGGGCAACCACAAGCAGTCTCGTGTTCTTTCCGCCCCCTTGGGCGGCGCGCTCCTGACAAGCAATGACCGGGACCGCTAGGGGGGGGTCGCAAGAAAAAGCACCTGTTGTGGCCCCTGTACACCTTCATCCTGTTTCCTCTGGAGCGCTGATTGGTGGCATGCTTGTGACGAGACCCTGGTGGCGTTTCGGCCCCGGTAGGGCGGGGGTCGGCCAGAATGCGCGGCCCGAGGTGATCGCAATAGTTGAGACTCAGCTCCCAGTTCTGCGCGCCCCCCGATGGCGCCCGCGATGATCCTGATCCTGCTGCTGTTCCTGCTGGTGGTGCCTGCGCTGGAGGTGTTGGTGTTCACGCTCTCGGGCCTGCCGCTCTGGGCGATCTTCCTGGAGGCGGCGGTCACGGCAGCCCTCGGCTGGCGCTACGCGCGCCGCGAAGGGCTTGACCTGTGGACGGAATTGGAGTCCGATATCACGAATAGGCGCCTTCCGCCCGAGGAGGCCCTGGATGCGATGCTGGTGGTGGCGGGCGGCTGGCTGCTGATCGTCCCGGGGCTGCTGACGGACCTGGCCGGCGCCCTGCTGCTGGTGGCGGCGCTGCGTGCGCGGCTGGTGTCCGCGATCCGGGCGGCGATCCGCGCGCAGATGCGTGCCCATTGAGCCTGGCGGGCGGCACGGGCGGATGGCGGGTAGGAGCGACGGTTTCACGGAGCGGAACCGGAAGTCACGCAAGGAGGTGTCGCATGATCGATTCGGATGCCAGGCGCGTGCTGGAGGCGGTGCTGTTCTCTTCCCCGGAGGTGCTCGGTGCACGGCAGCTCGCGCAGGTGCTCGGCAGCGCGGAACCCGACCAGGTGCACCGCTGGATCGACGAGCTGAACGCCGAGTACGAGAGCGGCAACCGCAGCTTCCGCATCGAGCGGGCCGGCGACGGCTATCAGATGCGCACGCTCCCCCTCTACAAGACCTGGGTGCAGAAAGCCGAGCCGCTCAAGCCGGTGCGGCTCGGCCAGCCCACCCTGGAGACCCTGGCCATCGTGGCCTACCGCCAGCCGGTCACCCGGGCCGAGATCGAACACCTGAGGGGGGTGGACAGCTCCTCCGGGCTGCGCAACCTGCTCGAAAAGAAGCTGATCCGCATCTTGGGCAAGGACCAGGCGCCCGGGCGGCCGATCCTCTACGGCACGACCCGGAACTTCCTGAGCCTGTTCAGCCTGGCCGACCTGAAGGATCTGCCGACCCTGGAGGAATTCGATCTTTCGCCCGCGGCGACCGCCACGGTGGTGGCGTTCCCCGACCCGCAGCAGGCGGGTCGGGCGGGCTGAGGGCCGCGCGCGCCCGAGCCATCCCGCGTCGCGCTTACGGGCGGCCGGCGGCGGAAGCGACCTTGACCGCCAGCCGCTGATCCCTCTTCAGCGTGAACACCTCGCGCACCTTCTTGTCCACCATCACGTAGTAGTTCCCGGCGGGCAGCAACAGGCTCTTCCTGCGGTCGGCATCGGTGTAGTAGGTGACCCAGCCGCCGTTGGCCGGCCGCAGCTTGAATTCGACCCGTGCCGGGTTGCCGAACACGTCCACGCCCGTCATGTCCAGGTTCAGCGTCCCGGTATCCTGCGGCTTGGCCTGCCGCAGCGAGAGCGCGAACGTGGAGCCCCCGCCGCGCCGGCCCACTTCTGCGGCTCGGGCCACCAGCTCGAGGATGCGCTCCTGGAACTGCGCGTCGGACAACCCCTTGAACTGCTGGAAATTGACGCGGGCCTTCTGCGAGGCGAGGGTCTGCAAGACCTCCTGCGGGAGGTCCACTCTGAGCAGCAGCGCCGGCATCGCCACCACGTGACGCTGGCCGTCGCAGCCGCCGAAGTCGAGCACGATCTCGCGTCCGGCCCGGAAGCGCGCCGGATTGAACACGGTGCGCTGCCAGAAGGCCAACGCCGCATCCACCGACTGCGGCAGGTCGTAGCTGTAGGGCTGGGCGAAGAAAAGCGCCCGCTCCCCGATCTTCGACATCAGGTAGATCATCTTCAGATCCCGCGTGACGATCCCTGCGATCACCAGCGCGTGGTAGGCGGCCTTGTCGTAGGGAGCCACCAGCAGAATCTGGTGCGCGGTCTGCTCGAGCGCGGGCGCGGAGCTGCAATAGCGACCGGCCACCAGCAGCCCGTTGAGCTGCCGCTGGAGCTGCTCCAGCCCTTCGCGGGGGTCCTCGCTCTTGACCACCTTGTACGCCAGCGCCTCGATCTGCTCGTCGCTGCTCTGGCGCAGCGCGGCCGGGTCCACCAGCGGCGGGGGCTCCAGCGCCGCTGCCACCGGCACGGCCCCTGCGCCGGCGGGGGGAGCCCCGGCCGCTGCGGGCGCGGGGAGCTGCTGCTGGAGCACCACCTGCAGCGGATAGACCATCAGGCTGATCTCGGGCGCGATGGAGCCGGTGGCCATGGTCTTCCCGTTCCGGCTGACGGCGAGGGCGAGAATCTGGTTGCGTTCGCCGCTCACGGTGCGGATGAAGCGCCCCGTCTGCACGTCCCAGAGCTTGACGGTCTTGTCGCGGGAGACGGAAATCAGGGCGCGGCCGTCCACGGAGAAGCGGATGCCGGAGACGATGAAATCGTGGCCCGCCAGCGTGTGCACGAGCGCGCCGGTGCGGAGATCCCACATCCGGATCGACGCATCGGAAGACGCCGCGGCCACGTAGCGGCCCAGCGGATCGAAGCGGACGTCCTGGATCGAGCCGCTGCCGCCCTCCAGCGTGCGGCGGAGCTTGCCCTCGGGGTGGTCCCAGAGCCGTACCGTGCCGTCTTCGCTCGCCGTGGCGAAGGCCGAGCCGTCCGGCGCGTAGTCCACCGCGGTCACCTGGTCGGTGTGGCCGGCCACGCGCTTGAGGGAGCGCCCCGCAGCGACGTCCCACAGCACCCAGGTCTTGTCGGAGCCGCCCGACACGAGAAACGCCCCGCCCGGATGGAACGCCAGCGCGTTGACCTTGCCGGCGTGGCCCTGCAGCCGCTTCTGGATCTTGCCGGTGGCGGTTTCCCAAAGCTGCACGTAACCGTCGGTGGCACCGGTGGCGAAGCGGGTGTTGTCGGGCGCGAAGCGCACCGCCTGGACGACATGATTCTCCGTCGGATACATCTTGACGGCCTGCCGCGTCGCCAGGTTCCAGATGCGCACCGTCTTGTCCGGGGAGGCCGACAGCAGGAACTGATTGTCCACCGAGAAATCCAGCGAGACCACGGACTGGCCATGGCCCGCCAGCGCGGCCAGGAAGGCCGAGCGGTCCAGCTTCCAGGTGCGGGCGCGATCCTTCTCGTAGGCCGCCACCAGGCGGCGCCCGTTGCCGCTCAGCTTCAACCCCCCGACCTGGCCCTCGACGAGCGTCAGCTCCTGCAGCTCGCGCTGGGTGGCGACGCTCCAGATGCGGATCGTCTCGTCCTGGCCGCCGGTGACGATCCACTGCTCGTTGGGGTGGAAGGCCACGCCCGTGACGGAGCGCTTGTGGCCCACCAGGGTGCCGGCGTTCGGGTCGGTGCGGCTCTGCCAGCGCCAGAGCTTCACCACGCCATCGGTCGAGGCCGAGGCCAGCAGCTCGGGCTTGTAGCCGAACTGGAGCGCCGTGATCGGCCCCAGCGCCCCGGCGAGGGTGGTCACCAGCTTGCCCGTCTGCGAATCCCAGACCTTGATCAGGCGGTCCTGGCCGCCTGTCGCCAAGTGCTTGCCATCGGGATGGAGGGCCAGCGCGGTGACCCGGCCCTTATGCGCATCGAGGGTGCGCAGGGCGCGCCCCCGCTCCGCATCCCAGAGGATGACGGAGCCATCGGCCGCGCCGGAGAAGAGGGTCTTGCCCTCCGCATCGGTGATGAGAGCGGTGACGGCCGCCTTGTGGCCCTGCAGGGTGCGGGTGTCCTTGCCCTTCTCGACCTCCCAGGCCCTCACCGTGCGGTCCTCGCCGCCGGTGAAGATCACCCCCGCGGTCGGGTGATACACGGCGACGGTGGCGCGGTGGTCGCCGGTGCGGATCTCGCGGGTGGCGCGGCCGGTTTCCGTCTCCCACAGCCGCAGGGCGCGGTTGGCCCCCAGCGTGACGATGAAGCGGTCGTCCGGTGAGAAGAACGCGGCGTAGACCGGGCCCTTGGGCAGCATGAGGGTGTGCTCGATGATGTACTCGTCGCTGCGCTGCTCCTGGGCCTGGCCCCGGGCGCTTCCCGCACAGGCGAGCACGAGCGCGAGCATGCCGGCCCAGCGGCGGCAGTGCCGCCGGCGGATGCTCCGAAGCGCCATGGAAAAGATGGACACGTCGCTGCCCCCACTTGCCGCATCGCCGCCCGCCCGTATCGCGTCAGGGGCAAATGCGCTATCGTTGCGATTGCGCGCCGCAGGGCCGCGCCCGCGCCTCAGGCCGTCCAGGGCGGCCATGCCAGAACCGCGCCTCCGCGGGCGAGCCGCCCCGCCTGCCGGGGGCGGGCGCGCGCCCGCTCCTCCGGCGCCGGTTTCCGCCACCCCGCGAGTTCGCCTCCGCCAGCCTCCATGACCACGCCGCCGCAGGACGAGATTCACGATCCGAAGATGCCCTTGACCCAGCATCTGGAGGAGTTGCGCAAGCGCGTGTTGATCTCCGTCGCCGCGGTCGGGGCGGTGTTCATCGTGTGCTGGACGTTCTCGTCCGAGGTGATGGCGTTCATCGAGGCGCCGGTGCTCAAGTACGTGGACCGGCTCCAGTTCGACACGATCACGGACCCCTTCTTCACCCACATGCGGGCGGCGTTCTTCGCGGCGCTGTTTCTCACGTTTCCGTTCGTGCTGACGCAGATGTGGCTGTTCATCCGCCCAGCCTTGTACAGGAAGGAGAAGCTTGTCGTCTGGCCCTTTCTGGTGTTCTCCTTTCCGCTGTTCGTGGGCGGCGGGCTGTTCTCCTACACGCTGGTCTTCCCCTTCGCGTTCGGCTACCTGATCAACTTCGATCCGACGCTGGCCCCCTCGCTGCGGATCGGGGACTACCTGACGTTCGTGATCCGGATGCTGTTCGTCTTCGGGCTGGTGTTCGAGCTGCCCCTGATCAGCCTGCTGCTGACCCGGTTCGGCATGCTCACGCCGGGGTTCCTCAACCGCAACCGGCGGTATGCCATCGTGATCATCTTCGTCGCCGCCGCGATGCTCACCCCCACCCCCGACGTGTTCAACCAGCTCCTGCTGGCGGTGCCGCTGATGGTGCTCTACGAGATCAGCCTGCTGGTGTCGTGGCTGGCCCTGCGGCGCCCCAGCAAACCCAAAGGCCAGACCGGCTGAGCGGCTGACGCGCATCTCCGTCGCGCGCCGCCGTGACTCCAGCCGGCGCGGCGGCGCGCAGTGCTCCCGGCGCAGTGCTCCCAGCTCAATGCTCCCAGCTCAGTGCTCCCAGCTCAGTGCTCCCAGCTCAGTGCTCCCAGCTCAGTGCTCCCAGCTCAGTGCTCCCAGCTCAGTGCTCCCGACCCAGGGCCGCCACCGTGCCCCGTTCCGCGGGGTCCAGCGCGCTCGGCGGACTCGCCTCCCCGGCGGACAGCCGGGGGCCTGCCCCGGCCCCTGGGGCGGGGTGCAGCACGCGGTGCAGCTCGCCCGCGAGCTTCGCGGGCAGACCCGGCACCGCGAGCAGCGCCTCCGGATCGGCCTGCTGCAAGGCCCGCAGGCTGCCGAAGTGGCGCAGCAGCAGTTGCGCGCGCTTCCGGCCCACGCCCGGGATCTCCTCGACCTGCGAGCGCAGGGTCTCGCGGCGGCGCAGGGAGCGGTGGAACGTGATCGCGAAGCGGTGGGACTCGTCGCGCACGCGCTGCAGGAAGTGCAGGGTGGCGGAGTTCTTCTTGAGCCGCAGCTCGTTCTTCAGGCTCGGCTTGACGACGTACTCGAAGTCCTGGTTGCCGGCGCGCGGCAAGCCGCGGCGGCGCTCCGAGCGACCCTTGGCCAAGCCGATCAGGTCCAGCCGGGTCGGCGCGATGCCGAGTTCCTGCAGCACGGCTTCGGCCATGTTCACCTGGCCCTTGCCGCCATCGATCAGGATCAGCTCCGGCAGGGGCTGCCCCTCTGCCAGGGCGCGCCGGTAGCGCCGCCCCAGCACCTCCGCCATGGCGAGGAAGTCGTCCGGGCCGGCCACGGAGCGGATCCTGAACTTGCGGTATTCGCCCTTGCTGGCGCGGTTGTCCTCGAACACCACCATCGAGGCCACCGTGTGCGCGCCCTGGATGTTCGAGATGTCGAACGCCTCCACCCGCCGCGGCGGCCGGCGCAGGTGCAGCGTGCGCTGCACCTCCTCCAGCACCGCCTCGTCATCGAGCCGGCGCGCCATCTTCTCGTGCAGGGCCAGCTTGGCGTTCTCGGAGGCCATCTCGATCAGCCGGCGCTTGGCGCCGCGCTGCGCGACGACGATGTGCACCCGGGCGCCCTTCTCGCGGGTCAGGAACGCTTCCAGCACCTCCTGGTCCTCGACCGGGCAGGCCACGATCACCTCGCGCGGCAGCAGCGCCGAGGGCCGGGTATAGAGCCGCCGCAGCACGCCGCCCAGCACCTCCGCATCGTCCGAGCCCTCGGTGCGTTCGAGCAGCAGGAAATCGCTCCCGAGCAGCCGGCCGTGGCGGATGAACAGCACCTCGACCCCCGCGTAGTGCGATTCGCGGTACACGGCGAACACGTCCTGATCGGCGTCGGGATCGGGCACCACGGCCAGCTGCTGCTCGAAGGTGCGGCGCACCGCCGCGAGCGCATCCCGTGCCGCGGCGGCTTCCTCGTACCGCTGGGCGGCGGCATGCTCGTTCATCTCGGCGTCGAGCCGGGCCATCAGCTCCTTGCCCCGCCCCTGGAAGAACAGCCGCACCTTGTGCACCTGCTGCCAGTATTGCTCGACCTCGACCACGCCCCGGCAGGGGGCGAGGCACTTCCGCAGCTGGAAGTTGATGCACGGGCGATAGGTGCGCGTGCCGTCGAGCTTCATCTTGCTGGTGCGGAGCTTGAAATGGCGGCGCACGATGGCGAGCGTCTCCCGTGCCTTCTTTACCGAGGCATAGGGGCCGTAGTACTCGGCATCCTTCTCCAGCTTTTCCCGCACCAGGAACAGGCGCGGGTACATCTCGTTCACGGTCAGCTTGAAGAACGGGTAGGACTTGTCGTCCTTCAGGTTGACGTTGTAGCGGGGCTGGTGCTTCTTGATCAGGTTCGCTTCGAGGATCAGCGCCTCGGACTCGGTGCTGGTGCGGAACAGCTCGATATCCTGCACCTGCCGCACCATCGCGGCGATGCGCGGCGTGTGATCGGCCGAGGGCTGGAAGTAGGAACGCACCCGGCTGCGCAGGTTGAGCGCCTTGCCCACGTAGAGCACCCGCCCCTGCCCATCCTTGTGCAGGTACACCCCGGGCGACTCGGGCAACTGCTCCAGCAGTTCGGTCAGGTGGGATTCCATCCGGGTGCGGCTCCCGCCGATCGGAAAGGGGACGGCAGCGGCCCGGCCGCGCTTTGACAGCCCGGCGGAAATCGCCCACACTGCGGGGAGCCGGTTCCGGGGGCGCCCCCGCGCTCGCGGTGCAGCTCGCGGTGCATGCCGAGGAGCCCAGTCTACCGCACGGGGCCGGGGCGGGCAACGGCGAGCCGAACCTGCACGAGGCCCGCAGCACCGCTCTGGGAGCGCGACCGCCGCGGGAACCCACCGATCGAGGGGCGTGGAATGCGAGCGTGGCGCGGCTGGCCCGCGGCGGCCCTGGCGCTGGCGATGCTGCTGGCGAGCCCATCGGCCGCGCGGGCGCAGGAGATGCTGCTCAAGCAGGAGCCGTGGCGCTCCGGCCCGGCGCTGGGCTGGACGTTCGCCGGACTCTCCGTCGCAGCGCTGGCCGTGACGGTCAACGGCTACAGCGAGTCGCGCACGGCATTGAGCCAGGCCGACAAGGCGTACGAACAATACAGCGCGGCCACGACCACCGCAGACGCGCTGTATTACCGCAGCCGGACGGAGCACTACCACAACCGCGCCAAGGCTTACGAATCCACGGCCAACGCCGCGGGGTGGCTGGCGGTGGCGTTCGCGCTCACCAGCTACTATTCCTTCTACCCCGAGCGCGCGCCCGCGTGGCCGGTCGTGGCGACGGTCGACGGCGTGGTGTTCGTGCACCGCTTCTGAGGCCATCCGGGACCCCCGGCGAGGGCCGCCATGAGAACGTTGCAGGTTGAGGTGCCCGGCGAACGTCCCTACCCGATCCACATCGGGGCCGGAGCCCTGCGCGCCGAATTGCCGGATGTCGTGCGGCGCCATGGCCGGGAGCTCGTCGTGGTGATCACCAACGAGACCCTGGCCCGGCTCTATCCCGATGGCGTGGCCGACGTGCTGCGCGACCTGCCCCTGCGGGTGGCGGCGTGCATCCTCCCCGACGGCGAGCAGTTCAAGACGCTCGACACCCTCACCCGCATCTACGACCGCCTGATGGCGCTGGAGGCCCATCGCAACACGCTGATCGTGGCCTTCGGCGGGGGCGTGGTCGGCGATACCGCCGGTTTCGCCGCGGCCACCTTCATGCGCGGGCTGCCGCTCGTGCAGGTGCCCACCACCCTGCTGGCGCAGGTGGACAGCAGCGTCGGCGGCAAGACGGCCGTCAACCACCGCGAGGCCAAGAACGCCGTGGGCGCCTTCAAGCAGCCCGCCGGCGTGGTGATGGACATGGAGTTCCTCGCCACTCTGCCGCCCCGCGAGTTGACGGCCGGCCTGTTCGAGCTCGTCAAGCACGGCATGATCCGCGACGCCGCGCTGTTCGAATTCCTCGAAGCGCGGCGCGCTGCCTTCTCCGGGCGCGACTGGAGCTTTTGGGAAGAGGCGGTGTTCCGCTCGTGCCGGGTGAAGGCGGCCGTGGTGCAGGAGGACCCGCGCGAAACCGATCAGAGGGCGATCCTCAACTTCGGCCACAGCCTCGGCCACCTGCTCGAGACCCACACGGGCTACGAGACGTTTCTTCACGGCGAGGCCGTGGGGGTGGGGATGCTCTTCGCCAGTTTCGTCAGCCGCCGCTGGGGCCACCTCGTTCCCGACGACTACAGCCGCATCCGCAGCCTGCTGCTGACCTCCATGCCCCGCAAGCGCATCGCGCCGCTCGACGAATCCGGCTTTACGCGCCTGCTCATGCACGATAAGAAGGCGGCACAGCAGTCGATCCGCTTCATCCTGCTGGGCGGGCTGGGGAAGGTGTTCATCCGCGAGCGCACCACCCCGGCCGAGCTCTGGCCCGAGTTCCAGCGCTTCCTCGCGGAGGAGCCGGACGCGCTGGCGATGGGAGCCGGCTGAGCCGCGACCGGCTCCCCCTCGCGGCGAGGCGACGTGCCCAGCCGGACGCGCCCGGGAGTGCCCGCCATGGACCAGCCGCGCCCCGAGGACTTCTTCGCCCGCCTCGCCGCGTGGGAGGGGTCGGCCTCGGCTTCGGCCGCTTTCGAGCAGTTGGTGAACCGGCCCCTCGCCGCCACCCTGCCCGAGCTGCACGATGCCCTCTACGGCCAGATGCTCGGCCGGCTGCTGGGCTGGCTGGGGCTGGCGGCCACGCCCGGCGCGGCGCACTGGGAATGGCGCGCCCTGTATCGCCTGCCCCACGAGGTCGATCCCCATTACTTCACGGAAGAGCACTTCTGCCGCCGCATCGCGGAGTGCCCCCCGACCACGCCGGCTCAGCGGCAGCAACTGACCGAGGTGCTCACACGCTATTTCCAGCTGCGGGCCAAGGGCTTCCCCAAAGGCTATCCCTCGCCCCTGCTGAGCGTGGGCGAAAGCTCGCGCTGGTGCGCGGTGCTGCCGCCCGCTTCACCCTGGGCGGCACTCGAACCGCTGGCGGCCGTCGGGCTCCATCCGCTGGGCGCTCCGGCCGGCTGGCGGGCCTGGTCCCGCTACCAGGAGGGCCGGTTCGATCCGCCCCTGTCGGTGGAATCCCTCCGGCAGTGGCAAGCGCTGTGCTGGAGCTCGGGGGATGGCGAGCGCGACGAGGCGGCGCCCCATCGGGCGGCCTTCCGCGCCGCCGCGTTCGGCGGGGCCTATCGGGCCCTCCATCTGGAAGGGGTGTGCGGCGAGGTGCCACGCTGCGGCGAATGCCCCTTGCGCGACGAGTGCCGCTGGGCGCGCTCGCCGCGCCGCATCGAGGAGGGAGCGGCGGCGCTGCGGGTGCGCGCGCGCAACGGTCGCCTCGATCTCTGGTCGCTGCAGGAGCTGCTGGCCCTGCTGTTCCCCGCCCCGGGCCCGGCGCCGACGGGATGGGCCTGGCTCGGGGAACAGCCGCTGCGCGCCCTCGGCGAAGCGTCACCCGCGGCCCTCGAGTCGAAGCTGGGGCCGGGCCCGCCCAGCGCCGTGCAGATTCAGGCGCTGCTGGAGCTGTGCAAGCGCCACAACGAGGAGCGGATCGAGCCGGGGGCCGTGCTCAATACGGCGTGGGCCGTCTTCCGCCACTTCCGCATGCGGCTACGCGATCTCAAGCAGGAGCAACTGCTCGTCATCGCCCTCGATGTGCACCGCCGGTACCTGGGCGAGACGCTGATCACGCAGGGCACGCTCGACGGCAGTCCCGCCCATCCGCGGGAAATCTTCGCCGCTGCGATCGGGGCGCGTGCCTCCGCGCTGCTGCTCGTGCACAACCACCCGTCGGGCAACCCCGCGCCTTCGCGGCTCGACATCGCCATGACGCGCCGGCTGATGGCCGCGGGCGAGATGATGGGCATCCCCGTGCTGGATCACGTCATCATCGGCGACGAGCGCTACGTCAGCCTGGTCGACGAAGGGCACGTCACACCCTGACGGCGCGGTGGCCCGCCCCGGCGTCCCCGAGCCTACGGAGCCTTGGACGCCGATCGATTGGCCCGGCGCCGCTCCAGGTAGATCAGGAACGGATAGCCCACGCCCATCATCGCCACGGCCAGCGCCATGCCGAGCCAGGTGTGCAGACGGGTCGGCGCGACGTGGCTGCTCAGCCATCCGTACGCGGCCCACAGCCCTGCGCCGGCCAGCACCGCCGCTCCCATCGCGATCGCCACCCTGTTGGTCTTCATCGTCGGACGTCCACACACAAGTGTTGCACCGCGCCGCCTGGGGTCTGCTGCCTCCCACGGGCGATCCTATGCGCCATTCTACCACGATTCCCCGTGCGGGGCCTTTCCGCGAGTCGGAGCGGGCGGATGGCACCGCTGGGACGCGACTTGCGGAGCCGCCGTGCCGCAGAACGGCAGAGGCAAGGGCTTTGCGGATGTGGTGCCCGGCGGGGGGCCTGCTGCCGGGGAGGCGCCGACGATCTGAGCATCAGGCCGCGTGGCGGGCTGGCGGCGCCGGGCGCTGCGGGCGCGACGCCGCGCATCGGAGCGCAGCGGCCTTCCCCGGCATTCAGGCGGGTCGGCGTCCACATCACTCTTTTCGAGGCCTGCTCAGGATTCACTCGCGTTACGGCCTGCCGGCTTGCTAGCCTCGCCCTGCGGGACGCTGGTCCCGGAGCTTCGACCGGCCATGTCACCGCGACCCGCCGTCCGGGTGGCTACCGAGGTGCACCGACAGCTCCTCGGGCGGATCTCTCATCCGCTGGTACTGGGCGCCTTCAAGGCGCACCGAACGCAACTTGGTATGACCACCCACTGCCCCCGGGACGATGCACGGTACGCAGCGTGTGCACCGTGCACCCCGGAGGTCACGCAAGAGGAGGCCCATGGCCGAACCCCGGGACTTGACCATCTACCGCGCGGCCGAGCTGCTGCGGCGCGGCGAACTGACCGCCACGGCGCTGCTGCGCTCCTGCCTGGAGCGGATCGACGCGCGGGAGCCCCTGGTGCGCGCCTGGGCCGCGCTCCATCGCGAGGAGGCGCTGCAGCACGCCGAACTGCTGGACCGCGAGGCGGCCCGAAGCCGCTGGCACGGCCCCTTGCACGGCATCCCCTTCGGCATCAAGGACATCATCGACGTGCGGGGGATGGAAACCCGCAACGGCTGCGAGGCCTACCCGCCCCGCCCCGCCGCGGCCGATGCGGCGGCCGTAAGCCGGCTGCGCGAGGCCGGGGCGCTCCTGCTCGGCAAGACGCACACGGCGGCGCTCGCGTATATCGATCCGCCGCCGACCCGCAACCCCTGGCATCCCGACCACACCCCGGGCGGTTCCAGCTCGGGCTCCGGGGCCGCCGTGGGCGATCGGATGTGCCTGGGCGCGCTGGGCACCCAGACCGGCGGCTCGGTGCTGCGGCCTGCCGCGTACAACGGCGCCGTCGGGTTCAAGCCCGGCCACGGCCGCATTCCGGTCGCGGGCGTGCTGACCTTCAGTTGGCTGCTGGACCACGTGGGCACGTTCTCCCGCGCGGTGGAGGACGCCGCGCTGCTGTGGCGCCTGCTCAGGGAAGAGGCGCCCGTGGATTGGCAGGCTTCCCGGGACCGGCTGCCGCCGCCCGTCGTGCCGCGCGCGCCGCTCCGGGTCTGGCGGCTGCGCGGGGCGTTCGAGCAGCAGGCGGAGCCGGAGATGCGGGAGGCATTCGAGCGCGCGTGCCGCCAGCTCGCGCGGGCCGGGGTGGCGCTGGTCGAGCAGCCCCTGCCGGCGGGGTTCGAGGCCATCCAGGCCGTCCACCACACCATCTCCTCGGTCGAGGCGGCCACGGTGCACCGCGACCGGTTCCGCGCGGCGCCCGCAGGGTTTCCGCCGCTCGTCACCAAGCTGCTTGCCGGCGCACAGGGCGTCTCGGGCGTCGAGTACGTCGCGGCGCTGCGGGAGCGCCACCGGCTCCGGCTCGCCTTCCACGCGGCGATGGCCGGCCTGGATGCGGCCCTGCTGCCCACGACGCCTGGGCCGGCGCCGGACCTGTCCACCACGGGCAATGCGGCGTTCAACCGACCCTGGAGCCTCTGCGGCGTCCCGACCCTCACGCTGCCGATCGGGCTTTCGGGCGAGGGCCTGCCCCTGGGGCTGCAACTGGTGGGCGTCGATGGCGGCGAGGATGCGCTGCTCGGCATCGGCGCCTGGTGCGAGAGCCAACTCCCCTTCCCGCACGCGCCGGCGTGAGGGGCCGGCGCCACCGCCGCCAGCCGGCGCCGCGGGCCGGAGCAGCCCCGCCTAATGGAGATTCAGCAGCAGCACCAGGCGATCCTCGTTGGGCTGCACCAGCACGAGGTCGTCCTTGCCATCGCCGTTGAAATCCCCCGTCATGGGGAACTGCACGGCGCTGGCGAAGCCGATCACCGATCGGCTGTAGCCCCCCGAACCGTTGTTGGCGAAGATCGAGACCAGCCGCTGCTGCGACTCGACCACGGCAAGATCGTCGGAGTTGCTGCCGGCGAAACGACCCGCAGCCGCGGCGAAGGGGTCGGTGCCGGTTCCCAGCTCCGTGGCCGCATACTGGCCTGTGGTACCGCCGCCGGTCAGCAGCGACACGAACTTCTGCTGGTCGTGGGCGACCACCAGGTTCGCCGAGCCCGGCGCGGCCCTGAACAGCCGCCGCGGATTGACGCCGACCTCGAACGGAGAGCCGGGCGCGAGCGCGAACGTGCCATCGCCCTGGCCAAGCAGGATCGAGACGCTGGGGCCTGAGTCATTGCTGACGGCCAGATCGTCCGGCTTGCCGTCGCTGTCGAAATCGCCCGTGACGATATCGAAGGGCGCAGTGCCGATGCCCGGCGGATTCGGCGCCGAGGCCGGGGTGAACGCCCCGGCACCGTCGCCGAGCAGCACCGTGGCGGCCGCGCTCCCTGGGTTCAGCACGGCCACGTCCAACTTGCCATCGCCGTTCCAGTCCCCCGTCACGAAGCGGCCAGGGGCGGTGCCGGCCGGCGACCGCAGCAGGGTGAAGCTGCCGCTGCCGTCGTTGACCAGGGCCAGCATGGAATCCGAGCCGCCCACCGCCTTTTGCGAATCGACGGCGAGGGAGAGCAGCAGCGCGTCCACGGGATCGGTCGGCTTGAGCCGCACGGCCTGGAGCTGGGTCGCCGCGCCGTCGAGCGCGTAGGTCGTCGGGGCGTTCCAGCCTCCCAGTCCGTCGGCGAGGTACACGGAGACGGTGTTGTCGCCCGCATTCAGCACGGCGATGTCCGCAGCGCCCGTACCGCTTCTCGTCTGGCAGGTGGGCTTGCCGAGATCGAGCCCGCCCAGGGCCAGCGTTTTGGTACCTCCAGCGAAATTCCCCAGCACCACCTGGGAGGGCTGGGTGCCGGCAGCGATCTCTCGTGTCGATGGCGCGGTGCCGCCCGGATCCAGCACCACGGTGATGGAGTTGCCCACGCTGTTGGCGGTCACCAGGTCCAGCCGGCCATCGCCGTCCAGGTCGGCACAGGCGAGCGTGATCGGCTGATTGCCCACCGCGACATAGCGCGGGGTGAAGTCCCGATTCGTCGTTGTCGCCTCCTGGAAACCACTGTCGTGTGCGGTGGGCACGCACGCCGCCAGCGCCAGCAGCGCCCAGACCAGAACGAGCCCCGCGCTCAGTCTCGCGCTGGGCGTTGGGCGGGGCCGGCGCCATGAGCGACCCCCGGCGACGGGTGGGCCGGCGGAAACGCCCCGCGGAGCGGGAGGCGCGGAAGGGGAGCGGGCGGGGCTCATTCGTACTTGGGAAGAAAGCGGTCGGGAACGGCGCGCAGCAGCGGGACGACCAGCCGCATCTGCCAGGGAAACACGTAGGTGCGACGCCCTTGCTCCAGGGCGCGCAGAATCTCCTGGGCCGCCCGCTCCGCGCTCATGATGAAGGGCATCGGGTAGGGGTTCTTCGCCGTCAGCTCCGAATGCACCCAGCCCGGACAGAGCGTGGTCACGCGGATGCCGAGCGGCTCCAGGTGCAGCCGCCAGGAGTCCATCAGCGTCTTCACCGCGGCCTTGGAGGCGCAATAGGCGCCCTTGCCGGACAGCCCGCGAAACCCGGCCACCGAGCCGAGCGCCGCCAACTGGCCGCCGCCCTGGGCGGTCATCAGCGGAATCGCCGGGGCCAGCGTGTGGATCACGCCCTGCACGTTGGTGGCGATGACGTCGCTCATCACGGACGGGTCGCCCCGGCTAAGCGCGTCGCTCTCGCTGATGCCCGCATTGGCCACCACCAGGCTCAGCCGACCCGCCGCGCGGTGGAAGGCGCGCACGGCCTCGCCCACGGCGCGGGCCTCGCGCACATCGGCTGAGTAGGGGAACACCCGCGCACCCCGCGCTTCGAGCCGCTGCTGGAGCGCGCTCAGGCGGTCGCGGCGCCGGGCCAGCAGGCCCAGGGTGACGCCCGGTGCGGCGAGGGCCTCGGCGAGCGCCTGGCCGATCCCCGCGCTGGCCCCGCTGATGAACACGGCACGATCGCTGCGAGCGGGAGGGGCCATCATTCCATTGGCAGTGGCGCGCCTAGCGGGACGCGGTGGAGCCTTCCTGCTCGCGCCGGTCCTGGCCGAGCAGCGTCACGAAATCGCACATCTCCCGGAGCCGGGAGTAGATGCGCGGCCCGACGCGATCCTTCAGGGTATCGCGGTGTTCGCCCTCGACCTCGGGCAACGCCCCGTCGCGGGTGCGCAGCCGCTCGGCCAGCGTGGTCATGGGCGATTCGGTGTAGTTCGAGGTGAAGATCGTCGTGCGCTGGTTGTTGTACCGCTGGGAGATGATGACGTCCAGGATGTTCTGCTCCCAGGGGTTGTTGCGGCCCTTGCCGAGCTCGTCCACCACCAGCACCTCGATCCGCACCAGCGGCTCGATCAGCTCCGATTCGGGCTGCTCCTTGGCGTAGCCCGAGCGCAGGTCCTTCAACAGGTGGAAGAAATCCTGGTAGAGCGCGGGGACGCCGCGCTCGAGGACGATCTCGCGGATGAACGCGGCCACCAGAAAGGTCTTGCCCACGCCGGGGGGCCCCATCAGCAGGATGCCCCGCTGGCCGCGCTGGTATTCCGAGGCCAGCAGCTTGAACGTGCCGAACACCTGATGGTTGGCGCGATCCCGATGGCGCTCGTCGAGCCGGGCCAGCGCGTACTTGGCGGGGAGGTTGGCCTCGTTGAACATCCGCACGCGCACGCGCCGGCGCTCGCAGCGGCACATCTGCGCCAGATCGCGTCCCAGGTCGTCGCGGCGGAACAGGTAGTGCGCGCCGTGGCAGAGCGGGCATTTCAGGGCGCAGCCGCAGACGGCGGCCTGGGCGATCGCCCCCGCCGGCTCGACGACGACGCCCGTCCCCTCGCACCGGCTGCACCCGGTATCCTCTGGCCGTTCCCTGGCTGGAATCATCGCATCCTGCGCCTGCCGGCGACGCGCTGGTCTCCTGGGGCCCGTCTACTGGGGCCATGCCCGGTGCCGCGGCGGCATCGGTGGCCTCGGGGTCATTTTGACAATTCCCGGTGCAAAATGCATCTTTCGGATGGAACGCGTCGCACCGCCCGCCGCCTCACTCACGGACTCAAGGAACCATGGATCGCCAGAGCCGGAGCAGCCATCGTCCCCCGCGTCGCAGGTCCCCCGAAGACGCTTCGCCCGCCGCCAGCCAGGAACGGGCCGACCGCGAGTTCCGGCGCGAGATCGAGATGCGGCTGCAGGTGTTCGTCTCCTCGGAAGCACCGGAGCTGGAGCTGGAGCCGATGAACTCCTACCGGCGCCACCTGGTGCACAACATCGCCAAGGAGTTCCAGCTCGCGACGGAATCCCGCGGGGATGACCGGGACCGGCGCGTCTGCGTGATCCGCACCAAGGAGACCCGCGTCCCCAAGAGCCAAGCCAAGGCCAAGCTCTGGGACTTCGGCTCCCAGACGTTTCCGGTCAATCCGGGACTGCACGGCGTGCGGCTGGCCCTGAAGAGCGACGGCAGCATCGAGCTCCACGAGGGAGCGGACACCCGCCACATCCTGCACGAGCGGCTGGTCACGGCCCGGCAGATCCGCATCCGCAACGGACAGATCGTGGTACCCGACGACCCCAACTGGTAGCTGCGCCAGCGGCGGCTCTCCGCCGCTCCGATTATTGGTGAGGGGCACGGGGAAAGGTCGCCGGCGGAGATGTTCGTCTTCAAACAGCCCCACCATTGGCCGGCCAGCCGGCTAGACCGGCACGGCCACCGGCGTGAAGCCGAGGTAATCGGCCGCCGCCAGCGTGTAGCGGATGCCGTCGATCTCGCCCTTGGGGGCAAGGTGCCACTCTTCCGCCAGGTGCAAGTGGCCGTAGGTGACCGACCGCACGGGAAAGCGGCGCAGCAGGGCATCGAACTGGGTGGGGCGGCCCTTCGAGGTGTAGGGCGGGAAGTGGATCAGCACGTGGATGCCCCGGCCCGCCTCGAGCGCGCGGCCCTGCTCCAGCGCCAGCTCGAGCGCACCGAGCTCCCGCGCGAAGGGACGGTGATCCAGGGCGTCGAAGTAGGGATCCGCCGGGTCCAGCCATCCCCCGGTGCCGCAGAAGACCAGCCCGGCCACCTCGAGCGCGCTCCCTGCGAGCAGCGCCAGCGAGGGCGGCACGAGCCCTCGTTCGGCGGGCGAGTTCGGCCACCAGTGGTCGTGGTTCCCCCGCACGATGAGCTTGCGCCGGCCAGGCAGGCGGTCCAGCCATGCCAGGTCCGGCAACGCGTCGGGGAAGCGACGGGCCCAGGAGATGTCGCCGGTCACCAGCACCACGTCGCCCGGCTGAACGTGCCGCCGCCAGCCGCGCTCGATCTTCTCCCAGTGGTTGCGCCAGCCCTCGCCGAAGATGTGCATCGGCTTGTGCTGGGAAAACGACAGATGCGGATCGGAGAGCGCCCAGAGCTTCATCGTCCCGCGGCGAAAAGCGTTGGCCGGAATCGGAGGTGTGTGTTATGCATGCAGTATAGGTCACAATCGCCCGTGGGGCCAGGCGGGCGCTTCTGCTTCTGCCCGCGCCCTGGGGCCTCCGGTGGCTTTGCCGTCTTGGCCGATGCCCGGAGGGGACATGCGCCGTCGTCTTGCCCTGAGCGTCTACTTCGCGCTGGTGGCCGGCCTGGCAGCGGCCGAGCCGGAATCGGGAGCGCGCCCCTTCACCCGCCAGGAGCTGGAGCCGGTGCTCGAGCGGTTGCTCGCCGAAGGCTTCCCGCGCGCCCGCATCGAGCAGATCTTCCTGGACCCCCGCCTGCGCAAGCTGGATGCGGTGATCTCCTTCAACGCGGTGAACCGCGACGGGGAGACCCGCTACCGGCAGTACCTGAGCCCCTACGCCATCTTCCGCGCCGAGCAGTTCAAGCGCCGCCATCTCGATGAACTTGCGGCCGTCGAGGCCCGCTACGGCGTGCCCAAGGAGATCGTGGTGGCCGTGCTGCTGGTGGAAACGCAGTTCGGCAGCCATCCGCGCAAGTTCCGCGTGCTGGAGGTGTTCACCTCGCTCGCGGTCGAGACCGACCCCTCCACCATCGACCGCCACCACGAGCGGCTGAAGACGGCCTACCCCGAGATCGAGCGGGAGTATATCGCGACCCGGCTCCGGAAGAAGGCGGGCTGGGCCTACCGGGAGCTGGTGGCCCTGCTGAACATCGCCCAGGCCGATCCCGACGCCCTGTTCAACCTGAAGGGCTCCTACGCCGGCGCGTTCGGGCTGCCCCAGTTCCTGCCCTCCACGTATCTGCAATGGGCGGTCGATGGCGACAATGACCGGCGGATCGATCTCGACGGCCGCGCCGACGCCCTGGCGAGCGTCTCCAACTTCCTGCGGGAACACGGCTGGACCGCACACGCCTCCGCCGAGGAAAAGCGGCAGGCGGTGTGGCGGTACAACAACTCGAACCGATACGTCGAGACGATCTTCGGCATTCACGATCTCTTGACGATGACCGCCATCAGCCGACCGGTCGGCGCCGCCAGCGCCGCGGTCGCCCCGGCGATCGAGGTGGCTGCCCACCCGGAGCCGGCCGAGCCCGATGCGGGCAAAGAAGGCTCCCACCCCGAGTAAGGTCCGACGGTCCCTCGTCTCTCAACCTACAGGACGTGGTGGGACATGTTGTCCAGCGACAGGCAGCCAGGGAACAGACATTGCACACCTTCAGACCGGACACCCTGCGCGGGATGGCCCTTCGCGACGGGCGACACGGATGTGCGAGCATCCGCCGCACGACGATCCGGCAGGTGGCGCCGCACGATCCCGGGTCGCGGTGACCTGGCAGTCGGCCACGCCCGAGCGGAGGCACCCCAGGCAGGACGCGGCTGCCCATCGACCCCTGGAGGCATCACGACATGACTGAAGCCAACTCGCTGCCGCAGGCAGCCCGCGCCGCCCGGCGCCAGGACGGCCTGCGCGTCCTGGTGGTCGATCCGCAGCCGGAAAGCCGCGCGCTGGTCAAGGCGGCGTTGCGCAGCATGCCCCTGGTCGATGCCGTCTTCGAGACCAGCTCGCCCCAGAACGTGGTCAGCATTCACAACCAGGACCCCGTCGACGTGGTGATGATCGACCAGAACCTGCCCGCCGGATTGGACGTGTTCCAGGCGGTGAACGACATCCGACGCCAGGCGGCGGCGGCCCAACTGCGGTTCGTGCTGATGGCCAACAACCTCGATCTGGAAAGCCGCCGCAAGAGCGTGGAATGCGGCATCCTGGGCCATCTCCCCAAGCCTTTCGACCTGCGCGGCCTGGAAACGGCCCTGCGCGATGCGGTGGGCAAGGTCTCCACCAACCACCGCGACACCCTGAACAAGGTGCGGCGCATACCGTTCTTCTCCGAGTTCAGCGATCTGGAGCTGGTGCGGCTGCTCAAGCTCTGCCACACCCGCAAGTTCCAGGCCGGGGAGCACATCTTCCACGAGGGCGATCACGGCGACCGCCTGTACGTGGTGCTGACCGGCCAGATCGAGCTGGTGAAGGCGCGCGAAAGCGGCCCCGAGGTGCTCGCGCTGATGAACACCGGCGACGTGTTCGGCGAGATGTCCATCGTCGATGCCCAGCCCCGCTCCGCCGACGGCCGAGCCAAGAACGACTGCATGCTGATCGAGCTCAACGCCGGGGTCGTGAACGATCCCAACGACATCCTCGCCCTCAAGCTGTTTCGCCAGATCGCCTTCCTCGTCACCAAGAAGCTGCGCGCCTATACCGCCAACTGATCTCACCTCCGGCGCATCAGCGGACAGGGGACGACTATCACCCGCCCTCGGGGCGGATCAGGCCGCCGAGGCCCACGCGCAAGCCATCGAGGATGAACTGGGCGGCGAGGGCCGCGAGCACGATCCCCAGCACGCGGCTGACCACGTTGGCGCCCGTGATCCCCAGCAGCCCGGTGATGCGAGGCGCGGTCCGCAGCGAAAGCCAGACCAGCAGCAAGACGGCCGCGAGCACGCCGAGGAGGCCCAGCATCTTGAGCGGCAAGGGGCGCGCCTCGCCCATCAGCAGCAGCATCGAGGTCATCGCGCCCGGTCCCGCGATCAGCGGGATCGCCAGGGGGAAGACGGAGATGTCGCCCTTGGAGCCGGCCTCCGCCTGCTCCTGCTCCGTGGTCGAGCGCAACCCGGAGGAGCGCGCGAACAGCATGTCCACGGCGAGCAGGAACAGCAGCACCCCGCCGGCCGCCCGGAACGCGGCCAGGCCCACCCCGAGCCAATCCATCAACCAGTTGCCCGCCAGCGCGAACACCACCAGCACGCCGCTCGCCAGCAGCACGGCGTGATCGGCCATGCGCCGCTGATAGGCCGGGTTCCCCGCGCGCACCAGCGCCATGAACACCGGCGCCAGCCCGATGGGGTCCAGCACGACGAACAGCGTGACGAACGCGTGCAGCATGAAATCGATCACGGCCTCTTCCGCAAGGCGGGCACGCGTGCTGCAATCAACCCGTCGGCGGGGAATCCCCGTCGCTCCCGGTATGCCAATGCGCAGACAGGATCAGCCTTCCACCGCGTGGCTGGGGAGGCCCGCGCCGGGCCCTCGAGCCGCGCTGCGCGATCCTCAGGGATGCGGATCATAGATCTGCGCTCATAGGCTTGAACGCAATCTCGCAGGCGCCGGGCAGCCGCGGCCTGCCATCAGGCCGCCCGCCTGCCCAGCTTTTCGCCGAAGTACGCCAGCACCTTCCGCCAGGCGTCTTCGCTGGCGTCATGCCGGTAGCGATCCTTCGCGTTGAAGGCCTGGAAGGCGTGGCCGGCACCGTCGTACCGGTGGAAGACGTGCTCGACCCCGGCTTCGGTCAAGGCCTTGTCGTAGTCGTCCACATCCTCGGGCGAGGGGTTCTGGTCCTCGTTGCCGAAGAAGCCGATGACGGGGCAGCGGATGCGGGGCGCCAGCTCGATGGCCGGCGGGTTGCCGGCACCCAGCACGGCCTTGATCCGTCCCCCGTAGAAGACCGCGCAGACCCTGTACTCGGGATTGGAGCAGGCGCCCAGCCACGACACGCGGCCGCCCCAGCAGTGACCGACGATGCCGATCCGGCGGCCGTCGACGTTCCTCGTCCCGGCGAGCAGCCCGAAGGCCGCGTTCAGGTCGGGAATGGTCCAGTCGTCCCGGAAGCCATCGCGCTTGACCTGGATATCCGCGGTCTTGGGCCACCAGTGGAAGATGAAGGGCACGGCCACCGCGTAGCCGTTCTCCGCGTAACGCTCCGCGCTCTTGAGCGTGAAGGCATCGTTCTCCACGCCGGTGTGGCCGCCCGGGATATGCTGGCACATCACGATGCCCGGATGAGGCCCCCCGCCCTTGGGCTCGAACAGGAACACCTCCATGGGGCTGCCGTTGACGTTCACGGTTTCGATTCGATGGGCCATCTGTGATCCCCCCCGTTGGATGCGATGGATGGCCGCTTGCGCGCTCGCGCTCCTGCGCGCCTCGGGGTCCGCAGTCGCCTGCGGCTCCCAGCCGCCCGCCCCCGCGGGTCGGCACCTCCCCGAGCGCCCCGGGCGGCGCGCCGTCGCCACGGAAAAGTAATACGCTGGATGGTGCCGTGCGCGCAACCATCCGGCGCGCGGGGCTGGCCGCCGCCACGCTTCCTGCCGGCTGCTGGAACAGGGCCGCGCATCACTGCCCGATGACGTTCCGGCGTTGCCCGCCGAGCTGAGCGCTCCGGCACCGCGTGCCCGGCGCTGGGTCTGGAGTTGGCCGCGCCGCCCGGGGCGGCTGGCGGCTAGTAACGCAGGATCGCCGACGCCGCAGACCCGAAGGCCTCGCTGGGCATCGCCGTGCCGGCCACGGCATATACGGCGCCCCGACTCGCCAGGGTCAGGGCGGCGACGTAGTCGAGCAGATCCTCGTCGCCCGGCAGCGGCCGGTCGTGCAGCTCGATCGGTTTCAGGCCGCTCAGCACGCGGCCCCAGAGCTCGACGGACGGGTCCACGAACAAGGTCGCCACCCGCCCCGCCTGGGCCGCCGAGACGACGTCGTCGAGCCGGTTCGTCGCCCGCCCTTCGCCCGCCAACCGGTCATACTCGGCCGAGGCCGCTTCCTGCTTGCGGAGGAACAGCGGCGTGACGATGGGCAGAGCCTGCTCGTGCAGCTCGCGGTCGGAGAGGTTGTCGGGGCTGCTCAGGATGCCGCGTTCCGGCAGCTCCGCATGGGAGTTCACGCCCCGATAGATCGCCTGGAGGTAGTGCACGCCGGCCAGCACCAGCGGGCACGCCCGGCCCTGGAGCAACGGCCTCAGGCTCTGATCGATCTGCCGGAAGTAGCGCTCGATGCGCCCCTTCTCCGAATCCCCTTCTCCCCCGTGACCGTGGAACAACTGGCCGTATCGGCCGCTGCCGGTGCGGCTGGTACCCGGCCGCATATGGGGGGCCAGGGCGGTGTCTTCGTAGCGCAGCGCATCCGCCAGCCCGGCCGGCATCCCCTCCGCATGAATGCGACCCACGTCGTCAGGGGTCGCCGCGAGCAGACGCGCCTCCTGCTGGCTGAGCGCCAGGATGAAGAACTCGCGGCGCGGCGCCAGCAACGGCAGCAGCGGCTTGACGTGGTACCGCGTGCCGATCACCGCGATGGGCTTGAAGGCGATCGGCAGCCGGTAGCGGCGGAAGTCGCCATCCTTGCTCAGGAAGATGGCCAGGCCATCGCCCCGCACCTGCCAGAATTGCCTATCGACCACGAGGTCATAGGCGGGCTGGAGACAGCGCTTGACGACCGCGGTGCGCTCCCCACGCGCCGTCAGTGCAGCGCCCGCTTCGCGCAGCAGGTTCTTGAGCAGGATCGGGTCCTGCTCCTCGCCGCCGGCACGATGGGTAGGCAGATAAATGGAGACGCGATGTCCTTCCCGTGCGGCAAACAATTCGGCGATTTCTCTGTCGGACGGATGATCCATAGACCCTCGCCTGGGTAAGCCCGATCGGGGGTTAGCCTTCCCGCTTTCCATTTTACGCCCGCGGCGCGGTCTGTTCCATGCGCAGCGGCGCGGCCACGCCCCAGACTCCCGCACGGGGGCAGGGCCTACGCGCTCAGCGATGCCCGTGTCGGCTCCCCAGACGCATCCCCAGGCTGTGCGCGCGGCCGGAGCGAGGTGGTGTCGCCGGCGTGCCGGTCCCTGTGCCCGCCCCGATCCACGCGGGGTGGGGAGGGCTGCCCGCGGGGCGGGGTGGGGACGCCAGGAGCCGCACGCCACGGGGTCGTCCGCCCCGTGCAGCCACGCGGATTGGAACCGGCGGGGGCGCTCGCCTCGAGGCGTCGAAGAGCCCTGCCCGTGCGGCACTCGGCCGCCTTGGCACGAGAGGCTGACGCCCGTGCGGGGCAGAGCCGCCCCGACGCGAGCGGCGCCGGTCAGAGGAACAGCCGATAGGCAGGATTGGCCGTCTCATCCTCGTAGGCGTAGTGCAGCCGCGCGAGAAACGACTGGAACTGGGCCTCGTCGCCCGCGGGAATCTCGAAGCCGACGAGCACGTGGCCGAAATCGCCCCCGTGCATCCGGTAGTGGAACAGCGAGATGTTCCAGGTCTCGCTCATGGCGCCCAGGAACCCGGTGAGCGCGCCCGGCCGTTCGGGAAACAGGAAGCGGTACAGCACCTCGTTGCAGGTGTGGTTGGAGCGGCCCCCGACCATGTGGCGGATGTGGGTCTTGCCCAGCTCGTCGTCGGTGAGGTCCACGCTCTTGAAGCCCTCGCGCGCCAGCCCCTGCTCGAACGCGCGCTTCTGCTCCACGTTCTCGATGGAGATGCCGACGAAGATATGGGCCTCGTCGCGTCCGCTCAGGCGGTAGTTGAGCTCCGTGATGTTGCGTTCGCCGACGACCTTCATGCACAGGTCGCGCAAGGCGCCCGAACGCTCGGGGATGGTCACGGCGAACAGGGCCTCCCGCTTTTCGCCGGTCAGGCTGCGCTCGGCGACGAATTGCAGGCGGTCGAAGTTCATGTTGGCGCCGGAGTTCACGGCCACCACGTTGCGGCCCGGCAGGGGCCGCTCGGCGAGGTATTTCGTCAGGCCCGCCACGGCCAGCGCCCCCGCGGGCTCCATGATCGAGCGCGTCTCCTCGTAGATGCTCTTGATGGCGGAGCAGATCTGGTCCGTATCCACGGTGATGATCTCATCGACGAAAGCCCGCACCATCTCGAAGGTGAGCGCCCCCACCTCCTTCACCGCCACCCCGTCGGCGAACAGCCCCACCTGCTCGAGCGTCACCCGGCGCCCGAGGGCGATCGACCGGCCCATGGCGTTGCTCTCCTCGGGCTGCACGCCCACGATCCGCGTCTGCGGCCGCAGCGCCTTGAGGAAGCTGGCCACGCCGCTGATGAGCCCGCCCCCGCCGACCGGTACGAACACGAGATCGACGTCCGGGCACTGCTGGAGTATCTCATGGCCGATGGTGCCCTGGCCGGCGATCACCAGCGGGTCATCGAAGGGATGGATGAATGCGCGCCCGCTTTCGGCGGTGAGCTGGGCGCAGCGCTCCGCCGCTTCGCTGTAGTTGTCGCCCCACAGCACCACCTCGGCCCCCAGCGCCTTGACGGCGCGCACCTTGATGCGGGGCGTGGTCACCGGCATGACCACCACGGCGGAGATGCCCAGATGGTGGGCCGAGAGCGCCACCCCCTGGGCATGGTTCCCCGCCGAGGCGCAGATCACGCCCTTGCGCCGCTCGGATTGGCTCAGCCGCGAAACCTTGTTGTACGCGCCCCGCAGCTTGAAGGAGAACACGGGCTGCAGGTCTTCGCGCTTCAGGAGCACGTTGCAGCCGAACTGGGCCGAAAGGTTCTTGGCGAAATCTAGCGAGGTGCGCTGGGCGACATCGTACACGCGTGCCGTCAGCACCTCCTTGAAGATGTTCTCCATGTCACACGTCGGATCGGGTGCAGGCGCCGGTGCGGCACACGGCCGCTCCGCCAGCCATCGGGATGGGGAATCCTATCAGGGCCGCGCGGCGACCGAAATGCCCATCACCCCCGCCAGCTCCTGCGGGGCGTGAAGGTCATGGTTCATCGGCGAGAGTGAAGACGCTGGATCGTTCCGGAAAACTCACGCTCCCTGGCCCTCCCGCTCCTGGTGGCGACGGAGGGCACCCCGAACCACCCGCGGTCAGCGGCTGACGGACGCCCCCTTTCCCCCAGGAAGCCCGCCCCGAGCGCAGCGAGGGGAGGGGGCAGCCGCGCCAGCGGCGGGGGGAGCCGGCGCAATACCCTCCACGCTTGCGGCGAACTGGGACACTGCGGTGTCATGGTGTCATGATGCGCGTGTTCAGCCCGGAACTGATCTGGTATCATAATAGCTTATGGCGCCCCGCGCGGGCGTGTCGCTCCACTTTGCCGGATACGGGCCGCATGAAGGTTCGCAGGGGCATCCAGGACATCACGGCGTATGCACCGCCGATCGAGCAGCGGGTGGAGCAGGAGTACCTGCTGCTGGACTTCAACGAGTCCACGCTGCCGCCGGATCGTCATGTCGCGGCCGCGCTCAAGGGCTTCATCGATGCGGGCAGGCTGCGCATGTACCCCGCCTACCGCAGGTTCCTGGAGCGGCTCGCCCGCTACACCGCCACCCAGGCCGGGCAGATCCTGCTGGCCAACGGCTCCGATCAGGCGATCGAGGTGGTGATGCGGGCGGTGCTCGACCGCGGCGACGAAGTGGTGATCCCGCAACCGGCGTTCGCGATCTTCGCCCACGTGGCGGATGTGGAGGGCGCCCGCGTGATCGCCCCGCGCTATCGTCCCGACATGAGCTTCCCGTTCGAGGAGGTACTGGCCGCCGTCACGCCGCGCACGCGCCTGATCGTCGTCATCAGCCCCAACAACCCCACCGGCACCACCGCCGCGCCCGAGCAGGTGCGCACGCTGCTGGAGCGGTTTCCCGACGTGGCCGTGCTGGTCGACGAGGCCTACTACGAGTTCACGGGCAAGACGGTGGCGGCCTGGATCGGGCGCTACCCCAACCTCGTCGTCACGCGCACCTTCTCCAAGGCCTTCGCGCTGGCCGGCCTGCGGCTGGGGTACGCCCTCGGCGACGCGGCCTTCATCGGCGAGCTGCACAAGATCCGCGGGCCGTACGACGTGAACATGCTCGCCGTCTGCGCGGCCGAAGCCTCGCTCGAACATCCGGAGGCGTGGCGGGCCTACGTGCGCGAGGTGATGACCCGCGCCAAGCCGATGGTGGAGCGCTTCCTGACCGAGCACGGCGTGGCCTTTTTCCAGGGCGAGGCCAACTTCATGCTGGTGCGTCCCGCCGACGTGGACGCCGCCTATGAGCACCTGCGCCGGAACGGCATCCTGGTGCGCCCGCAGCGGGGCGTCGTGGCCGATATGTTCCGGCTGAGCGTGGGCACCGTGGCCGACATGCAGCGCTTCATGGACGTTTATGCCCGTTTCCTTTCGGCGCAGCCCGCCCCGCCGCGGCGCGCCGCCGCGCCCTGAGCGGCGAAGGTCGCTTGCACGCTCCTCCCCCCGCCCATTTCCCGGGGTTTCCCCGCGTTTCCACCTGGTCGAGCGATGATCTGGTTTTTCGGCTACGGCTCCCTGATGTTCCGGCCCGAGTTCACGTACACGCGCCGCGAGCCGGCGCTGCTGCGCGGCTATCACCGCTGCTATTGCAGCTACTCGGTCAGCGCGCGGGGCACGCGGGAGACTCCCAGCCTGATGATGAACCTGGCGCCGGGGGGGGAGTGCTGGGGCATCGCGTTCGGCTGCCGCGAGGGCGACGAGGCCGAGGCGGCATCCGCGTATCTCGAAAAGCGCGAGGGGGTGGGACGCGCGAACCGGCGCGTGCTGATGCCGGTGCAGATCGGGCGCGCGGCCGGTGCGCCGCTGACCGCGACCTGGGTGTTTCAGTCCATCACCTCCAGCCCGAACTTCTGCGGCGTCCAGCCGCTGGCCCGCCAGGCGGAGCTGATCGCCGCCGGACGCGGCCGGATCGGGACGGCATACGACTACCTGGCCGGCGTGCGGCTCGAGCTCGAGCGGATCGGCGTGCGCGAACCCTTCCTGGAGGAGCTGGCGGAGGCGGTCGAGAACTGCCGGCGCGCCGGCATCGCGCCGCCCCTGCCTCGGGCTGTCGCCACTCCCGCTTGATCGGATGTCGGGAATGCCGTGCCCCGATTGCGGCGTCTCACTCCCGTCCCCACAGCCCCAGCACGCGGAGGTTGATGATCGTGGCGGCATCCAGCGGCAGGTCGCGACCGCGGGCTTCCTCGGCGGCGCGGGCGAGGACAACCGGAAACGCGGCCATCGTGGAGTCGAGCAGCAGTGCCGCCCCCGTTCTCCCCAGCCGCAGCACGAACTCGCCATGGGGCAGCCCGCGCCTGTGGGGATGGAACCGCAGGCGCAGGCTGCTGAGCTGCGCCCAGGGCAGCGTGGCGCCGCCCTCGCGCAGGATGCCGGCGCCATCCGCCCGGTAGCGCGCCCGGAGCCGCCGCCTTGCGATCAGCAGGCGTACCGGCAACAGCGCCGCGACCGCCGCCGCACCCCAGAGCATCACGGGCGCAAGGAAACCCAGCAGGGCCATGGCCGCGGCCATCAGCGCCCCCAGCTCGGCCTGATGGCGGGTCAGCAGCCACTCGTGCGGAGAGTGCGTCAGCAGCACCGGCAGCGGTGAAGCGGATGCAGGGCGCAGCGTGAGCAGCGTGTAGCGGTCTTCGAGCAGGCTCATGGCGGACTCGCGGGCAGGCCCGGCGCGGTTAGGTTCAGGGCGGGTGGGCCGCAGCGCGCGGGACGGGCCACGACCGGAGGTTCCCTTTTCTCGGCGAACATCGCATGGTAGCCGGCGGATGGCCAGGGCGGGCGCATGGCCGGGCTATGGACGCGCAGGGTCGGCACGCGAGCGACGGATGAGCCGGGAGATCGTCATCAACGGCAGGTTCCTGACCCAGCCCGTCACGGGCGTGCAGCGGTACGCCCGCGAGCTGCTGCTCGCGCTGGAGCGGCTCATCGAGGCGGAGGGGCTGCTGCCGGCGGAGCGGTTCCGTATCCGCATCGCCGTGCCTGCCGCCTGGCGCGGCGACTCGCCGTTCGCCCGCCTGCCGCTCGCGCGCGGCGGCGCCGGGCGGGGCCACCTCTGGGAGCAGCTCGCCCTGCCCGCCATCGCGCGGGGCGCCCTGCTGGTGGGGCTGGGCAACACGGGGCCGCTGCTCGGGGGCCGCCAGATCGTGACCATCCACGATGCCGGGGTGTTCGCCTGCCCCGATTCGTATTCCTGGCGCTTTCGCGCGTGGTACCGCCTGCTGTACCGCCGGGTGGGCGCCCGCGCGGACGCCGTCATCACCCCTTCCGCCTTCTCCCGCGACGAGCTGGTGCGCCGCGTGGGCATCGCGCCGGATCGCATCACGATCGTGCCGAATGGCGTGGATCACCTGCGGCGGGTGGTGCCCGACGAGCGGGCGGTCAGCGCGCACGGGCTCAGCGCCGGCAGCTACGTGCTCTGCATCGGCAACCGGGCGCCCCACAAGAACGTGGGCGTGCTCGTGCGGGCCATGGCCCAGGTGCGCACCGGGTTGCGGCTCGTCATCGCTGGCGGGCGCTTCGACCGGGTGTTCGGTGCCGACCGGCTGGCGCTGCCGTCCGATGCCTTGCACCTCGGCTACGTCAGCGACAACACGCTCAAGGCATTGTATGCTCGGGCCGCCTGTTTCGTGTTCCCCTCCCGCTACGAGGGGTTCGGGCTGCCGCCGCTGGAGGCGATGGCGGCGGGCTGTCCCGTCATCGCGAGCGATGCGGCGGCCCTGCCGGAAGTCTGCGGCGATGCGGCGCTCTATTTCGACCCCGACCGGCCCGAAGCGCTCGCCGCGCAGATCGAGCGCGTGGCGGGCGACGCCGCCTTGCAGGCCGACCTGCGCCGCCGGGGCGCGCTGCGCAGCGCCGGCTTCACCTGGGAGCGTTCGGCGCGCGGGCTGGCGGCGCTGCTGATCCGCGCCTCTGCGCCTTAGCCGGCCCGCGCCGCGACCGGCGTGCCGAGCAGACCGAGGGATGCCCGACCCGTGAAAGTGGCGATCGTCCACGAAAAGCTGCTCATGTACGCCGGCTCCGAGCGTGTGCTCGAGGAGCTGCTGCGCTGCTTTCCGCAGGCGGAACTGTTCAGCCTGGTGGATTTCCTCCCGCCCGGGGAGCGCGCCTTCCTGGGGGGCCGGCCCGTCCGCACCTCGTTCCTCCAGCATCTGCCGTTGGCGCGGCGCAGGCTCTCGCTGTATGTGCCGTTCATGCCGCTCGCCCTCGAACAGCTCGATCTCGCCGGCTACGACGTGGTGATCTCCAACAGCCACGGCTTGGCCCAGGGGGTGCTGACGGGGCCGCTGCAAGTGCACGTGTGCTACTGCAACGCCCTCGCGCGCTATGGCTGGGATCAGCAGCGGCTGTACCTGCGGGAGGCCGGGCTGGAGCGGGGCGTGCTGGCCCCGCTGGCGCGGGTGATGCTGGCCCGCCTGCGCGTCTGGGATCAGCGCACGCCGAACGGCGTGGATGCCTTCGTGGCCAACTCCCGGTTCGTCGCGCGCAACGTGCGCAAGCTCTACCGGCGGGAGGCGGCGGTGATCTACCCGCCCGTCGATACCGACGCCTTCACCCCGGGCGGTCCCCGCGAGGACTTCTACCTCACCGCCTCGCGGCTCTCCCCCTACAAGCGGGTGGAGCTGATCGTGGAGGCCTTTCGCGCCATGCCCGGCCGGCGACTGGTGGTGGCGGGTGACGGCCCGGAGGTTGCGCGCATCAAGGCGCTCGCCGGCCCGAATGTCACCTTGCTGGGCCAGCTCGATCCGCCCGCGCTCTGCGACTGGATGCGGCGGGCGCGCGCCTTCGTGTGCGCCGCCGAGGAGTATTTCGGGATCGCCCCCATCGAGGCCCAGGCGTGCGCAACGCCCGTGATCGCCTATGGCCGGGGCGGTGCGCTCGAGACCATTCGCGGTGCGGGGAGCGTAGCGCCGACCGGCGTGTTCTTTCCGGAGCAGACGCCGGAGGCCCTGCGTGCGGCCGTGGAGCGCTTCGAGGCCCTGGCCCCGCCGATCCGGCCCGAGGACTGCCGCGCCAATGCCCTGCGCTTCGCCGGCGAGCGCTTCCGCCGCGAGCTGACCGCGTTCGTCACGCAGGCGTGGCAGGAGCTGGAGGCGGACACACGTTAGCATGCGACCGTGCGCCTGGCGTGCGGTCGAGCCATGAGCCTCAACCCGATACCGGGACGACCACCGTGGTCTATGAGCATTGCGTCCTGTTCGGGGGCACCGGGTTCATCGGCACCCACCTCGCCCGTTACCTGATCGAGCGTGGCATCGCCGGGAACGTGGTGCTGGCCGACCTCGCGCCGCCGCGGCTCGACCTCTGGCCGCCGCGGATCGGCGAGGCGTTCCGGGCGGGCCGCATCCGCCATGCGCCCGTCGACGTGCGGAGACCCCTCACGGGGCTGCATCTGCCGGAGCGGGCGGAGCTGATCGTCAACCTTGCGGCCGTGCATCGGGAACCCGGCCATGCGCCGGAAGAATACTTCGAGACCAACCTGCTGGGCGCGGAGAACGTCTGCGCCTGGGCGGAGAAGGTGGGTTGCCCGCGGGTGGTCTTCACCAGCAGCATCGCCCCCTACGGCCCCACGGAAGCGGAAAAGGACGAGCGGTCGCTGCCCGTGCCGCTGACGCCCTATGGCGCCTCGAAGCTGGCCGCGGAGAAGATCCACCTGGCGTGGCAGCGCGGCGGCGACAGGCGCACGCTGGTGATCGCCCGGCCGGGCGTGGTGTTCGGGCCGGGAGAAGGCGGCAACGTCACCCGCCTCGTCCGCGCCGTGCTCCGCCGCTACTTCGCCTACATGGGCAACCGCGGCACCCGCAAGGCCGGTGGATACGTCAAGGAGCTGTGCCGGGCCCTGCTGTGGGTGCTCTCGCGGGCGGAGGCGCGCCACGAGGGCACGGCACTGTTCAACTTCACCATGGAGCCCTGCCCCGCCGTGGAGCAGTATGTCGAAGCCGCCTGCCGCGTGGCGGGCGTGCGCCGCTTGGTGCCCTCGCTGCCCTACGGCCTGCTGCTGCCGGTCTCGTACGCGCTCGATGGCGCGGCCGCGCTGCTGCGCGTGAGGCAACCCATCAGCCCGGTACGCCTGCGCAAGCTCGTGCGGAGCAACCACATCGCTCCGCGCTACCTGCGGGAGGCCGACTACCCCTGGCACTACACGCTGGAAGAGGCGTTCGCGGATTGGCGCAGCGACCGCCCCGAGGACTGGCGCTGAAGTCGCGCGGCTAAACCACCAGCCGCCGGATCACGGCCGCGGCCCGCCCGCCCCCGATGCTCCCGAAGCCGGGGTGGCCGGCGATCCGTCGCAGGTCGGCGAGCGTGTCGGCATCGGGCAGGGTTTCCATGCGCGCCACCCGCAGGCCCTGGGCTGCGGCGGCGGCGATCGTGCGCTCCAGCACCGTCGGCCCGCCCCACTCGGCGAGCTCGAACAGGGCGGGCGCGGGGGCCTTCATACCGATCAGCCAGTACCCCCCGTCCTCGGCCGCCCCAAGCACGAGATCGGCCGTCGCGAGCAGCGCCGCCGCCTGCTGCAGATGGTTCGCCGTCACCAGGGGCAGGTCGCTGCCGGTCAGCAGCGCGGCGCCGCTCTCCGCGCCAGGCTCCGTGCCGAGCGCTGGACCGGGTGCTGTGCAGAGCACAGTGCTGATCGCCTGCGCCATGCGCGCTCCCAGCGTGGCTCCGTGCTGATCGTGCAGCTGCAGATCGGGCGGCAGCCCCACCCCGGCCTCGACAAACGCCTGTCGCGAGCCGGGCGGCGTGATGAACAGGTGCCTGCGCCTGGGCAGCCCGGCCACGCCTCGCGCGGCGTCGGCCCCCGCCACGAATCGGCCGCTTTCCGCGATGAGCTGCTCCAGGCAGGCGACGTGAAACCGGCGCGCCTCCTCCGGGCCGATCTCCGCGGCGAGCCGGGTCTTGGTCTGCCCGGCGATGGGCGCGCGGCTGAGCAGAATCCAGTGCAGCGCGGCCACGGCCCTCCTAGCGCACGTCGCGGTAGTGGCGCGCCAGCTCGGCGGCGCTGGCCGGATCGCGCGCATAGCGGTGGTAGATGGTGCGCATCTGCCACCAGGTGCGCCAGAAGCCGTCCCGATCCCACCTGCGCCCGGAGGTCGTCACGACCTGGCGCGCGAGATCGAGGCGAATCCCCCGCGCACGCAGGCGTCGCGTGAACTCGTAGTCCTCCAGGATCGGCTGATCGGGGAATCCGCCCTGCTCCTCGAACAGGGCCTGCTGGACGAACAGGGCCTGATCCCCCAGCGCCAGCCCCGTGCAGCGCGTGCGCGCGTTTGCCCCCCAGGCCAGCAGGGGCAGCAGGGGATGGCGACCCTCGATGCGCAGGCGGTAGGCCCCGGCCCGGAAGCCGCGCCCTGCGGCATGGCGAATCGCTCCCTCGAACCCGGGGGGCAGCACCGTATCCGCGTGCAGGAACAGCAGCCACTCACCGCCGGCTGCCCGCACCCCGGCGTTGAGCTGGCGGGCCCGACCCCGGGCGGCGGTGACCACATGCGCATGGGCCGCGGCCCGCTCGCCCGTGCCATCGGTCGAACCCCCGTCGGCCACGATCACCTCCGCCTCAGGCGCGAGAGCCCGCAGCCGGCTCAGCGCGCGCTCGATCACCGCCGCCTCGTTCAGCACCGGCATCACAATGGAGAGCCGCATACGGTCGGCCATCGCGCTCAGCGATCGGCGGCGCCGCCTGCACCGCGGCCCGCCCGATCCGTGGCGTCGACGGCCCAGCCCGCGGAGCGGGCGCCGCCGACATCGAGCAGCCGCCGCACGCGCAGCATGTCCAGCAGCCGCCAGGCCGCGGTTGCCGCGAGCAGATGCTTGACGGCGTGGCCACCGACGATCTCTCCCGCGGCGTACAGCGGGCCATCGAGGGTTTCGAACCCCTTCGCCGACAGGTAGAAGGCGAGCGCGATCAGATACGTTCGACCGTGGCTGTACCGCGCAGGATACAGCAGCAGCGCCACGGGTGCCCAGATCAGCGGCGCGGCCTGCACGATGATATACGGTCGCAGGTCGCCCGCGCCGCGTAGTTCCGTCCCATGCCAATAGAGCACGCTGGCAGCGCCCGCGATCAGCAGCAGCGGCAGCGCCACGGTGGCGACGCGTGAGCCCAGCCGGGCGCCCGAGTGTTCCCCGATGAGCGCCGCGAGCACCGCCATGAACGTGAGCGCCAGCGGCAGCCGATCCCAGAGCAGCGTCGCGTTGGTGGGCCGCCAGTGGTACACGGCCGAGCCGATCCCCGTCAGCGCCAGCGCCGCGAAGAAGCTCAGCCAGGGCCAGCGCTCGACAGGCTGGGCGAAGGCGACCGAAGGGCGGCGCGCGAGCAGCGACCAGAGGCCGGCCAGCCCCACCAGCAGGAAAGGAATGTTCGAGGCCACGTTCCAGGCGTTCGGCACCCCCCAGAGCTGACGCTGATCGGCGAAGCTGTGGTAGGCTGTGCTCTGCGGAATCGGCGGCACCAGCGCCAGGAACGCCACCGCCGCGGCGAGCAGTGCCAGTCCGGCACCCTGGAGCACCCAGCGGCGGCGGGTCGCGGAAGGCCCCGCCTCCGGGAGCCCCGGCTCGGGAATGCCGGGTGCGCCTGCACGACCGTGTTCCGTCATGTCCTTGTCCCCGCTGGCGGCGTCCCTCGCCAGTCTGCGGGAGAGGATCACCCCCGCCCCTCCACTTTGCCGCAACCGGCCCGCCCATGACAACCGAACGCCTGCTCAACCGCGTCGCCGCCTGCTGGGATCAGGAGGTGCTGCCGACGTTGATGGACTACATGCGCATCCCGAACGAGTCGCCGCTGTTCGACCGCGACTGGGAGCGGCACGGTCACATGGCCCGCGCCGTCGCGCTGGTGCAGGGCTGGCTCGACCGCCACCGCCCGCCCGGCGCGCGGGTGGACGTGGTCAAGGAGGGCGCCCGCACGCCGCTGCTGCTGGTGGAGGTGCCCGGCCAGCGCCCCGGGACGGCGCTGATCTACGGACATCTCGACAAGCAGCCCCCCATGACCGGCTGGCGGGAGGGGCTCGGGGCGTGGACGCCGGTGCTCGATGGCGAGGGCCGCCTCTACGGGCGGGGCGGCGCCGACGACGGCTACGCGGTCTTCGCCGCCCTGGCCGCCGTCAAGGCGCTCCAGGCCGAGGGGCTGCCCCACTCCCGGATCGTGATCCTGATCGAGTGCTCGGAAGAGAGCGGCTCGCCCGACCTGCCCCACTACCTGCAAAGCCACGCGGGGCGGATCGGCGACCCCGACCTGATCCTGTGCCTCGATTCCGGCTGCGGCGACTACGACCGGCTCTGGGGCACCACCTCGCTGCGCGGGCTCGTCTCGGGCAACCTGCGCGTCGAGGTGCTGAGCGAAGGCATCCACTCGGGCATCGGGGGCGGCATCGTGCCCGGCACCTTCCGCATCCTGCGCCGGCTGCTCGAGCGCCTGGAAGACGGGGCCACGGGCGATCTGCGCAGCCCCGAGCTGGCGGTGGAGATTCCTTCGGCCCGCATCGAGCAGGCCCGCAAGGCGGCCACCGTGCTGGGTGCGGAAGCGGTCTCGATGTTCCCCCTGCTCGCAGGCGTGCGGCCCGAGGCCGGCGATACGGCCGGGCTGCTGCTGCGGAACACCTGGATGCCCAGTCTCGCCATCACCGCGCAGGAGGGGCTGCCCGAGCTGGCCAAGGGCGGCAACGTGCTGCTGCCCTCGCTCACGGTCAAGTACTCCCTGCGCATCCCGCCCACGCTCGACGCCAGGCGCGCGGCGGAAACCGTCAAACGGCTGCTCACCGCCGACCCGCCCCACGGCGCCCGCGTGCAGGTCACCGCCGGCGGCGAACCGGGCTGGGAGGCGCCGGCGATGGCGCCGTGGCTGGCCGAGGCCACCGAGGCCGCCTCGCGCGAGCTGTACGGCCGGGAGGCCTGCTACCTGGGCGTGGGGGGCTCGATCCCCTTCATGCACATGATGGGCGAGCGCTTCCCGCGCGCGCAGTATCTCATCACCGGCGTGCTCGGCCCCCACGCCAACGCCCACGGCCCCAACGAGTTCCTGCACGTCCCCTACGCCAAGCGCCTCACGGCCTGCCTGGTGCGCGTGTTGGCCGCCCACGGGGGCCGGAGCGGGTAGGGGAAAGTCACGCCCCGCCGTCTAATCCGGGAACGAGAGCTTGCCGAAGCCCAGCGGCGGACGGCCTGTGCTGCCGAAGGGGACCGCGAAGCCGGCGCCGGCGAGGGTCTCGTTGGCGAGCACGGCGAACACCAGCGCCTCCTTTGCATCGGGCGGCACGCCCAGCAAGTCGCTCTCGCGCCAGGTCAGCTCGGGCAGCAGGTCGCGCAGCCAGCCCATCAGCGTGCGGTTGTGCCGGCCCCCGCCGGTGACGAATCCCTCCGCGCCTGCCAGGGCGGGCGCCTCGCGGCGGAGGGTTTCCGCGAGTGTCTCCGCCGTGAAGCGGGTGAGGGTGGCGACCAGCTCCGCGCCGCCGAGGCCGGGCACGCCCGCCGCCGCCAGGGCCTGCGCGACGTACGCCTCGCCGAACAGCTCGGGGCCGGTCGATTTGGGGCACGGGGCGCCGAAGTAGGGGTGGGCCTTGAGCGCCGCCAGCGCGCCCGCGTGGACGGCGCCCCGCGCGGCGAGGGCGCCCTCGCGGTCGAATCCCTCCGCGATGCCCGGGAAATCGCGACGCACCGCGCCGTCGATGAGCGTGTTGCCGGGGCCCGTATCGCCTGCCGCGGGCGCGCCGCCGCCCGCCGGCGGCAGCCAGGTGAAGTTGGCGATGCCCCCCAGGTTGACGAGCACCCGCCCGCGGGCCGGATCGCCGTAGAGCAGCGCATCGACGTACGGCACCAGCGGAGCGCCCTGGCCCCCGCCGGCAATCTCCTTCTGCCGCAGGTCCGACACGGTGAGGATGCCGGTGGCCACGGCCAGGCGGTCGCCATCGCCGATCTGGAGCGTGGCGTGGTGGGGCATGGCATGGCGTGCGGTGGCCTGGTGCGGCTCGCCGCCTTCGCTCCCATCCTCACGCCATGCCGCCGGGGCGTGGTAGACCGTCTGGCCGTGCGAGGCCAGCGCGTCCACCTCGGCCGGCGTGACGCCCCATGCCGCCAGCGACTCCCGCACCAGCCGCGCGTGCAATTCCGCCAGCCAGCCGTTGGCCGCGCACAGCGCCGCGAGCGACACCTGCTCACGGAACACGACCTCGCGCAGCCGGGCGCGGGTGGCGGCGTCGTAGGGCGCGGTGCGGAAGCGCTCCAGCGTCACGGCGGTGCCCGGGCCGCTGCCGGCGATGGCGCACAGCGCCAGGTCCAGCCCGTCGAGCGACGTGCCCGACATCAGCCCGAGGATGCGCCGCCGGGGCTTCCCGGCGATCTCGATCAGCCGCTGCACGCGGGCGGGGGCGTTCACGGCTGCTCGTCGCTTGAGGGGCTGCCCGGGGTTCGCCGCCGCCGTGTCCGCTGGCGAGACCGTGGCGACCCGGGCGCTGGGTGCGCTGTGGGCGCTGTGGGTGCCGCGTCCATCCCGGCCTCACCGGCCGTGTCATCCTGAGCCGGCGCCACCCCGCCGGCCAAGTGCTGGCGCAGGCGGGTATGGCGCAGGATGGGCTTGGCGTTGTGGACGGCCATGTGGACGGCGCGCTCCGTGCCGATCAGCACGCAGAGCTGGCGCGCCCGCGTGATGGCCGTATAGAGCAGGTTGCGCTGGAGCATGATGGCGTGCTGGGTGGTCAGCGGCAGGATCACCGCCGGGTACTCGCTGCCCTGCGACTTGTGGACGGTGATGGCGTAGCCGAGGCTCACGCTTTCCAGCTCGCGCCCCTCGTACTCGACCGGCCGGTCGTCGAAGGCGATCGCCACGGTGCCGTGCTCCTTGTCGAGCGCGACGATCTCGCCCATGTCGCCGTTGAACACGTCCTTGGCGTAGTCGTTCTTCGTCTGCATCACCTTGTCGCCCACGCGGTAGCTCTGCCCGCCGAAGGCGAGGGTTTCTCCGCCGGGGTTCAGGGAAGCCTGGAGCACGTGGTTCAGATTGATCGCGCCCAGGGTGCCCTTGTGCATGGGGGTCAGCACCTGCACCTCGCGCTTGGGGTCGAACCCGAACCGCTGCGGGATGCGCTCGGTGAGCATCCTGAGCAGCTTCTCCACGATCCGGTCGGGGTCGGCTTCCGGGATGAAGTAGAAATCCAGCAGATCGTCGGTCGGGGGCGGGCGCAACTCCGGAATCTCGCCGCGGCGGATGCCGTGGGCATTGACGGTGATGCGGCTCCGCTCCGACTGGCGGAAGATGCGTTCCAGCCGCACCACGGGCAGGCGGCCCGAGGCGATCAGGTCGCTCAGCACCATCCCCGGCCCCACCGACGGCAACTGATCGACATCGCCCACCAGCACCAGCCGGGCCGGCGCGGGGATCGCCGCCAGCAGGGCCTGCATCAGCAGGGTGTCGATCATCGAGCACTCGTCCACGATCACCAGATCGGCCGCGATGGCCCGCTCCGTGCCCCGGCCGAAGCCCTTGGGGCCGGCCTCCAGCAGCCGGTGGATCGTGGTCGCCACGCGACCGGTGGCCTCGGCGAGCCGCTTGGCGGCGCGACCGGTGGGGGCGGCCAGCGCCACTTCCGTGGCGGGCTCGCGGCAGAGCTCGAGGATGAAGCGCACGATGGTGGTCTTGCCGGTGCCGGGGCCGCCCGTGACGATGAGCGCCTTGTGGTCGAGCGCCGCCCGCACGGCCTCGCGCTGCTC
>JACQKK010000182.1 GCA_016204605.1 Candidatus Lambdaproteobacteria bacterium
CAGCACGTGGTTGCGGTAGGCCTTGTAGCCGCCTGCGAGCTGCCGGGCGTCGTAGCCCAACGACGCCAGCAACGACACCACCGCCGCGGAGCGCATGCCGCCCCGCGCGCAGTAGACGAGCAGGCGCCGAGCGCGGAACGGTGCGAACGCGGCGCAGTAGGCGTCGAGCCGCGCGCCCACGGCGGCGAGGCCCTTGGCGATGGCGCTCTCGCGGCCCACCTGCTTGTAGAGCGTGCCGATATCGGCCCGCTCCAGGTTCGAGAAGAGCGGGAGGTTGACCGCGCCCACGATGGCGCCGCGGGCGAACTCGGCCGGCGAGCGCACATCGACGACGGCCTCGGCCGCCGCCAGGCGCTCGCCCACGTGGCCGTGGGCTGTGTGCGATCCTGTCATGCGCCCCCCGTCACGCGTCTCCCGATTTGACTTCGAGCTTGACCGGTCGCTGCTCCTTGCGCTCGGCGGCCGCCGCGGACGATGTCGCGACTGGCGTCGCGGGCGCCGGCAGGCCGTACTTGGCGCGCAGCAGCGTTTCGACCTTCACGGCCATGGGCGGGTTCTCCAGCAGCACCTTCTTGGCGTTCTCGCGCCCTTGCCCGATGCGCTCGTTCTCGAAGGAGAACCACGTCCCGCTCTTCTGGATGATGCCCTCGGCGGTGGCCATATCGAGCAGGCTGCTTTCGCGGGAGATGCCGCCGGCGTGCATGATGTCCAGCTCCACCTGCTTGAAGGGCGCGGAGACCTTGTTCTTGACCACCTTCACGCGCGTGCGGGAGCCGATCACGGTCTCCCCATCCTTGATGGGGGTGATCTTGCGCACGTCGAGCCGCACCGAGGCGTAGAACTTGAGCGCGTTGCCGCCGGTCGTCGTCTCGGGGTTGCCGAACATCACGCCGATCTTCATCCGGAGCTGGTTGATGAAGATCAGGATGGTTTTGGACTTGGAAATGACGGCCGTGAGCTTGCGCAGGGCCTGGGACATGAGGCGCGCCTGCAGCGCCATGTGGGCGTCGCCCATCTCGCCCTCGAGCTCGCTCTTGGGCACCAGGGCCGCCACCGAATCCACCACGATGATATCCACCGCCCCGCTGCGCACCAGGATCTCGGCGATGTCCATGGCCTGCTCGCCGTAGTCGGGCTGGGAGAGCAGCAGCTCCTCCGGCATGATGCCGATCGAGCGGGCGTAGCGCAGATCGAGCGCATGCTCCGCATCGATGAAGGCGGCCACCCCGCCCTTCCGCTGCACCTCGGCCACGGCGTGCAGCGCGAGGGTGGTCTTGCCCGACGCCTCCGGGCCGAAGATTTCGATGATCCGCCCGATCGGGTACCCTCCGACCCCCAGGGCCAGATCGAGCGCGATATCCCCGGTCGAGACCGAGGGCACCATGCCGATGGCGCCATCGCCGATCCGCATGATCGCACCCTTGCCGTAGGCGCGCTCGATCTGCGCCACCGCCAGTTCCACCGCTTTCGATTTCTCTTTCTCCAGCATGACTTCTCCTGGGCGCAACATGTCGGCTCCTTCCTCTCGTCAAGTGTAGTCATACCGCAGCTATACCGCCATGCCCATACCGCCTGTCCCGCGATCCGCCCGCCATGGCCCATGGCGTGCTCTGCCCGCCCCGACCCCCGAGCCCCACGCTCTGGCGCCCGGCCTGCCGATCCGCCGGACCTCCGCCGCACCGGCCAAGCAAATAAACTTACCGCGACGGAGAGCCTGTCCGGCGGACAACACGACCGTAATCGGGGTCGATGCCCCCTGTCAAGCAAAAAAGATTACGTTCACGATACGCGACCGGAAGGAGCAACTCCGCCGGGCTGTGCAGCGCTGTGCAGCGGTGTGCACCGCCTCGATCAGGTGAACGGTACGCGAGCGGACGGCGGGATTCGACGGATATCGGGCGATGCCCGTGCGGTGGCGCGGCAGGGTGACAAGGCCGGTAGCACGGCCGATGGGTACTAGGCAGCGGGTGCGGGAGCGGCTATAGTTGGCCCGGCATTCGCGCGCCGCAGGTCGCCATGGCGCGCCCCACATCGCGCACGGCTCGAACGCTGCGCGAGCGATCCCATCTGGCGCCGGAGCGCCGCCCGCGTGCGCGGGAGGCGCCGTCACCTGCACTCCGGCCGAACCGGTGCCCCCCATGGCCGAAGGCCGCGTCAACCCGCGGGTTCCCTACGATGAAGAGGTGCAGGTGCTCCTGCCGAAATCGGTGGGCGCGCGCGCCATCGATCTGGGGGCGGGCGGCATCGGCATCGACTCGCCCGAGCCCATCGACCCCGGCACGGACGTGCAGCTGGTGATCTTCCAGGGCCACGCCATCACTTACGGCTCGGTACGCTGGATGCGCCCCGAGGGGTCGCGCTTCCGCATCGGCATCCAGTTCCGCGAGGAGGACTGGAACATCATCGAGCTGGTGAACAGCCTGCGGGGACAGGAGGGGTGATGCCCTGCGCCGGGGCGGGCGCTCGTCGCGGTCGCCGACCGGCGTCGGGCCGGGGCGCGTCGATCCTCCGCATCACTGTAGCAGCCGGTCGCGCTCGATGTTGAAGGCCACCCACGGATCCTGCTTGTCCTCGGCCGTGAGCGGCACCGTGCGCGGCGCTTCCCCCGGCCGGATGATCAGGCGCTGGTCGCGGGTGACGATCACCTCCCACTGATCGCGGGACACCTCCTGCGGCGGCGCGATCTCGCGCGGGCCCGGCACCTCGGTCGGGGGGCCGATCTCCTTGCCGGGCGGGACGGCGACGATCTCTCCGGTCAGCACCGAGACGTCGACGCCGCCGGTCGCCTTGTCGAACACCACTCCGAAGCTGGTGCCCTTGATCCCGATGGTGGCCGAGGCCGTCTGCACCTCGAACTTTTCGCCGGTGGCGCGGGCGAGCGGCTTGACGAGGCTGCCCCAGAACTGCCCCAGGATCAGTCCGAACTTGGCGCGCAGGCCGCGATCGTCCTGGAGGCCGGTCATCTCGACCTCGGTGGCCTGGCCGATCCGGAACACCCGCAGGTCCTTGAGCCGGATCTCCACGCGCGCCCCCATGCCGGTGCGCAGCGTATCGCCCTCGTTCACCTGGTCGCCCAGCTTCAGCGTCTGCCAGACCTCGGTGCCCTTGCGTTTGATCTGGGCGGGCGGCACCAGGTAGCCCACTTCCGCCGCGTGGACCTCCGCGGAAAGCCACAGCATCGCCAGCGCCGCAAGCAGCGTGGCGACCGCCACCAGCCGTGCAGGCAGTGCCCTGCCTATCGTCGTCCGTCGGGTCATGGTGACATCCAATTGTCGAAAGTGACGGGGTGTCGATCCCCCGAAAGGCCATCGCGGCCGGCTTTGCCGCCATGTGCACACGCGTCCATGCGACCCCGCTGCCATGCAAGAACAACGCCGGAGATCCCCTCCTACACGCGATTTCCGAAGGTTGCGACCCAGGCCGGGTGGCGGGCGATCAGTTCCAGCGCCTGCCCGAGCAGGCGCTTGCCCGCTTGCGACTGGAGCCAGCGGCTCAGCCCCGAGGGGTGCGGGAGCGGGATGCCGGTGAAGGCATGGCCCTGGCGCGTCAGCGGGAACGACTGGCCCACCACGGCGTCCAGACGCGGACACGGCAGGAATTGCTCGATCGCCAGGCGCCCCACCGGCACCACCAGTGCGGGCCGCAGCAGCCGGAACTCCGCCTCGAAGTGGTCGCGGCACGCCAGCACCTCGCTCCGCCCCGGCTTGCGGTCGCCCTGTTTCCCGGGGGACTTGCCCGGGAAACAGCGGATCACCGCGCCCATATACACCGCCGCACGGAAATGCGCCTCGTCGACCCCGACCGTGGCGAACCAGCGGAACAGCGTCTTCCCGGCGCTCCAGGCGAAAGGACGGCCGAGCTCCCGCTCGCGCGGGCCGGGGGCCTGCCCCATCAGGTAGATGCGCGCGCCGGCCACGGCGCCGACCACCGGCGGGCCCTGCACGCCGGCGCAGCGGGTGCAGCCGGTCAGGCGGGCCAGGTGCGCCTCCCATTCGGTCTGCCGCCGGGCCATGCCCTCCCCTGTGCGCGTGGCTGCATGCGATCGCTCGCGACCGGTGCGGCGCGCGGGTCCGCCCCCCTCGCGCCGGCGGGATCGGGCGGGCCGGCGGCGGCTCAGTCCGAGAGCAGCCCCCCGCCGCCGGGCTTACCCTTCCCCGCCTTCCGCGGCCCCGGCGGGAGGCGGGGAGCCCCCGCACTGCGCCGCTCCATTCCGCCAGATTGAGTCATCGCCCGCTGGAAAACGATTTGACACGCCACCGGCTCTTTTGTAGCATATTCAATTCACGCGCGACCCTGAAGCCGGACGTGCAGGCGACCCCGCAACGGGCCGTGCGCACCGCCCGCAGAGTCCGCTTTCGCAAGGCAACGTCCACTGTGCAGGAGACGGATGTACGCGATCATCGTCGCAGGCGGCCACCAGTACCGCGTGCAACCTGAAGCCGTGATCGAAGTCAACCGCCTGGCGATCGAGCAGGGCCAGCCTTTCGAGACGGACCAGGTGCTGCTGGTCGAGACCGAGGGCAACGAGATCAAGGTGGGCACCCCGTTCGTGGCCGGCGCCAAGGTCACGGGCACCGTGGTCGAGCACGGCCGCGGCAAGAAGGTGATCGTCTTTAAGATGCGCCGCCGCAAGAACTACCGCCGCAAGCGCGGCCACCGGCAGGATCTCTCGCGGGTGCGCATCGAGCGCATCGAGGCCAACTGAGCCGAACCCGCCCGAGGGTTCGCCAACGTCCGGAGGAGCACGGCAATGGCCCACAAGAAGGCGGGGGGCAGTTCCCGCAACGGGCGCGATTCGATCGGCAAGCGGCTCGGCATCAAGCGCTACGCCGGGCAGTTCGTGCGCGCCGGCAACATCCTCGTCCGCCAACGCGGCAGCTCGTTCCACGCGGGCGAGTTCGTCGGCACCGGGCGCGACTACACGCTGTTCGCCCTGGCCGATGGCGTGGTGAAATTCTCCCGCAAGCGCGGTGACCGGCGCTTCATCAACATCGTCCCGGAAAGCCCGGCCGCCTGAGGCCCGCCCCGAAACCTCGCCCAACCCCGACCCTCCCTCTCCAACACTTGGAGCGGGAGGGAGCCCTGACATCGCTCCGCGTCCACGGCCGATCTGCCCCGCTCCGATACGTTGTGACGTCCCGATCGGCTGCGCCGACCCCGGGGCATGAGAATGAGGAACCCGTTGGTCTGGAACCGGCGGGTTCCATGTATGTTTGCGCTCGGCTACGCTCAGCCAAATAGCAGACCCCTCGCTTCGCTCGGGGTGACAGGGAAATGTCATTCCGAGCGACAGCGAGGAATCTGCGGTTTTCGGTAGCCTGAGTCCCCGCGCATCGGCAACATCAGGTATCAATCCTGTCAGGCACATAGGGGCCTTCTTGACCCTATGAGGCCGGGGGCGAGGTCACCGCATCCCCTCACTTGTGGGTCGGCACGTAGGTGCCGTTCCAGTCGGGCGGCGGGGGCTGGCGCAGCAACTCGCGGCAGCGCGCCTCGAACGTGCGCGAGGGCGGATCGCCGCCGGCCGCGTCGAGGGTGTGGAAGGCCTCCCCCGCCTCCGCGAAGCGGCGCGCGCGGTAGAGGGCGAGCGCCTCCGCGAAGCGGCGATGGCGCGCCCGCAGCTCGGGCGTTGCGGCGTCGACGTCTCCCACCAGCTCGTAGATGCAGAGCGGATCGGTGCGGCCGACCGGCACGATCGCGTCCAGCTCCCGGGCGCAGAACCCGCCTTCGACCCGGCGCCAGGTGGCCTCGCTGATCAGGATGTGGGTGCCGTACTCCTTGTTCATGCCCTCCAGGCGCGAGGCGGTGTTCACGCTGTCGCCGATGATGGTGTAGTCCATGCGCGTGCTGGAGCCGATGTTCCCCACCACCACGTCGCCGGTGTGCAGCCCGAAGCGGGCATCGAAGCGGGCCAGCCTGCCGCGACCCGCCCACTGCTCGCGCAGCTCGCGCAGCCGCGCGAGCTGGCGCAGGGCCGCGCGGCAGGCGTGCAGGGCATGGTTGTCGAGCGCGACGGGGGTGCCCCAGAAGGCCATCACGGCATCGCCGATGTACTTGTCGACGATGCCCTGCTCGGCCTCGATCTCGGCTGTCATGGCGGAAAGGTACTCGTTGAGGAACTCCACCACCCCCTCGGGCGGGAGCGCCTCGCTGATGCTGGTGAAGCCGGCGATATCGGAGAACTGGATGGTCAGGTTGCGGTTCTCGCCGCCGAGCCGGATCTGATCCACGTTCCGCAGCAGCTCGTCCACCACGGAGGAGGAGACGTAGCGCTTGAAGGTTTCGCGGATCTGCTCCTTCTCCTTGAGGCCGGCGGTCATTTCGTTGAAGGCGCTGCCGAGGTCGCCGAACTCGTCGCGGGAGCGCACGTCGAGGCGGAATTCGAGATTGCCCTGCCGCACCTCCTGCACGCCGTGGGCCAGCTCGCGCACCACCCCCGAGACGCCGTGGCTGATGCCGTAGGCCAGCAGGCCCGCCAGCACGAGGGCCACGATGCCGATCACGTTCAGGATGCGCTTGAGGTCGTCGAAGACCTCCCGCTCCCTGGTTTGCGAACGGTAGACGATCACGTGGCCTTCGAGCCCCTGGGCGTTGTCCAGCACCGGGACGGCCAGCGCGAGGAACTCCTCCCCGGCGCGCTCGAAGCGCAGCAGCGTATCGGGCGGCTGACGCTCGGCCTGCTGCGAGAGGGCGACCAGCGTCTGGCCCGGCACCTCGGGCAGCGAGTTGCGGTAGGCGACCCCGTGGGCGACGAACGCCACCTGCGAGCGGGTGATCCCGGTGATGGTGGCGAGGTCCTGATCGGCCACGGCCGCGCCGGTGCCGATCAACCCTTTGACCTCGTCGGCGAACACCACCGGCTTGAGGAACATCTGATAGAGCACCGGCCGTGCGCCGGTCTCCGGCAACAGATGCAGCCCCGCGAGCCGTTGCTCATTGGAGCCCCACCAGGCGAACGTCTCCCGGCCGCGCAACGCCTGAGCCGCCTCGGGCAGCGCGGCGAGCTGGCCGCCGAAGCGGGCCGGATGGGCCTTGCTGAAGATCACCTCGCCCCGGGCGTCGGTGAGAAAGAACACCTGGCTCTCGCGGTACAGGCTCACGTCTTCCATCACGGAGAGCAGCCGGTTCTGGCGCTCGGGAATCTCATCCTGCCGGCCGGCGGCCGGTCGCCCCGCGGCGGGCGCTGCGGCCGGCGCGGCGGGCCTGGCGCGGGCCGCCGGCGTCGCTTCCGGCCCCGGCCGCGGCGGCGGTGTGCGCGCCCCGAACGGATCGGGAGCGGTCCCGAAGGGCCTCGCGGCCGAAGCGGCAGGCGCGAACGGGTCGGCGGCAGGCGCCGGCACAGGGCGGGCCGGGGCGAACGGATCGGCGTCGTTCGGCCCGGCGGCGAGGGGCTCTCCGGGCCCGCGCTTGCCGAACACGCCGCCGAACAGCGCCTCCGTGTCGCTGCCCGAGGTGGCGATCTCGGCGCGAATCTCGGGCTGGGTGAGGATGAAGCTGGTGGCGCGCTCCGAGGCCGAGCCCAGCAGGTTCTGCTGGAGCCGCTCGAACACGCCGCGGGTGGTGCGCAGATCCTGGACGATCTTGCGTTCGCTGATCGTGCCGATCTGGGTGTTCACCAGCACCAGCACCGGCACCACGGTCGCCAGCAGCAGCAGCGCGAACGCCAGCACCAGCTTGTCGCGGAAGCGGTATTTCATCCCTTGTCTGCACCGGGCGAATTGTTACACTGTGCTACAATTTCGCACCGGCAATCATACCGCCACGGATGCCGGAAACCCAATGTGCCGAACCGGAGGCCGGGAACCATGCGCCTGCTCTCCCCGCTGCTACGCGCCGTGCTGGTGGGAGGAATGCTGGCAGCGCCGATAGGCGCCCCGGCCGCCGAGGCCGTCCTGACCGGGCGCGTCGAGGTCTGGGAGCGCACGGGTACTGAGCTGCGGAAGCTTGAGGACGCCAGCAACGCGGTGGTGTTCGTCGCGGGCTTTGCCGAATCCCCCGATCCCTTGCGCGAGAGCGAGCTGGCTCAACGCAACAAGTCCTTCTCCGCCCGCGTGCTCGTGGTCACCGTGGGCGAGACCGTGCGCTTTCCCAACCTCGATGCGATCTTCCACAACGTGTGGAGCAAGTCCCGGGCCCATCCTTTCGATCTGGGACTGTACAAGGTTCCCGAGGTGAAGTCGGTGGCATTCTCCCAGGCCGGAATCCTGGAAGTGTTCTGCAACATTCACCCGCAGATGATCGCCACGATCATGGTGCTGCCCAACAACAGGTTCGCCGTGACCGGCAGAGCGGGGAGCTACCGGATTGCCGGCATACCCGCGGGCGAGTATCCGGTCTACTCCTGGGTGGAGGGCGCGACGCCGATCAAGCACACGATCCTGTTCGCGGGCGGAAATACCCGCACGCTCGACGTGAAGCTCCAGATCAAGCGCATCCCCCTCACCCATCTCAACAAGGAAGGCAAGCCGTATCAGACCAACCAGGGGGGCTATTCCTATCCACCAGGCTCGGGGGGAGACTGAGCGCCGGAGCCGGGCGGCTCCGGCGACAGCGGGCATTGGCGCCGCGACCCGCACCGGGCGCGAGGTGGCCGGCAACCCGCATCCTGCCCGACACGCAAACGCCCGCCCGCGGCCGAAGCCAGGGGCGGGCGCACGGTGTGCGACAGCGGCGGGCAGCAGCGCGGCCAGACCGGCTCAATACTCCTTCAGCCGCGCGTAGCGGTCGCGGTGGAAGGTCGAGTCGCCCAGCGTGACCTCGGCCGTGCGGGCGCGCTTGAAGAAGAAGCCGATGTCGTGCTCGTCGGTCATCCCGATCCCGCCGTGCATCTGGATGGACTCGTTGGCGATCAGGTGGAAGGCGTCGTTGCAGCGCGCCTTGCAGGTCGAGACGGCCACCTGGGCATCGGGCATCTTCTCGTCGATCGACATGGCGGCGAAGTAGACGGCCGAGCGCGAGAGCTCAGTCTGCACGTACTCGTCGGCCGCCCGGTGCTTGAGCGCCTGGAACGAGCCGATCGGCACGCCGAACTGCACGCGGGTCTTCATGTAATCGAGTGTCATCCGGAAGGCCTCGTTCATGGCGCCCAGCATCTCGGCGCTCAGCCCGACCGTGGCGCGATCGAGGATTTCCTCCAGCACATCGCTGGCGGAGCCGCCGCTCAGGCGCTCCGCCTCGGTGACATCGACGCCCTCGAGCTTGACCAGCGCGCGCTTGCGCCAGTCCATCGAGGGGATGTCGGTCAGGGTGACGCCCTTGGCCTTGGGATCGACCAGGAACATCTCGACGCCCTCGCGGCTCTGCGGCTTGCCTTTGGTGCGCGCGGTGACGATGATGCGCTCCGCCACGTGGGCATCGGGCACGAAGGCCTTCTCGCCGTTCAGGGTCCACTTGCTGCCCTTCTTCTTGGCCTCGGTCTTGACCGAGAAGGGCTCGTAGCGGCTGTCGCGCTCCTGGTAGCCGAGCGTGAGGAAGGATTGGCCTTCGACGATCTTGGGCAGCCACTCCTTCTTCTGATCTTCGCTCCCCGCCAGCAGCAGCGCGTTGCCCGCCAGCAGCACGGTGGAAAGAAAGGGCTCGGGCATCAGGCCACGGCCCAACTCTTCCATCACCACGATGGTTTCGACGACCCCCTGCCCCAGCCCGCCGTACTCCTCCGGGAACGGAATGCCGAGCCAGCCCAGCTCCGCCATCTTCTTCCAGACCTCGGGAGAGAAGCCCGTCTTGTCTTCGCGCAAGGCACGGACGCGCTTGAGGTTCGACTCGCGCGCCACAAAGTCCCGGGCGCTCTTTTGCAGCATCTCTTGTTCTTCGGACAGCGCGAAGTTCATGGTCGTCTCCTGAGATGATCCGTAGCTGGGCCCGATCGCGGGCGATCTCCCGATCCGCTGCGCCGCTCACCGGGGAGGGCGCGAAGGACGATCGCCCTCACGGGGCGCCCTGGAAATGCCGGAAGCCTGAAGTCGTCGTGGCGTCCTGCAATGTGCTCCGTCGTCCGGATGTCACCGGCATCCGTCTCTACCACCAGCGCTCACGGGAATGCAATCCCGCCAGGGGATGGCCGCCGCCTGGATCGACGCGGTGGCGAACGGCGCCGCCGCTAGGGTGCTTCCGGGCCGGCGCACCGCCATCTCCCGATTGACCCTGCCGCTAACCCAACACCGCACGAAATGCAACTCCACGCCGCCGACCCGGAACGCTCCTTACTTTTTCCCAACTTTTTCCCAAGTCATGCCAGCCCCGCGACGTGGCGGGTTGGTGTGGGCAGCGGGAGCGATTTGAGTCGGCGCCAGATAGCGCCAA
>JACQKK010000192.1 GCA_016204605.1 Candidatus Lambdaproteobacteria bacterium
GCCGAAGATGATCGGACTGACCGGCTCGAAGGGCGTGACGGGACAGGGGCTGGTCTGCTGGTCGAAGCCCTGGCAGAGCCGCACCTCATCGCGGGCGCGCAGCAGGTTCAATTTCCGCAGCAGGGCGCTGGTCTGGGGGCCGTCGACGAACAGGATCAGGCTCCCCAGCGCCGTGTAGAAGTTGGCCTCGGCGTTGGTGGCATCCAGGGCCGCGGCCGCGCTGAACCTGCGGAAGATGTCGGCGAGCCCGCCCGAGAAGTCGAAAGCCGGGACGCCCGCCATCATCGCCTCGAGGTCGGCCTTGGCTTCCCGCACCAGATTGGCGGCCAGCGCGACGGAGTCGGTGCCGCCGCCGCCGGCGCAGAGGTAGCTGGTGGCCGTGACTTCCCCGGCATCGAGGATGCCGTTACCATTGGAATCCAGCCCCACGCCGATGGCGATGCCGCCATTGCCCAGCGGGCAGTTGGTCGTGTCCGTGGTGGGCACCTCCGAGACGGAGATGGCCGAGTTCAGCCCGTTGCTGCCGGTGGCTCCTGTCGGCCCTGTGGGACCGGTCGGGCCGGTGGGACCCGTGGCGCCTTCGCTGCCGCTGGCGCCGCTCGATCCAGCGGTGCCGTTACAGATGTTGGCTGTGCCTTTGATTTCGGTTCCGGTGAGCGATCCGTCACCGTTGGCGTCGATGCCGTACTCGATGGCGGTGCCGCCGGCCGGGCAGGTGGTGCCGGGCGGGATTTCCGTGAGCGCATACGTTGTCGACCTGCCGGTCGTGACGGTCACGGGCGCCGGCTCGCTCTTCTTGGTGCCGGTGCCGCAGCCTGCCAGCAACAGGAACCCCAGGCCGCAGGCCAGCAGGGTAATCGTAGGGAATAGCCGGACGGATTCGAGCGATCGCGTACCCATAGTCTCTCCTCCTTGTCTCTTGTCTGTATTGGGTATGGGTGCTCCTTCATGTGCCAGGCAAGTTCCGACGATGATCCAAGTCCATAGTTGAAATTCCATTCTACCAGCGTCGCAATTTGATGCGCAACCGCTTACGGGCAGCCTATGAGAGTAGGCGCCCCGGGGTCAACGCGCATCCTGGGCGGCGAGCAGGGCCTCGGCCAGCTCGGCGAAGCCCTCGCCCCCGGGCCGCGCCGTGATCCAGCGGGGCAGCGCCGCCATGCGCGCGGCGAAGGCGCGCACGTTGGCCATGCCGATGCCGTGGGTGAAGTAGGCGAACATGGGCGCGTCGTTGGGCGAGTCGCCGCAGTAGACCGCCCGCTCGCGGACGTCGGCCAGCGCCGTGCCGAAGCGCTCGGCGAACAGGCGCTCGGTCATGGCGAGCTTGTCGTAGGCGCCGAACCAGCCGTTGACGTGGACCGAGCTGAGCTTGGCGCTGGCCCCCGCCTGCTCGAACAGCGCCACGATCCGGGCCGCCTCGCCATCGGCCAGCGGCGCCACGTCCTCCCGGACGTCGATGGCCAGGTCGGCCTCGCGGAAGGCCTGATCCGCGGCCACGGCGGCGCCCGGCACGGCCGCCAGGATGCGCGCCCCGAGCGCCTTGAGCCGGGCGCGGTCCTCGGCGCGCTGGCGGGGCTCCTTCCAGTAGCGGCGGATCATGCGCCGCGCGCCCGCATCGTAGCAGAAGTAGAACGCGCCGTTCTCGCCCACCACGCCGTCCAGCGGCCACATGCGCGCGAAGTGGTCGCACCAGCCCGCCGGTCGGCCGGTCACCAGGACGATGCGGTAGCCCGCCTGGTGGAGGCGCTCGAGGGCGGAGTAGCTGCACGCCGGCAGGCGCCCCGCGGTGGTGAGCGTGCCGTCGAGGTCCGTGATCACGTGGGCGATCCGGGCGCGCTCAGCCCGCGGGAACTGGATCAGCGGACGCAGCAGGTGCGCATCGGCCATGGTCGCCGGCTGGAGGAATCGACGTGCGGGGCGGCCCCCCGGGGACCGCGCCGCCGCCGGACTGTGCGGCCCCTATGCGGCCCACGAGCGGTCCCCCCCCGCACCATAGCCCGACCGCGGCGCTGCTGGCCAGCCCGGGACCTCACACGCAACGGACCGTGTCCCGGGCGCGTCTCGCGGGTCTGCGATCATGCTCCGGAGCCGTGCTCCCGCCCCCCTGGCGGGGGAGGGCCGGGGTGAGGCGGGAGGGATTGGAGGGCGATGCCATCCGGCAAGGCCCGGACGGGTCGCTCAACACTTACTTGGGGATCAGAACAGGCCGGGCAGGAAGCGCTTCTTCCGCGCGAAGGCCGCCCGCCAAGCCGGGACGGAGGCGAGGTAGGCCTCCTCGCGCCGGATGCGCGGCCACAGCACGAGGGCGTTGGCCAGGCTGCCCGCGATCGCGGTGGCGTAGGCGCCCACCAACAGGGGCACCGCGGCCAGCTCCACCACCACCGCCAGGTAATTGGGGTGGCGCACGTAGCGGTAGGGGCCGCTCGTCACGATGGGCTGCTCCCGGCGCTCGATCAGCCGCACGTTCCAGAGGGGTCCCAGGGCCGCCATCATCCAGAGCCGCAGCGCCAGGGCCAGCGCCCACGCCGCCGCGGCGGGCCATCCCAGCTCGGGGCGCCAGGGCGGCTGGCGCCAGAGCGTTTCGCCCAGGCACCCCGCGAACCAGGCCGCGTGCACGGCCACCAGCACCGGGTACGCCCGCTCGGCGATCAGGCGCGCCGCCCCCGCCTTGCGGGCCGCGCGCAGGCGCCGCCGCGAGAGCCACAGCTCCCACAGCCGCTGGAGCAGCACCACGCCGAGCACGGGCAGGGCCAGACGCATCGCGAGGTCCGCCGGGAGCAGGGGAACGGCCATGGTGCCGAGCGGCGCCTCGGGCGCATGCGGCGCCCGGCATCGACCCGCTGCCGCGCTGCGTCACAGGCGCCGCATGCACCCGAGCCGGCGTGGCGGCCGGGAAAGGGCCGCCTCAGTTCGTCGAGATCAGCTCCGGCGCCACGATCTCCACCTTGGTCTTCGTCTTGAGCCGTTCGACTTCACGGGAGAGCAGGTAGCGCTCCAGCTCGCCCTGGATCTGGCCGGCGATGCGGCGCTTGAGCCCCGCTTCCTCCTGGCTCTTCGGCAGGTAGCGGCGCTTGAGGTGGATCAGGTAGGCGTGCTGATCCTTGATGCCGAGCCCGAACGGCTGCTCGGCCGAAAGCCGGAACGCCGCCTGCTGGAACTCCCGGTTCGCCCCCAGCTCGGGCAGGGAGCCATCCACGGCCGTGAACGTGGCCGTCTTCAGCGCCAGCCCCCGGCGCTTGGCGTAGGCCGCCAGCTGCTGGGGCTGCCTGAGCGTCTTGAAGGCCTCCCGCGCATCGGCGAGCGCCCGCTCTACGGCCTGCCCCGCGCGCACCAGGCGGGTCAGCTCCGCGCGCACCTCGTCGAGCTCCTTCTGCCGTGCGGGCTTGGTCTCCAGCACCTTGAAGAAGACGTGGCCCTGCTGCGGATTCCTGCGCCAGGCGGAGATGTCGCCCGCTTTGCGCACCTTGAGCAGGGCATGCAGCGGGGCCGAGGAGCCCAGCCCGGGCAGCACGCCGGTGCCATCGAACCAGGGCGTCTCGGCGACCTGGAGGCCCAGCGTCTTGGCGACCGCCTCGAGCCCCTCCTTCTCGATGCGCTGCGGCAGGCGCTCCGCTTCGAGATCGAGCTTGCGCTCGGCGCGCTCGACCCGGAGGCGCTCCGCGATCTGCGCCCGCACCGCGGCCAGGGGCTTGACGACGGCCGGCTGGATCTCGGTGGCCTTGATGATGTGGAAGCCGAACGGGCTGCGCACGATCTCGCTGACCTGCCCTCGTTCGAGCGCGAAGGCGGCCGCGGCGAACTCGGGCACCATGTCGGCCTGCACGAAGAACCCGAGGTCGCCCCCTTTGGCTTTCGAGGGGTCGTCGGAGTATTTGCGGGCGAGCGCCGCGAAGTCCTTGCCGGCCCTGGCCTCCTGCAGCACCGGCGCGAAAGCCTCCCGCAGCTTGGCCTCCTGCTCGGGCGTCGCCCCGGGCGGCACCTGCTTCAGGATGTGGCTCGCGCGCACGCGCTTGGGCGTCGAGAACTCGTCCTCGCTGTGCAGCTCGTAGTAGCGCTCCACCGCCCGGTCCCGCACCGAGACGCCCTGCTCGAGTTTTGCGGCCGAAAGCACCAGGTAGGCGATCCGGTACTGGGGCGGCTGGGTGAACTCCTTGCGATGGGCCTCGAAGTAGGCCTTCTCGGCATCGGCCGACGGCGTGAGCCCCTTCTCGAACGTGGCCGGATTCGCGTACACGTAGTCCACCTCGACCTTCTCGTGCTCGATCCGGTAGCGCAGGTCGATCTCCGGCTCCCCGATCAGCACGCCCGCCATCAGGCTGCGCTGGTAGCGGGTCAGCAGCAGATCCTCGCGCAGCCGCTCCTCGTACGACTCCGGGGTCATCCGGTTCTGGGAGAGCACGGTGCGGTACGTCTCGAAATCGAAGCGGTCGCCGATCTGAAAGGTCTTGGTGCGGGCGACCGCATCCTTCAGCTCGCGGTCCGTGATGCGCAGCCCTTCCCGCTCCGCCTCTTCCAGCAGCAGCCGCCGGTCGATCATCCGCTCCAACACCTTCTCCCGCATCTTGAGCTGCTGGGCGATCTGCTCCGCGTTTTCCGGGAAGCGGCGCCGCAGCGCATCCAGTTCCTCCTGGTAGCGCTGGTTGAACTCGTTGAGCAGGATCTCGTCGGAGCCCAGCCGCGCCACCACGGCCTTGTTCGCCGTGAACGTGCCGACCCCGAACGAGATCACGAACGTCACCACGATCACGCCGAGCAGCAGCTTGATCAGCCACGACTGCGCGTGTTTTCTCAACAGGGTCAGCATAGGAAATCGTCTGCGTGGGCGATGAAGAGCGCGCCGGGACGGCGGATGCGTGAGCCCAGCGGGGCCGGCGCGTGCGCGTGCTTGCGCAGGCCGGAGTCGCCGGCGGCCCGATCCGCTGGAGGCAAATAGATATCATACGGAGACTGGGGCCATACCGTCAACCGCGACGCGGCGCCGGCGTTTCCGTCCGCAAGCCGGCGGCCGTGCTGTCGGCTTCACCCGCCCCGGCCCGCCCGCCCTGAGGGAGACGGGGGTGCCCGGCCCCCTCCGCGCGCGGCCTTGACCTGACGGGGGTACTCGTCGCATAACCCGAGCCGGTGCGCCGGCGCGCCGCGACGGGTGGTCGCGGGCGGAGCGGGGCGGCCGACACGGAACCGACGGAGCGGCAGGCATGGACGCGGGACTGGCGGGCGTGCAGGTGCTGGAGCTGGGCGGCGGCGTGGCCGCCCCGCTGGCGGGCAAGCTGATGGCGGACCTCGGCGCGACCGTGGTGAAGATCGAGCCGCCGGCTGGCGACCCCGCCCGCCGGCGCGGGCCCTTCCCCGGCGGCCGGCCGCAGCTGGAGGCGAGCGGCACGTTCCTCTACCTGAACGCCGGCAAGCGCAGCCTGACCGCGGACCTCACCAGCGCGGCCGGTCGCGCCGCGCTCGACGCTCTGGCGGCGCGGGCGGATCTCCTCGTGCACAACCTCACCCGCCGCGAGATGGCGGCGCAGGGGCTCGATTTCGAGCGCCTGGCGACCCTGAACCCGCGGCTGGTGATGGTCTCCATCACACCCTTCGGCCTGACGGGCCCCTATGCCGACTGCGCGGCGGAGGAGCTGAACCTGGCCCACGGCGGCGGCTGGGGCTCGATCTGTCCCGGCCCCGGGATCGACCCGGCGCTGCCGCCCATCAAGCCGTTCGGCCAGCACGCGTTCGTGCAGGCGGGCACCCACGCGGCCGTGGCCGGCCTCGCCGCCCACTTCGGCGCCGCGCGCAGCGGCGTGGGCGAGCATATCGACTTCTCGGTGCAGGAGATCGTCGCCACCATCATCGGCCGGCCCACCTCGGGCTACGTCTACACGGGCAAGGTGGAATCGCGCCTCAAGACCCGCAGCGTCGCCCCCAACGGCTTCTTCCGCTGCAAGGACGGCAACCAGGTGTTCCTGTTCACCTCGGAGGAGGATCAGTGGGCGCGCCTGGTCGAGCTGATGGGCAACCCGGCCTGGGCACAGGACGAGCGCTGGGTGACGCGCGAGACCCGCGCCGAGCACGAGGTCGAGCTGCGCCGCCACCTGGAGCCCTGGGTGGCCGGGTGGAACGCCGCCGACATCTTCCGCGCCTGCCAGGTGCGCCGCATCTGCTGCACCCGGGCCTACACCTACCCGCAACTGCTGGAGGACGAGCACCTGCGCGCCCGCGGGTATCCGACGCCCCATCGGCATCCGGTGGTGGGCGAGCTGATGGTGCCCGGCGCTCCCTACCTGCTGCGCCACAAGTGGTGGCGCCTGCGCGGCCCGGCGCCGCGGCTGGGCGAGGCCGATGCCGAGGCCGCCCAGGGCGCCGGCCGGCTGTTCCCGGCACCTGGCACGGCGGGCGCGCCGGGCGCCCCGTCGGCACGCCCGGCAACCGGAACGCCGCTGTCCGCCGGCGCCGAAGGGACGCCGCCGCCGCCGCTGGCGGGGGTGAGGGTGCTCGACCTGACCTGGGTCTGGGCGGGGCCGCACTGCTGCTTCCTGCTCGCGAACCTGGGCGCCGACGTGATCAAGGTGGAATCGGCGGACCGACCCGACCGCTTCCGCCGCGCCTACTACCCCAAAGGCATGGCTCCCGGCGTCAACCGCTCGGGCGCGTTCAACCACCTGGGCCAGGGCAAGCGCAGCGTCTCGGTCAAGCTCTCGACCCCCGAGGGGCGGGCGCTGGTCAAGCGCATGGCGTCGGAATGCGACGTGGTGGTGAGCAACTTCGGCACGGGCGTGATGGAGCGGCTGGAGTTGGGGGCCGAGGCGCTGCTGGCCATGAAGCCGGAGCTGATCGTGGCCACCATCTCGGGCTTCGGGCAGACGGGGCCGCTCAAGAACTACATGGGCTATGGCGGCCCGATCACTGCCCTCTCCGGCATCTCGCTCGCCACCGGCTTCCGGCCGGGCCAGCCCGGGGAGGTGGGTACCGCTTACGGCGACCCCAACGCCGGCGGCTACACCGCCTTCGCCATCGTGGCCGCGCTCGAAGCGCGCCGGCGCCACGGCGGCGGCCAGGAGATCGACGTCTCGCTGTGGGAGGCGATGGCCGCTTCCGGCTTCGAGGGCTGGATGAACCACACCCTCGGCAACCCGCCCCACCAGCCGATGGGCAACCGCGACCCGTTCTGGGCGCCGCACAACGTCTACCGCTGCGCGGGCGACGACCGCTGGGTCTCGATCGCGGTGGCCAGGGAGGCCCAGTGGCAAGGTCTGTGCGGGGCGATCGGCCGGCCCGATCTGGCGGGCGACCCGCGCTTCCGCGATGCGGCCGCCCGCAAGGCCAACGAGGACGCGCTGGATGCCCTGCTCGCCGGCTGGTGCGCGGGCCAGGACGAGTGGGCGGTCACCGATCGCCTCCAGGCGGCGGGCGTGCCGGCCTTCCCCTCGCTGAACGGCAAGGACCTGACCGAGAACCCGCACCTGGCCGCGCGCCACTTCTGGGAGCGCTGGCCCCACCCGGAGGTCGGCACGCTGCCCCTCGCCAGCGTCCCCTGGCGCCTCACCCGCCGCCCGAGCGGCACCCGGGGTCGCGCGCCGCTGCTGGGCGAGCACACCGACGCCGTGCTCTCCGAGCTGCTGGCCCTGCCCCCGGCGGAGATCGGGCGGCTGCGGCAGGCGGGTATCCTGGGCTGAGCGCCGGCGCCCCCACCCGCGTCCATGCGCGACGCGCCACATCACCGAGAGGTTCGCCTATGAAGATCAAGTCGATCAGCGCCACCTGGCTCAAGGTGCCGGTGCCCAAGGAGAAGGTCTCGGTGAGCGACTTCGGGCCGAGCGTCTCGTTCGATACGATGCTGGTGCGGATCGAGACGGACGACGGCCTGGTGGGCCACGGCGAAGCCAAGTCGTCCGTGGGCGCGATGGGGGTCTACCACGCGCTCAAGGCCATCATCGAGCAGGAGCTGGCGCCCGACCTGATCGGCCAGGACGCGCGGGACATCGCCCGGCTCTGGGAGGTGATGTACAACGGCCGCCGCGCGGGCCATGCACTCCGGCGGGGGCGGGTGTTCCCGATGCTCGGGCGGCGCGGGCTGCACATCAGCGCCATCAGCGGGATCGACATGGCGCTGTGGGACATCGCCGGGCGCGCCCTGGGGGTGCCCGTGTGGCGGCTGCTCGGCGGCCGCTGCCACGAGCGCCTGCCGGCCTACGCCTCGGGCGGCTGGGCCGATGAGCACACCATCGGCGAGCAACTGCTGGGCTACGTCAAGCAGGGCGGCTTCGGCGCGGTCAAGATGCGCGTGGGGGCGCTGGATGGCGACATCATGACCTCCGTGCGCCGGGTGCGCGCCGCACGCAAGGCGCTCGGCGAGCAGATCGATGTCATGGTGGACGCCCACGGCACGTGCAGCGTCGCCGAGGCCAAGCGCTTCTGCCGCGAGGCGGCCGAGAGCCGGCTGGCATGGTTCGAGGAGCCGGTCTCGGCCGACAACCGCGCCGGCATGGCCGAGGTGCGGGCCGCGACCGATATCCCCATCGCCGCCGGGGAGAGCGAGTTCACCCGCTTCGACTTCCTGGACCTGGCCGAGCGGCGCGCCGTGGATATCTTCCAGCCCGACCTCGCCATCTGCGGCGGGATCACGGAGTGCATGCGCATCGCCGCCCTCGCCGCCGCGTGGCAGCTCGGCCTGGCGCCCCACATCTGGGGCGGCGCGCTGATGTTCGCGGCCGGCATGCAGATCGCCGCCGTCTCCCCCGCCGCCTTCATCCTCGAGTATTCGCTGGCCCACAACCCGCTGTTGCACGAGCTGGCCCACGAGGGCTTCCCGCTGGTCGAGGGCCACGTCGCGGTGCCCGACCGGCCGGGGCTCGGCGTCACCATCGACGATGAGTTCGTGCGGAAGTATCGCGTGCTGTGAATCCGGGCGGGCGATGCGGAGGTGTGGGGCTCAGTTGGCCACGCCCGGGACGGCGAGGGTGAAGCAGGGGATTTCGACTTCGAGGGACTCGCCCGTGTCGGTCTGCATCTGGTAGGTGCCGTGCATGGTGCCCATGGGGTGGGAGATCTGGGAGCCGCTCATGTACTCGTAGCTGCCCCCCGGCGCGAGCGTGGGCTGCTCGCCCACCACCCCCATTCCGCGCACGTGGCGCTCCGAGCCATCGCCATCGGTGATGATCCAGTGGCGGCTGATGAGCTGCACGGTGCGCTCGCCCAGGTTCCGCAACTGGATGCGGTAGGCGAACGTGTACCGGCCGTTGTTGGCGTCGGACTGCTCGGGGATGAAAAACCCCTCCGCGGCGACCTCGACCCCTTGGGTGACAGCCCGCTCGACGCCCATCTGCCCTCCCCGTCAAATACGCCTCGTCCGGACAGGATAGCCTGCCTATGGGAGGGTGACCAGGGGTGGCGGTGCACCGCACTGCGGGGCATTCCGGGAGCCCCAGTCGCTACTTCCTCACGCCAGCGAGCTCCTGGAGCAGGTGCCAGTTGCGGAGCCGGTCGGCCTGGGTCGCCAGCAGGTGCTCGCTGGGCTCGCCGTCGCGGTTGAAGTGCTGGGCGAAGCGGCCCTCGCTGCGGGCGAACTCGACGAAGGTATAGGGCTTGTCGGTCTTGGGATCGTTGGGCCAGTCCTCCGTCATGGCCGGGTTGCCCCGGATCGAGATGCGCTCCTTCAGGCTCTCGCCGCGACCCGGATTGTGCACGAACAGGGGGAAGGCGCGGCTCTGGATGGCGCGGCGGCTCTGCTCCTGGGAGAGGTCATCGGCCACCCCGTGTTCCGGCTGGCAGGTGGTGTAGACGTTGACCAGCGCCGGCCCGGGAAACGCATTGGCTTCGCGGATGGCCTGCACGAAGTGGGTGACATACGCGGTCGAGGTCTGGGCGACGTACACGTTGGGGTGCATCAGGGCGATGTTCGAGAGCTCCTTGCGGTTCTCGATCTTGCCGGGCTGCTCGCGACCCCAGGGGGCCATCTTGGCGATCTGCCCACCGAAGCTCGCCGTGCTGGCCTGCCCGCCGGTGTTCGAGTAGACCTGGGTATCGAGCACCAGCACCTTGATGTCCATCCCGGAGGCGAGCATGCGGCTGAGCGACTGGAAGCCGATGTCGTACATGGCGCCATCGCCGCCCAGCACCCACAGCCGCTTCTTGTGCCAGCCGTTCTGCTCCCAGCGGGTGCGGATGCCCATCGCCACGGCCGGGGCGTTCTCGAACAGCGAGTTGGTCCACGTCAGCGCGAAGGGGTTGTAGGGGTAGGTCGAGCCGTACACCGTGTTGCAGCCGGTGGCGGCCACGATGCCGATCTCCTCGCGCGTGTAGTGGGCGCCGGTGGCGGCGAGCAGCATGCGGATCGCCGTGGATTCGCCGCAGCCCGCGCACGAGCCGCCGCCGCCAACGAACAGCAGGCAGCGTTGCTCGCGCAGCATCAGGTCCACGGGCAGGTTGCGGGCGACGAACCGCTCCGGGGTCTCGGGCATGTCCTTGATGCGCCGGTAGCGCGCCCGGTAGGTCTCGATCAGCGCGTCGGACTTGGGCACCATCTCCAGCGCCTGGTGGCTGCCGCAGACGGTGACGCATTCCCCGCAGCCCTTGCACTTGGTGGGGTCGACGTAGATGGCGAACATCCCGCCCTTCTCGCCCTTCTTCGCGTACAGCTCGTGGAACTTGGTGGTGCGGAGCCAGTGCGCGTCGAAATCGGCTGCCTCGGTGGGGTCGCCGATGTCGGCGCGGGTGCGGGCGAGCGTGTCCTCCTCGGCCACCTTGCCGAGGATGGCCGTATCGGGGCAGGCGGTGACGCATTCCATGCACCCCACGCAGCGCTCGGCGAGGAAGCGGGGCAGCTCCGGCGCCACGTGGGAGAAGTCGCGGAAGATGCCGGTGCCGGGCGGCACCACGGAGCGGGCGATGCCCGTATCGGCGGGGAGCCCCGCGCCGGCCCCCTGGCCGTAGGCGCCGATCACCTGCTCGTTGAACTCGCCCACGTAGCGGTCCAGGTCGATATCGAAATCCGTGAACGCCCAATGGGGGCCGTGGGTCTCCAGGTTCATGCCCGATTCCTTGACCAGCGGCCCCTCGCCGCGGCCCGATGGCCGGTCGGAGGTGGACGCCGCCACCCGGGTGGGTTCCTGCTCGTGTTCGGTGCTCATGGTCACCTCGCTTCGGGCTGCGTCGCGCGGATCAGGCGGCGACGTGGGCCACGTCCGTCATGGAAAGGATGCCCACCGGCCTGAGACGTTCCCGCGGATTGGGCACGACGACCAGCCGGTGCACGTGGTGCTCGAGCATGCGGTTGACCGCCTCGACCAGGGGCTCATCGGGCCAGGTCACCAGCACGTCGCTGGTCATCAGGTGCTGGGGCAGGACGTCGGGGAGCCGGCCGCGGTCCTGCGTCGAGGCCATCGCCCGCGTCAGGTCCGTGGTGGAAAGAATCCCGGCCATGCGCTGGCCGCCGTCCAGGACGACGATGGCCGAGATATGGGCGTCGCGCATCGTGCGCACGACCAGGGGCAGCGGATCGGTGGCGTGGCAGGTGATGACGCCCGAGTGCATCACGTCGGCCACGCGCTTGCCGGCGAAGCGCGCTTCATCGCCCTCGCCCGCGCGGTCGATCACGGCGCGCGGCAGCTCCAGCACCTCGGTGTAGCCCCGCTTGACGCAGAGCAGGTTCTCCTGGACCACGCGGTCGGAGACCCGCGGGAAGGCATGCCGCAGCGCCTTCTCGATCTCGACGAACAGGGCCGCATCGTCCATCGCGAGGGACTGCCGGAAGGGGGCGCAGCGCAGGAACACGCCCAGCAGCACGATGCCCTGCATCCGCGTCACCAGCGAGGGCTGGGTCGCCTGCTCCTCCGCGATGCGGGCCGCATCGAGGTAGAAGACCCTGGCACCCGCCCGCTTGAGCGCCCGCTGCGAGGCGGGCGGCACGCCGTTCCACAGCTCGATCGGGTCGGCGCCTTTCCACTGGATGAACACGGTGCCGCCGGGGCTGAGGCCGGCGAAGGCGTTGCCCAGCTGCATCGCGTGCACGTCGTTGAGCGGGATGAACTCCACCTCGTCCATCTCGGTGTGGCTGCGGATGCGTTCGGGCGCGAGGGTGAGGTAGTAGTTGGTGGGGAGCCCCTTCTTCTCCGAGCCGTACTTCGGGTACGCCTGCACGTGGACGCCGAACAGCTCGGCGGAGACCTCGGCGATGACCTTGTTCGTAGTGACCGAGCCGAACCCGCCGATCGAGTAGCCGCGCAGGCTGAACGCTCCCCTGGGTCGCAGATCCGGCACGGAGGCGGGCTTGAGCGCCGTGGGGTGGGCGATGTTGAGCGAGAAGTACTCGCGGCGGCCCCGTGCGAGCTCTTCGTACGTGGCGACGAGATCGCCCGGACCGACGTCGCGGCCCCCCAGCCCCGCCGAGCCGGAAACCACGACGGGAATGCGGTGCACGAGCGGATAGCCTGCGCGCCCGGTCAGGGCATCGGCAAAGGCGGCCTTGAGCTGGGCGGTGAGGGGGTTGTTCTCGGCGGATGGGATATCGAGGCGCTCGAGCACGGCGATGGCCCGCACCTGCTTCAGCTGATCGACCAGCAGCGCGCCCGGGAACGGGCGGTACGCCGTGGGATGCACCACCCCGGCCTTGATGCCGCGGGCGGCGCGGACGTGGTCCGCCGCGAGCTCGGCGGTTTCGGCCATGCTCCCCAGCGCCACGATGGCGTAGTCGGCATCCTCCATGCGATAGGTGCAGACGGGATGGTAGCGGCGGCCGGTCAGCCCGGCATACTCCTCCATCATCAGCAGCAGCGCCCGGTGCAGCTTGTCGTAGTAGATGCGCTGGGCGATCTTGCCGCGCATGTAGGCGTCCTGGTTCTGCACCACGCCCGACATCAGGCCGCGCTTGGGATCGAACAGCGCCTGCAGCCGCTCTCCCGGCGCGCCGATGTACTCCTTCATCAGCGCTTCCTCCGGCAGCCGCGCCGATTCCAGCGTGTGGGTGGTGAGGAAGCCATCCTGGACGTTGAAGAAGGGCGTCTCGGTGGCCTCCGCCGTGCGCCGGGCAATCAGGCACAGATCGCCGGCCTCCTGCGCGTTGCGCGCGAAGAGCATGCCCCAGCCGGCGTCGGCGACGGCCATCACATCGTCATGGCCCGCATGGACGTTGAGCCCCTGGCTCGTCAGGGCGCGGGCCCCGATGTTGAACACCACCGGCAGCCGCTTGCCGGAAATGACGTAGAGCACCTCCTGCATCAGCACCAGCCCCTGCCCCGAGGTGAAGTTCGTGACGCGGCCCCCCGCCAGGGCGAACCCTTCCGCCGCCGAAGCCGAGGAGTGCTCCGATTCCGATTCGAGGAACGCCAGCGGCTCGCCCCAGAGGTTGCGGGCGCCGCCGGCCACCGCCTGGGCGAACTGCACGCCCATGTTGGTCGATGGGGTGATCGGGTAGGCGCACGCACCCTGGCTGATATGGGTCTCCACCCACACCACCGCGCCGGTGCCGTCGAGCGTCGTCGGAATGCCGGGATAGGGCGGCGGCACGCGCGCCGGGCGAGCGGGCGTCGGGGCGGGAGTGGGTCGTTTCATGGCGCAAGCCTCCTGATCGAACCGCGCGGTGCTGCATCTCAACGCACCAGGTCGCTGCCGCAACCCAAGCCGACGGCAACGGGCAGCGCCTGTGTATCCTGCTCCTGCTGCAAGGCCGGCACCAGCGCCCGTCCGATTGTTTTCTGTTTCTACATCAACGAGTTGCCTGATCGGGCCGGGGTATTTCCGCCACAATTCGGCAGCGAAGGGCGGCGCCTGCGGGGCAATGTGACCCGCCCCAGAGACGTAATGTCCTGATCTTGGGCGAATCCATGGATGGTGGTGGGTCAGTTTGGAAAGGAGCGCTCGTGCGGGCGGCCTCAACCTCCCCGGCCATAGGCGTTAACCTATTGCTCGCGTGTGCTCATGTGGCTCATCCGCGGGTCGCGCGTCGAACAGGCGTGACGTGGGCTTTTCGACGTGCGCGTCCCCACCCCTGCCCCTCCCCACCAGGTGGGGAGGGGTGTCCGCAGGACGGGGTGGGGACGCGAAAAGCCGCTCCCTTCGCAGTTTCCCGCCCGCTATTTCCGTCGGGATCGAAACGGTACTTGTCAAATCCTACATGGCCCAGAGCGATCGCCAGCGCCGGGTAATCATCATGCTTCCCGCACAAGGTTAACACGTATGCCCTCCCCGGCCCGCCCTCTCCTTTCAAGAGAGGGAGGCGGCGGAAGGGCAGGCCCCACTTCCTGGTGTGGCGGGGGCAGGGCAAGTCCAAAGTCGTCCCGCACC
>JACQKK010000022.1 GCA_016204605.1 Candidatus Lambdaproteobacteria bacterium
CGTGTGCTCCTGTGGCTCATCCGCGGGTCGCGCGTCGAACAGGCGTGACGTGGGCTTTTCGACGTGCGCGTCCCCACCCCTGCCCCTCCCCACCAGGTGGGGAGGGGTGTCCGCAGGACGGGGTGGGGACGCCGAAAGCCGCGCACCGCGCGAATTTCAGCCTCAGGCGCTGAGAAAAGTCCGATCCGAACATTTCAATTCCCGGGGAACGCCGGGAATCGTGACTTCGCAGAAGCCACCCACCGGAGGGCAGTACGTCGACGCGTATGGGCCGCCGGCAGGAGCGGCTACTTTCCAACGGACCCACTTCCGGCGGCGGCTCCGGCGCGAGGGAATTCAGAAGCCGATGGAGATGCCGATGGCGTCGTAGGTGCCGCCCAGCTCGAGGCGGGGGCGGCTGGGACGCGCCTCGATGCGCAGCGGCGCATTGATCTGCCCCCGCTCGTAGAGCAGCGCGATCCGACCGAGCAGCACCCGGAAGCCCACGCGCCCGCTCCAGACGTTGGGCGGGGAATCGGAGAATTTCTTCTGGGCGACATCCTCGCTGTACTTCACCCAGATGCTGCCGCTCCCGGCGCCGGCATAGAGGTGGATGAAGCCCAGCCGCAGGTAGGCCTTGAGGGTGTAGAGCAGCGCCCGTGCGTGCAATTGCAGCTCCTCGGCGGTCGGGGAGCCGAACTTGTATTCCTTGAAGTACTCGAAGCTCTCGACGCTGAGGCCGAGCCCGAGCACGTCCTGGGGGATCACGTACAGCTCGAGCTCCACACCCCGGAAGGGGGCCTTGCGGTCGCCATTCTGCACCGCGCCGCGCTGCGCCTCCAGGTCGCGGAGCAGCGAGTCGTTGGAGGCGCCGGTGTCCAGCATCCCCTGCTTCGCCGTGAGGAAGGTGAAGGTCTGGTTCTGGGCCAGGGCCGGCGGGGCCTGCAGGGCGGCGAGCGCGAGCGCCGCGGCGCAGGCCAGCACCAGCCGCGGCAGCGCCCGCGGCTCGTGCCCAGGCCGGGCGAGCGAACAGCCCCGCGCCCGGTGGGGGGCGCGCAGCGGCGCGGCGGAAGGAGGACGGCGCGTGGTCACCATTGCCACCCCAGATCCAGGAAGAACACGATATCAGTTTCGTTGAGCCTCGAGTTGAAATCCTCGACCGCCCCGAAATCGAACAGGGTGCGGTCGCCCTTGAACTTGTGGCCCACGATCAGCACGTCGGTGGCGCGGGAGAGCAGGAAGTCGTTGTCCACCAACGAGCCCTGCCGCTTGCGGAAGATGTTGCTCTGCGTGGCGATCTGCAGCAGCCAGGAGTTCGAGCTGTCCGTGCGGTATTCGAGCGCGAAGGTCTTGTTGAGCAGGCGCTCGGAGTATTGCTCGCGGTGGATGCCGAGCTGGGTGCTGCCGAACTGGAAGTGGCCCACCCAGTTGCCGATGGCCTTCGAGAGCAGCAGATAGCCGCCCGTGTCGCTGCGGCCGCTGCTCACCAGTTGCCGCGTCGGGCTCGGCGAGCCGTCGAGCGGCTGCTTGTAGGAGAGCTTGACCGAGATCGCGGGCAGGTAGTCTCCCCCGTCGCTCCAGCCCCACTTGACGTGGTAGACCGGGTCCTGCATCAATCCGCCGGCGGGGCGCGAGGTGGCGTGGATGGCCTCCCCGTTGCGGTAGAGGTAGTAGTCGAACCGGTTGCGATCGGAGAAGGCGCGCGACTCGTTGAAGGCGCCGAAGCGCTTCTCCACGTCCTCGATGGAACCGTCCATGCGGCCGCCGCCGAAGTTGAGCCAGGCCAGGTCCAGCCCCAGCTCGAGCGCCGAGAAGAGCCCATAGCGAAAGGAGAGCTGGTGCCGTTCCACCTCCATGTCGAGGTAGGCGCCGTAGCCGGTGGCGGGGAAGTTCGCGGCCGTCAGCCCCTGGCCCACCTCGGTGCCGGTGATGGTACAGTTGGGCCGAGAGTCCGGCGGGCAGGCCGGCGGGCTCTTGTCGGGCGACTGCGTGTTCACGAACGTGTTGGCGATCGCGTACTGGTACAGCATGCGGAAGCCGCCATCGGCCAGGGTCGGCGTGGGCTCGGGCTGGTAGCTCAGGTACGGCAGGCCGGGCGGAAACTGGTTGCGGATGGGCAGCGGCCCGAGCCCGCCGTTGTCCACGGCGCCCGCCGGCGCGGCAAACAGTGCCGCCGCCAGGGCAAAAGCTGCCGACCAGCCCGCCAGGCCGCATCTGGTCATGCTGTGGCGCACGGATTGCGTTGCCCCCTGGCTGCTGGTTGACCGCGCACTCGGTTCCAGGGAAGCAAATCAATAACCATGCCGGGCCCCGCGCGGCGCCCCGGCGCCCGATCTCCCGCCCCCGATGCGATCGCACGCCCCGGAGGAACACTCGCCATGGCCTTCCCCGTTTCCGGCCGGGGTGGCCTTCGCCCTCCGTCGCTTCGAGTCGGGCGTGGAGTTGCCCGTGCTGCCGGCGGAGCGGGCGCTGCTGGGCGCCGCCCCCTCGCCCGAGCGGGCGCACCAGTTTGCGCTGGGCCGGGCCTGCGCGCGGGAGGCCCTCGCACGGCTGGGGGTGGCCCACGCCACCACGCTGCCCCTGCTGCGCGGCCTGGGCCGCGCGCCGCGCTGGCCCGAGGCCGTGGTGGGCTCGCTCAGCCACACCCGGGAGATGGCCGCCGCCGCCGTGGCCTGGGCGGCCGATTACCACGGGCTCGGGCTGGACCTGGAGAGCGAGCGCGTGCCCTCCGCGCGGCTGGTCGAGCGCATCCTGCGCCCCGAGGAGCGCGCGGAGCGCGCGGCGTTGCCGCCCGAGGCCTGGGACCTGCGCTTCGCGCTGGTGTTCTCCGCGAAAGAGAGCGTCTACAAGGCGCTCAACCCGGCCACGGGGATGTTCCTCGGCTTTCAGGATGCGCGAATCGAGTTCCCCGCGGGCGAAGGCGCAAGCTCGCCCGGCGCGGGCACGTTCGCCTGGCGCCTCGAACGCGCGTGCGGCCCGCACTTCCCCCCCGGCACGGTGGGGCCGGGCCGCTGGCGCGCCGAAGGGCGGCAGGTGCTGACGGCGGTGTGGGTGGCGAAGTGAGGCGGGAATCCGAGCCCGCCCGCCGGCGGGGCTGGGCTCAGAACAACTGCTTGCGCTTGTTCGAGGGGAGCAGGTTCAAGGCCTCGCGATACTTGGCGACGGTGCGCCGGGCGACCTTGATGTTGTTGGCCTTGGAGAGCCGCTCGGCGATCTGGATATCGGTGAGGGGTTCGCGGTTGTCCTCGGCGGCAATGATCTTCTGGATCATGTCCTTGATCTTCTTCGAGGAGATGACCTCGCCCTGACCCTGGTCGATCCCGCTGGTGAAGAAGTACTTCAGCTCGTAGATGCCCTGCGGGGTGTGCGCGTACTTGTTGGTGGTGATGCGGCTGACCGTGGATTCGTGGACGCCGATGTCCTCCGCCACGTCCTTCAGCACCAGCGGCCGCAGGAAGCTGATGCCTTTCTCGAAGAACTCGTACTGGTGCTTGAGGATGCTCTTGGTGACCCGGAAGATCGTCTTCTGGCGCTGCTCGATGCTCTTCATCAGCCAGTTGCCCGCCTTGATCTTCTCGACGATGTACTCCTGGGTGAGCGAGGAATCGCGGGCGCTGCGCTCGGCCAGGTCGCGGTAGAAATCGTTGATGCGCAGCCGGGGCAGGCCGCTCTCGTTGAGCACGATCCGGTACTGCCCCACGCGATCCTCGGCCTCCGTGGCGGTATCGCTGAACTTGAAGATGAACACGTCGGGGATGATGTGCTGCGGGCGCTCCCCGCTGTAGGGCCGGCCCGGCTTGGGCTCGAGGGAGATGATCAACTTGTACGCCTCGACGACCTCCTCGACCTCGACCTTGTTGCGGCGGGCGATCCGGCGCAGGTCCTTGTTTTCCAGCAGCTTCAGGTCGTTGTGCACGATGCGCAGCGGGAGCGCCTCCGCCAGCCCCATCGCCCGGAGCTGGATTTCCAGACACTCGCGCAGGTCGCGTGCGCCGACGCCGATCGGGTCGAAGGTCTGCAAGTACCGCAGCACGGCCTCCACTGCGCCGCAGGCCTTGGGGCTGACCTTGATGGGATCGGCCGCTGGCGGGGCCGGCGCCGCCTCCTCTTCGACGAACGTGGGCGGCGCCTTCTTCTTCTTCCGGCCGCGGCTGGTCTCCAGCGGCTGAGCGGAGGCGTGCTTGCTCGTGAACACGCCCGGGTCGCAGTCGGCGGGAGGCGGCAGGTGGGTTTGGCCCTTCCGCAACCCCTGCTCGATGCGCCGGTGCAGATCGGGGTTCAGCTCCAGCAGCTCCTGCACGCTCAGGGTGAGATAGCCGTCGTCGTCGAGGTTGCCGATCAGGTGCTCGCCGATCTCCATCTCGATCGGGCTGAGCGGCGCCATCTCGAGCTGCCACATCAGGTGGTCGCGCAGCGTATCGGCGTCGGCCAGGGTGGCCTCGATGCCGGGGGCGTCGTCATCGCCGCGCGGCGAGCGTTCCGCGATCACGCCGCTGCCGGAGGCGACGTACTGCTGCCATTCCAGGTCGTTCTCGGGATGGCCGGCCTCGGTCGCCACGTCCTCGGCGGCATCGACGGTCTGGCTGGCGGCGATGGGCTCCTCCGTGGCCGGCTCCGGCTCCGCGGGGTCGGCGCCCTCCTCCAGCACGGGGTTCTCGACCAGCGCCTGCTCGATCAGCTCCTCCAGCTCGTTGCGGGAAAGCTGGAGCAGCTTGATGGCCTGCTGGAGCTGCGGCGTCATGATGAGCTGCTGGCTCAGCCGCATCTGAAGTTTCAGGTTCAGCGCCATCGGCCACCATCCTTCCGGATTCGCCTGCGTGCCCGCTTCCCGCCCCCGCCCCACCGCGCCGGGCCACGCCTCATGGCATCAATCTTGCCGGGATGCACTCTCGGGAATACAGCACCTTGCGGCGAAAGCCAAGTCGCAAAACGATCGGGGCGGACGGGGGCGTTCCCCCTGGACCAGTTCCGTCTCGATCCCGACGGAAAAAGCGGGCGGGACACTGCGAGGGGAGCGGCTTTCCGCGTCCCCGCCCCGTCCTGCGGACACCCCGCCCCACCAGGTGGGGCGGGGCAGGGGTGGGGACGCGCAGGTCGAAAAGCCCACGTCACGCCTGTTCGCCGCGCGACCCGCGGATGAGCCACAGGAGCACACGCAAGCCATAGGTTAACGCCTATGGGGCCAGCGGGCGAGGTCGCGGGTTAGCTGTAGGGGATGAAGCTGGCGGGCGTCCAGAACAGGCGCCAGGTCTGGAACTGGGCGCCGGGGGCGACCAGGTAGGCCACGGTGGCCTGGCCCACGATGCGCCCGTCGAGCTCGAGCGCCACGGCGTCGCCGCGCCTGCACTCGGGCTTGTCGTCGTACTCGACGAAGAACAGCTCGCGCTCGGGGGCGGGCGTCCACAGCTCCGCCGCGTAGCGGGACGGCACCTTGACCACGAACAGCTCCATCGCGCGATCCCTGCAAGCGCCCTCCTCTCGCCCTTCCCGCTCCCACCGGATGGGGCGGGGAGCCCGCAGGGCGAGACGGGAACCGATAAGTCCCACACGGCCGCAGGTCGGCCGCCGGCCTACTTCAGCACGGCCGTGGTCTTGCGCTTGATGAGGTCGAAATCGATCTTCGCCCCGAGCCCCGGCCCTTCGGGCACGCGGACCAGGCCGCTCTTGTCCGCGGCGATGTCCTCGACCAGCCCGTACTTCTGCGTCGCGTCGGGCAGCAGCACCTCGAAGAACTCCGTGTTGGGGATGGAGAGGATCACGTGCAGGTTGGCGACGTTGTTGAGGGAGTTGCCGCCATGGTGCACCTCGACGTTCATATGGAACGCCTCGGCCAGGTGCGCGATCTTGACCAGCGCGGTGATGCCGCCCTTGACCGCCACGTCGCCGCGCAGGAAGTCGGTGGCCTGCATGATGACCCACGGCGCGAACGACTGGAATCCGCCCGGGGAGTACTCCGTGGCCAGGATCGGGATATCGAGCTTCTGCTTGAGCTTCACATAGTTGCTGATGTCGTCCGCGTCCAGCGGGTCCTCGAACCAGTAGTAGTTCAGCTCCTCGAGCACCCGGCCCACCCGCAGCGCCTCGGGGAACTGGTAGGACCAGGTGCTGTCGAGCATCACCCGGAAGTCGTCGCCCACGGCCATGCGCACGGCGCGGCAGATTTCGATGTCCTTCTGCCAGACGGCCGGCGGGTGGATCTTGTAGCCCTGGAAGCCCAGCCCCTTGATGCGCACCGCCTCCTCGGCATAGGCCTCCTTGGAGGGCAGCACCTCCGAGCTCGCATAGGCGGGCGCCGCAGCGCGGCTGCTGCCGAGCAGCCGGTGGATGGGCAGCCCGGCCACCTTGCCCGCCAGGTCCCACAGCGCCACGTCCACCGCGCCGATGCAGCGGTAGGTGGTGTTGCGGACGCGGTGCGACATCTGCGCGAACAGCCGCTCCCGGTCCAGCGGGTGCTGGCCCAGCACGAGCGGCTTGAGGAACTTGATCAGCGAGGCGCCATCGAGGCTGGCGGGCCGGCTCGACGAGCCGAGGAACGCATGGCCCGCGGGGCCCTCGTCGGTCTGGAGGGTGACCAGCCCGAGGTCGGAACGCCCGCCCTCCATGCGGCCGGTGTGGCGACCGAAGCTGCGGGCCGGCAGATCCTCCCACGCGAACAGGGTCAACGTGACGTCGGTAATCTTCATGGCGGGCCTCCACCAGGCGCGAGCGGTTGCGGTTGGCAGTGCAAGGGGCCGTCCGCGCGGCGCATCGGGCACCGCACGGCTGCTGCTGCCGCCACCC
>JACQKK010000021.1 GCA_016204605.1 Candidatus Lambdaproteobacteria bacterium
CATCGGGCGGCTGGCCAACGCTGAAATCCGCCAGCTCCTGCGTTCAGCGTGGCACTTCTTGATACGCCTGCTGCTACCCGCCCAAACCCGCACCTTCGCTTGGTCATGAACCCAGCCAAGAAAAGTGAGGGGCGCTCAGCCACCCATGGCGCAACCGGGGTCGGCGCAATGTCGCCCCGGTCCAACCGCCGCGGGCCGGCGACGCCGGCGCACGGGTGGCGAGCGGAACCGGGCCTGGTGCCATTGGCGATGCGGCGCAGCCGTGGAGGGCGATGCAGCTGCCGGCCGGTCGGGTCCGCCTCCGCCCGCTCAACGCGGATGGAGCAGTTCGTGGATCTTGGCGAGGGCGGCGCGGGCGGTGAACGGCTTCTCGATGAAGCTCACCCCCTCATCGAGCACGCCGTGACGCCCGATGGCGTCCCGCGTATAGCCCGACATGAAGAGGATGCGCACGCCGGGGCGGGTGACCAGGATGCGGTTGGCCAGTTCCCCTCCGCTCAGCTTGGGCATGACCACGTCGGTCAGCACGAGGTGGATCGGGCCGTCGTGGGAGGCGCTGAGCGCGAGCGCCTCGACGCCGTCGCGTGCGTCGAGCACGGTATATCCCGCCCGCCGCAGGTTCCGGCAGACCGCGTCGCGCACGCTTTCCTCGTCCTCGACGACGAGAATGGTCTCCGTGCCGAGCATCTCCTCGGCGCGCGGCGCCGGCGGGGCGCCCTCGCCATTCTGCACGGTCGCTCGGGCCAGGGGGAAATAGACCTTGAAGGTGGTACCCAGCCCCGGTTCGCTGTAGACCCAGATGTTTCCGCCCATCTGCTTGACGATGCCGTACACGGTGGATAGTCCCAGGCCGCTGCCCTTGCCGACCTCCTTGGTGGTGAAGAACGGTTCGAAGATGCGCCGCCGCACGCTTTCGTCCATGCCCATGCCGGTGTCGCTGATGGTGAGCCGGGCGTAGGGGCCGGGCGCGACGGTGACATTTTCCTGCGCGTGGCCCTCGTCGAACCGGTCGACGCCGGTCGCGATGGTGAGCGCGCCGCCGTTGGGCATCGCATCGCGCGCGTTGACGGCCAGGTTCATGATGATCTGCTCGATCTGGCTCGGGTCCGCGTTGATGCGCCCCAGGTCGGTGTCGAGCGTCGTCACCAGCTCGATATCCTCGCCGATCAGGCGCCGCAGCATCTTTTTCCATGTCGCGCACCACCGTGTTCACGTCCAGCACGCGCAACTGGAGCACCTGGCGCCGGCTGAACGCGAGCAACTGCCGGGTGAGCGCGGACGCCCGCTGGGTGGCCTTCAGGATCTCATGCACGTCGCCCTGTGCGGAGTGCTCCGGCGGCAGCGAATCGCGCAGGAACTCCGAATAGCTCAGGATCACGGACAGCACGTTGTTGAAGTCGTGCGCCACGCCGCCCGCCAGCGAGCCGATCGCCTCCAGCTTCTGCGTCTGCAGCAGGTGCTCCTCGAGCTGATGGCTGCGCGTCACATCGACATAGGCCACCTGCAGCGCGGGCCGACCTTCCCAGGTCACCACCTGGCTCAGCGCCCTGACCCAGACCTTCTGGCCGCTCCTGTTGAGGCCCGCGAACGCATCGAGCGCGGGTTGGGCCTCGCCGCGCAGCAGGGCCTCGTCGTGCGCGCGGCGCCGCTGGCGATCCTCGGGCGCAACCCAGCCCGAAGCATCCTCCCCGATCAGCTCCTCGGGCCGCTCGTAGCCCAACATGCGCGCGAAGGCGCGGTTGCAGAACACGCGCCGCGAGTCCTGGCCGATGGCGATGCCTTGGATGGAGTTCTCCACCAGGCCGCGGAAGCGCTCCTCGCTGGTACGCAGCGCCTCCTCGGCGCGCCTGCGCTCGGTAACGTCGACCACCCCAGGAGATCACGGCCGGCTGGCCGAACCAGACGCTGTGCTGGGCCCGCTCCTCGATCCAGAGCGTGGCGCCGTCGGGCCGGAGGCCGCGGAACTCGCCGCGGCGCTGAAAGCCCTCGTCCGTCTCCCCGCCGGCCATGCCCACCGCGTGGGCCGGCCGATGCTCGGGCGCGATCAGGTCGGCGTAGCGGGTGCCGATCAGGCCCGCCGCGCTCTCGTGGCCGAACATCGTCGCCAGCGTCTGGTTGCAGTAGCGGATGCTCCCGCCGCGCGTGACCACGACGCCGTGGCTGGCATCCCGGATCACCGTGCGGAAGTTGGCCTCGCTCGCCTCCAGCGCCGCGATCATCTGGCGCCGTTCCCGGCGCATGGCGGCCTCGCGCAGCTCCCGGTCGATGGCCGGAATCAGGCGGCCGAGATTGTCCTTGAAGACATAGTCGGCCACGCCGAGCTTCATGGCCTCGACGGCGCGCGCCTCGCCGATCGCACCGGAGACGAAGATGAACGGGATATCGAGGCCGTGGCGGGCGTACACCATCCGGAAGGCGGCCAGGCCGTCGAAGCCTGGCATCGAGTAATCGGAGAGCACCACGTCCCACTGCCGGCGCGGCAGCGCCGCGGCGAGCGCCCGGGCAGACTGCACCCGCTCGATCAGCGGCTGGTAGCCCCCGCGTTCGAGCTCGCGCGCGACGAGGAACGCGTCGTCCTCCGAATCTTCCACCATCAATACGGCAAGCTGGCGGTCGTTCATCGTGAATTCCGCGCGTTCAGGCGTTCGCGCCGGTCATGGCACCGGCCCCGCTGCGGATCGCGCCCGCCCGCGCCTCGGCCCGCCGTTTCGGGGCGGGGTGGCTGCGCCTGAGGCGGGGCGGAACGGGCGCGCGCGCTCGCCCCGGGGCGGCCCGTGGGGGTGCCGACCCGCAGGCCGGATCGTTGCCGGCATGGGGCGCGCGGCCGCTCATCGTCGCTCCGCGGGCGGCGGGCGGTTCATCAACAGCCAGTACATGCCGAGCTGCTGGATCGCGGCCACGAATTCGGCGAACTGCACGGGCTTGCGCACGTAACTATTGACCCCCAGGGAATAGCTGCCGAGAATGTCCCGCTCCTCGTCGGAGGAGGTGAGCACCACCACCGGCAGCGTGTGCGTGCTGGGCTCGCTGCGGATGCGCTGCAGCACTTCCAGCCCATCCAGCTTGGGGAGGCGCAGGTCCAGCAGCACCACCTGCGGCAACCCCTCCGATCGCGCCGCGTGGGCAACGCTGCGGTGCAGGTAGTCGAGCGCCTCGGCCCCGTCGCGGGTTACTGCGATCTCGTTGGCGATGTTGTTCTTGCGCAGGGCGCGCAGGATCAGCTCCTCGTCGTCGGGATTGTCCTCGACCAGCAGAATCGTCCGCTCGCGGGTGGTCATCCGGCCTCCGTGGGGGGTTCGAGCGTGAAATGGATGGTGGCGCCCTTGCCGGGTTCGGCGTCCGCCCAGACCCGTCCGCCATGACGGCTGACGATGCGCTGCACCGTCGCCAGGCCGATGCCCGCGCCGGGAAACTCGTGGGCGCCGTGCAGGCGCTGGAACGGCGCGAACAGCTTGCCGGCGTATGCCATGTCGAAGCCCGCGCCGTTGTCCCGCACATGGAACGCCCGCTCCCCGTCGCCTCCCTCCGCTCCCACCTCGATGCGCGGGTGCGGCGCGTGGGCGGTGAATTTCCAGGCGTTGCCCAGCAGGTTTTCCAGGACGATGTGCACCATGCGCGCGTCCGCCCGCGCCACCAGGCCGGGCGCGATCGCCACCGCGACGGCGCGCTCGGGCTCCCGCTCTCGGAGGCTGAGGATCACCTCCTCGGCCAGCTCGCTCAGCCGCACCTCCTCGTGGTGCATCTCGCGGCGCGTGATGCGGGAAAGGTCGAGCAGGTCGTCGATGAGCTGCCCCATGCGCCTGCTGGCCGCCTGGATGCGTTGCAGATAGGAGCGCCCCGTCTCGTCCAGCCTTTCCCCGTACTCCTCCAGCAGCACCTGGCCGAACCCGGACATGCCGCGCAGCGGCTGCCGCAGGTCGTGCGAGACGGCATAGGCGAACGCCTCCAGCTCGCGGTTGACCGCGGCCAGGGCGGTGTTGCTCTGGCGCAGCTCGCTTTCCGCCTGCTTGCGCTCGGTGATGTCTGCGATGGCGCAGATCACCCGCAGCCCCTCGTGCAGCTCGATGGGACTGAGGGAGACATCGACCGGGAACTCGGTGCCGTCGCCGCGCAGGGCGTACAGCTCCAGCTTGACCCCCATCGGTCGGGCCGTGGGTGCGGCCTGGTAGCCCTCCCGATGGCCGACGTGCTGTTCCCGGAATCGGGGGGGAATCAGCATCTCGATGGGCTGGCCGATCAGCGCCGCCCGCTCGTGCCGGAACCAGCGCAGGGTCTGGGTGTTGACCTGGACGATCCGGCCCTGCCGATCCGTGATCACCATCGCGTTGGGCGCGGATTCGATCCCCAGCCGGAACCGCTCCTCCGCGCGGGCGCGCTCGGCGACTTCCTGCTCGAGCCGGGCGTTGAGCGTGGCCAGGGAGGTATTGCTGCGTCGCAGCTCGATCTCGGCCTGCATCTGACGGTGCAGCTCCCGGTTCGCGAGCAGCAGCGTTGCCGAGTGCAAGCGCGCAGCCAGCATGAAATGCACCGTCAGCGTCAGCAGCACGGCAAGGGCGAGTCCCGAGCCGAACACCAGCGGCGGAATGGCCGATTCGGCTTCGGCCCTGGCTTTGGGCGTGGGGAGCAGCGTCAAGCGCCACGAGGCGTTCTCCACGATCAACGCCGCGTCCACGGCTCCTGGGCCTGCACCCCGGAGATCGAACCCTGGGGTCGCATAGAGCGGCTCCCTGCCATCGTAGACCGCCATGTCGTAGCGCTGCCGCTCCTCCTGCGAGAGCAGGGAACCGAACAGTCTGTCCACATCGACGATGCCGATCAGGAAGCCATCGAACCTGCCCGCGCGGCGGAGCGGCGCAACCGCCAGCATCGCGGGGCCCCCCGGAATGAGGGATGTGCGGCGGGAAAGCTGCACGCGCCCCGTGCGTCGAGCGGCAGCGAAGGTGGGCGTGAGCCGGGCATCGTTCCCTGCTCGCGTGCCCAGATCCTTCCGTCAGCGAGGGGCGACACCACACTGCGTACGCGCTCGCTGGAATCTTCCCACAGAATTGCCCGGTACACGGGATAGTCCCGCACCCGTGCGCGGGTCGCCGGCAGGAATCCGTCTTCCGGATCAGGCCCGCGGGCGCTCCATTCGCCCACCATCCGCTCGACGACACGCAGGGAATTCTCCACGTTCCGCTGCAGAGCTGTTCGGACTCCCCGTGAACTCGCCGCGGTATCCCGCCACAACACGAGACTCTGGTTCGCCTCCAGGGCGAGCGCGAGAGCCGTGCACAGGCTCAGCAGGGTCAACCCCGCCGCGGGTGCCAGCCAGCCCGGCGTCCGGCCGGATGCGCGCAAGGAACCGGCCAGGGCGTAGGCAAACGTGGCCGCCCCGAGCAGGAGCAGCGCCGCCGCCGCTTGGGGCGCCATGTTGGGCCAGCGGTTCCAGCCGAATGCCGTTTCGGCACTGACGCTTACGGCGACGATCGCCACCAGCGAGAGCGCCGCCACCGCCCCGGCGGAGACCCCCAGCAAGCCCCAGCGATGGCGGGCATTTCCCGCGGCCGTGGCGACGTTGGCCCCGGGGACGGTGTCGCCAAAAAGGGCGGCTTCCCCTCCAGAAAGATCCCACTTGCGTCCGCATTCCGTTTAATGTTATATTTCGGATGTCCTATAACGAACCTTTTGCGGATGCGCGAGAGTAGGGCGCGCCACGAGCGGGGGGTCGTCACACGCGGCGGGTGATGGGCATGCAGCGAGGGGGGCGACCCCCGTGTCCCCCGGCGGCGCGACGGAGGCGGGCCGAAGGGCCCGTCCGCGAAGGAGGTTCCGGCTGAAGGTGGTGACGGGAGCCGGAATGGTTCCGAGGTTGGCAGGCCAACGGTCGTGCCCGGCGCGGTGCACTTCCCCTTCCGCGCCGCGGCCACCCCGCAGACCCGCGTCCCTCCCGCGGGTCTGCGGGTCTTTTCCTCACGCGCCAGCCGAACGATCGGCCCCCCTCGGGTCGCTCGCGCCTCGCGGGAGGGCTCGGCTCACTTCCGGCGCTGACGGGCGCCTCGGCCGCACCAGCCGGCGGCCCGACCCCTCCGCTCCGGTTCGGCGCTCCGCGTGGGGGTAACCCGCCCGCCCGCATTTCGCTGGCGCCGGACGCCCGGTCGTGGTTAGGTGGATCGGCGCGCGTGCGCCGCAGAGGAGCCGCCGGGGACGGTTGCGTTCCCGCGTCACGGGCGTCGGGGCGTGGGCGGCCGTGTACCGAAAGGAGCCAACGGTGGGGACGAGGGGAGGGCGACCATGAGCCATGGCGTGAAGACCATAAGCATCGGCATGCTGATCATCCTAAGCGCCGCCTCGGTGGCGTGGGGCCAGAAGTACGGCGGCGTCCTGCGCAGCGCCGTGCGGGGCGACCCGCCCAGCCTGTCCATCCATGAAGAATCGACCAACGATACGATGTTCTCCGTCAGTGCCCACTACAACAACCTCGTCTATTACGACCCGTTCAAATCGGTGGAGGGGCCCGATGCCGTGATCCCCGAGCTGGCCGAACGCTGGAGCTGGAACGCCGATCACACCGCGCTCACGTTCTTCCTCCGCCGCGGGGTGACCTGGCACGACGGCAAGCCCTTCGCCAGCAACGACGTGAAGCACACGTTCGACGTGGTGCGCGGCGCCGCCAGGGAACGGCTGCGGCTCAATCCGCGCAAGGGCTGGTACGCGAACGTGCGCGAAATCACGACCAACGGCGATCACGAGGTGACTTTTCAGCTCAAGCGGCGCCAGCCGGCCCTCGTGATGATGCTCGCCGGCGGCTACTCGCCGGTGTACCCGGCCCACGTGAACACCAGCGAGCTGCGGCGGACCGCCATCGGCACGGGCCCGTTCCGCCTGAAACAGTACGACCGCGGCAAGAAGATCGAGCTCGAGAAGTACACGGCCTACTTCGTCAAGGGCCGTCCCTACATGGACGGGCTGAATTTCACCATCATCAGGAGCCTCGCCAGCCGCACGGCCGCGCTGCAGGCCGGGCAGCTCGACATGGCCTTCCCGCTCGACACCACCCGGCCCGTCGCCGAGACGCTGCGGGCCGCGGTGCCTGAGATGAGGTTCGTGCAGAAGCCCAACACCAGCAACGTCAACATCCTCATCAATGCGACGCGACCCCCCTTCGACAACCCGAAGGTCCGCCAGGCCATCAACCTGGCCCTGGATCGCGATGCGTTCAACCGCACGGTGTTCGGCGGCGTGGGGGTGAAGGCCGGCGTGCTGCTGCCCCCGCCCGACGGCCACTGGGGCCCGACCCAGGCGCAACTGGCCCAGGCGCCTGGGTTGGGCGACCCCGAGCAGGGCCGCGCGGAAGCGCGCCGCATCCTCCAGTCGCTGGGATTCTCCCCCAGCAACCCCCTGCGGGTGAAGATGTCCACCCGCGGCGTCGATACCTACAAGGTGCCGGCCGTGTTCGTGGCGGGCGAGCTGAAGAAGGTGGGGATCGAGACCGAGATCGAGGAGGCCGATCCGGCCATCTGGTACAACAAGATGGCGCGGCGCGACTACAGCTTCGCCACCAACGTGACCGGCTATTCCGTGGACGATCCCGACCCGATCTTCGACGAGAACTTCCGCTGCCATGCCCAGCGCAACTACTCGGACTTCTGCGACCCGGAGATGGAGAAGCGCTTCGATGCGCAGTCCACCGAGACCGACGAGGCCAAGCGGCTGGCCATGGCGCGTGCGATCGACCTCGATATGCAGGCGGCGGTCGTGCGCCCCGTGCTGGCGTTTCGCACCTTCCTGCACGCGCACTGGCCGTACGTGAAGAACTACATCCCCTCGCAATCGCTGTTCAACCGCTTCCGCTTCCAGGAAGTGTGGCTGGACAAGTAGCCGCCCACCTGCGCGGCATCCTCACCCCTGCCCCCTCCCCACCAAGCGGGGAGGGAGATCGCTTGGACAAATGGTCGGCCTCCCGTCCCTCTCCACCTGATGGAGAGGGACCGCGCCGCCCGGCGCGAGGGTGAGGAAGCGGGCGCCGCCACGCAGGCGCGGCACGTTCCCGCCGGGAGGCCTCTGGTGAAGCAGCCGGGCTACACGGGCTCGCCCAGCTCCTGCTCGGCCGCCTTGAGCAGGGCCTCCCAGCGGCGGGGCAGCTCGATGGGGCGGGCCACCACCTTGCTCGCCATCCCCGGCATCCAGTAGGCGTGGGTGGGGTGGCCTCCTCCCGCCACCAGCAGGATCAACTGCTCCGGCCTGCGGCAGATGGGCATCGGGTCCTGGAGGTTCTTCAGGATCGACTCGTGGCTTTCCAGCTCGAGCCAGCGCATCAAGCCGGTGCGTTTGACCTCCTCGAGGGGGATGCGGGAGTGCTCCCAGAGGAACTCGCGCACCTTGGTCTTCGTCCAGCCCAGCCCAGCCAACTGGCGCGCCACCACCCGCGGCAGCAGCAACGCACCGGGCGTGCCGCCCTCCTCGTAGCCCCACAGGTAGTGGACGTTCGGGGCGCGCAGGTAGCCCGCGATCCGATGGAGGCTGCCCTCCGCCTCCTCGTCCGGGGTTTCCTTGCCGGTGCCGCGCCGCACGATGTTCACGGCGCTCGTGGCCGGATACACCGTCACGACGTTCTCGGCCGCGGTGTGACCCAGCCGCTCGACGTGGTGCGGGGCCCAGCCCTGGGGCAGGCCCGCCTCGTCCTCGGCGAACACGGCGTTGGTGTAGCGCATGCCGCCGAACAGGGCCATGGTGCCGAAGCCCGGCAGCGCGCCGCCCACGTTCTGCTGGAGCAGCCGCAGGGCGCGGCCGATACCGGCCCCCGCGGGGTGGGCGGGGTCCGGCCCCAGCAGCCCGAAGCCGGAGTTGAGGCGGATCTGCGGCGCCATCGGCCCGTTGACGGCCACCACCGGGAAGGTGCTGGCCGAGGTGGCCTGCCACTTGTCGTGGTCCATGCCGGGATCGAAGATCGCCTGCACGGCCGCGAGCAGCACCGGGAGATACTCGGGCCGCCCGCCGGCCATGGCCAGCGCCACCGCCGCCGTCTCGATGGTGACGATCCCCCCGCGGGGCAGGAACTTGCCCACCACCTCGTCGCGGGCCCGGTCGGAGCCCTGGAGAATCCAGGCCACCGCGTCTTCCGTGGGCGGCAGCAGGGGCAGGCCATCGCCCCAACGGTTCTTCAGGAACAGCCGGTTCAGGGCGGCGGCCGATTCCCGGTAGCCCTGGCCTTCCACGGACACCTGGGCCGGCTTGAGCAGCCCCGGCTGGGTGACCTTGGGGCGCCACTGCGTAAGGCCGGCGACGAACTCGTCCAACTGCCGCTCGATCGCGGTGATGTCGCTCCCCACCAGGAACATGTTGACGGGGAACGTGACCATCGGCACGTCCTGGTCGAACCCTAGCCCGGCGATGGCGTTGGTGACCACGCCCACGAAATCCTCGCGGGTCAGCAGCACGGTGGGGACTCCCCGCGCTTCGAGGCGCCCGGCGGTGCGACCGCACGCGGTCGCGCAGGCCCCTCAGGCCGCGTTGCCGATCACGGCCGCGTCGGCCCCCTGGGCCACCGCCATGGCCACCGTCTCGTCCTTGTCGATGTTGACGTTGCCGGTGGGGAAGGTGCTGGGCGGCAGGAACTTCGCCGTGGGATAGCGCGCCTGCAGCAGCTTCATCACCAGGGGCAGGGTGCGGTGGGCCTGCCAGGAGTCGTTCGAGAGGAAGGCGATCGTCTTGCCCGCGAGGGTATCGAGCCGGGGTGCATGCACGCGTTCGATCTCCGTGGCCCCCGTCGGATTGTGCACCTGCATCGTCGGCATCGTGGTTCTCCCTTGACCTGGTGATGTGTGCTGGTGGTGTGCCGGAGCGAAGTCCGCCCCGGCGTAGTACCGGCGGATCGGCGCCCGCCTCTGGATCGACGAACTGCCACGGGCGGCCGGCCACAGACGTGACAATCCGAGGTTAACCACAGCCGGTCGCGCGGCGCCAGTCCCCTCAGGGCGGCTGGCCCGAAGGATGCCGCGCGCGCCAGCGAGCGCCTACAGCGCCCAGTTGGGCTTGCGCTTCTCCTGGAAGGCGGCCTTGCCCTCGTTGAACTCCGCCAGTTGCTTCTCGAACATCTGGGCCGACTGCCGGGCGACGTACTGGTTGGCCTCGGTGGCGTTGAGATCGGCCAGGGCGCGGCAGTTGGCCTTGTACTGGGCCGTCGCGCCCGGCGCGCACATCCGCGCTTTCCCGAGATACTCCTCGACGGCCGCGTCCAGGTCGCCGGCCGGGACGACCTTGTGCACCAGCCCGATCCGCTCGGCCACCCGCGCGCCGAAGCGCTCGCCCGAGAGGCAGTACGGATGGGCCAGTCCCAGGATTCCCTTCAATTGCAGGCGCAGCACCATCCCGGCGCCGGCGCGCCCCCAGCGCAGCTCGCTGATGGCGAACTCGGCCGTTTCGGAGGCGAACGCGACGTCGCTGCCGCACACGAGCCCCACGCCCGCGCCATAGGCGCCGCCGCCGACGCGGGCGATCACGGGCTTCGGCGCGCTCCAGAGCTGCCCCCAGATCGACGCCAGCGTTTCGGGGAACGACTTGGCGCCGGGGCCGCCGGCGGCTTCCCGGTCGAACCGGTTCAGCTTGAGGTCCGCCCCCGCGCAGAACACGGAGCCCGTGTGGCTGATGACCAGCCCGCGGACATCGGGGTCCGCAAGCCCGCGTTCGAGTGAGCGGTCCAGTCCCTGAATGATCGGGAAACCGAAGGCGTTGCGCTTCTCGGGCATGTTGAGAGTGATCCAGGCGTACCGCTTTCGCACGTCGTACAGCACCGCGTCGGTGGCCATACCGCCTCCAGGGAGGGTTGTGAACCGCGTCGGCGCAGCCATCGGCCGCGGCGCGTATCCGGGTCCTTCGCGACCCGTGGGATTGGCTCTTCGCTCCTATCGCCCTTCGGCCACGGGCGCAAGCGGCGGCGGAGAGGTGGCACGCGATGGCGGAACCGCATCCCCTCCCCTGCCCCTCCCCACCAAGTGGGGAGGGGTGTGATCTTGGGGCGGGGCACCTGCGTCCCCTCCCCTGCCCCTCCCCACCAAGTGGGGAGGGGTGTGACCTTGGGCCGGGACAGCATCTGCCGTCCAGGGCGATGTCCTTCTGGGTGCGTCCGGCGTCTCAACCGGCCGCGATTTCGGCCAGCGGGCGCGCTTTGACTTGGCGCAGCGCGGGCAGCAGCTCCTCGGAGATCATGCGCAGGCTGTGCAGGGCCACCGAGAGCGGCATGCCGATGAAGTGGGTGCGGAACATGAACTGGGTCACGCCGAGCTGCTCCCAGTAGGGGCGGAGCTGCTCGAAGCACTCCTCGGGCGAGCCGATGGCGAAGCGGTCCTTCTGCAGCTCCTCGAAGGGCAGGTCGATGCGGTCATCGGCCGGCATGGCCTTGTCCTGGCCCCAGCGCAGGTAGATGCGGTAGCGCTCGGCGAGGTACGGCGCCACCATCGCCAGCGCCGTGCGCCGGTCCTTGGCGCAGAAGATGTCTTTGCGGCAGGGAATCTCGGTGGGGAGCGGCAGGCCCGTCTTGCTGCGCTCCTCGATGTAGAGCCCCATCTGGCGGCGGTTGGTCTGGAAGGTGCCGTGGGGGTTGATGAACCAGTTGTCGCCGATGCGCGCCGCGCGCCGGACGGCGTTGTCGGCGTTGGCGGCCACCCAGATCGGCGGGTGGGGCTTCTGCACGGGGCGCAGGTTGGCCGTCACGTTGTCGAGCGTGCAGACCTCGTTGTGGAACGTCACCGCCTCGCCGCTCCACAGGCGCTTCACCACGTCGAGGTGCTGCTCGAAGCGGCGCACGCGCTGGCCCTTCGGCACCCCGAAGGCGTCGAACTCCACGTCGCGGTAGCCGAGGCCGATGCCGAGGAAGAAGTTGCCGCGGGCCAGGATGTCGAGGGTGGCGAAGGTCTCGGCCACCCACACCGGGTTGTGCAGGTTCAGCAGCAGCACCGCCGTGCCCACCGCCATCTCGCCAGCCTCGGGAATCAGCCGCGCCAGCAGCGGGATCGGCTCCATCTGCACGATGTCGCAGCCGCCCAGGTAGTGCATGCCGGTGCAGAAGGAGTCCCAGCCCTTGTCCCGCGCGTGGCGCACCATCATCACCAGGTCGTCCACCCCGCTGATGGGGTCGGCCGTGACGTGCTGCTGGCGGTTGAGGCTCAGCCCGACTTTCATGGCGGCTCCGTTGCCGACGTGGCGGATGACGGGAGGGGCGCCGCACGCCCGCGCACCCCGGCGCGAGCGCCGGGACGCGATCGCAGCAGGGGGCGTGCGGCGGAACGGCACTACCGGTCGAGCCAGACTTCCTGCATGCGGCCGTTGTTGTGGTTGGTCTGGTGGCCGACGAAGTTCATGACGCGGCCCGCGTGGGCGTAGTAGTTCACCCGGAAGCTGAAGGGAATCCAGGCCACGTCGGTGATGAGCTTGCGCTCGATGGCGTGCACCAGCCGCATGCGCGCCTGCGGGTCGGCCGTGCTCGACTGCTGGACGAACAGCTGCTCCGCCTCGGGGTCGCAGTAGTTCGAGTAGTTGCGCTGGGAAGCGCAGGAGAATCCCTCGAAGTACACCACGTCCGGGTCGTCGGCGCCGGCGCCGGTGCCGTTCCCCGCCATGTCGTAGTCGCGCCGGGCCATCCGGCCGTACCAGTTCGCCGTCTCGAGGAGATCCAGCTCCGCCTCGATGTAGATCTGCTTCAGCTCGCCGATGGTCCATACCGCCTGGTTCTGCCACTGCGCGACGGACTGGGAGGTCAGCTTGACCTTCAGCGGCTTGGCCTCGCTGTAGCCCAGCTCGCGCATGATGGCGCGCGCCTGCTCGCGGGCCTGGCCGGCGTCGCCGAATCCCGGCACGCCTTGGAGCTCGGCCCGTTCGAGCCCCCACACGCCGTCAGGCGGGGGCAGCATGAAGCCGCCCGGCAGCTCGCCGGGGTGGATGGCCGCGACGAACTTGGTGCGGTCGATGGCCAGATTGACCGCCTGCCGCAGCTTCACGTTGTTGAAGGGCGGCCGCCGGTTGTTGATGACGATGCTGCCGTAGGAGGCGATCCAGCGCTTCTGGAACTTCATGGTCGGCACGGCCGCTTTGAGTTGTTCGTACACCTGCTCTTCGGTTTCCAGCGACTGGGCGATATCGAGCTGGCCCGATTGCATCGCGGCCGTGCGCGTGCCCTTGTTGCGGATGATGACGAAGTCGATGCCGTCCAGGAACGGCCGTCCCTTCACGAAGTAGTCCGCATTCTTGCGCACCTTGAGCGCCTGATCGCGCTTGTACTCGATCATCCGGTACGGCCCCGTCCCCAGGGGCTCGGTGCGCAGGCTCGCGACCGGCACGTGGGCGGGCACCACGGGCGAATACCCCGCGGCCAGCATCATCGGCAGCGCAGGTTGCGGCCGCCCCAGCACGAAGGTCACCTCGTGATCGCCGTTGGTCGTGATCGCCTTGACGTTCGTGTACCAGGTCTTGCGCGGATTGAGCTTCAGGCGTTGCGGGGTGGCCCCCCGCACGACGTCGAACGTTTGCTTCACGTCGTTGCTGACGAGCGGCTTGCCATCGTGCCAGCGTACGCCCTGGCGCAGCGTGAACGTGACGCGGGTGTAGTCGCCGTTCCACTGCCAGCGCTCCGCCAGCTCGGGAATGAGCGTCGTGAGCGATTCGATCGGCTTGAGCGGGTCGAACCAGACCAGATTGCTATATACCGACCCCATCGTCCAGGTCGCATTGATCGAGGATTCTTCGTGTAGGGAAAGGCTGCCGGGATTCCCCCGCACCATGGACTTGAGGATGCCCCCGTATTTCTGCCCCCAGCCGGTCTTGGGCGTACCGAGCACCAGCATCAGGCCGAGCACGAGCGCGCAGGATCGCCACATCGGCTTCATCGCAGGCCTCCCTTCGGATTCTTTGGTGACCGAGCGGGGCGTCGCTGCCCCGCGGTAACGCCACCACATCGGCATGCGGGGGGTATTGTCAAGCCCCAGCGAAGATACACGCAGGAGGATCGGCCGCCGCGGCCGGCGGGCGCGGTGTCGTCCGACGCGCGATCTATCCCGGCGCGCGGGGCAATCGGGCGCCGAGGAGGGCCGGCAGGATGCTCTGCAGCCCCGCGCCGCCGCGTGCCGCCCGACAGCGCCGGCGGCGGAAGCGACCGGGGCGCGGCAGCGTTGCGGCGTGAGGCGGGCGGGTACGGCGCAACCCATCATTCCTCGGGCGGCTGCGGTCCGGCCGCTGTGTTCCGGCTTCAACCGGCGATCCGTGCCGGCGCCCGGATTCGCGGCCCCGCAGGTGCATGCGGGTGTCGCCCCCGGCGCCGATGTTCAGCGGGCTACGCCGCCTTCGCCCCCGGCGCGCGCCACAGGCTGTAGCCCAGCCCCAGCATGCCCACGGAAAAGACGATGATACCGCCCCGCGCCACCAGGTCGGGAATGGGCGGTGAGAAGGCCCAGACCGGGGC
>JACQKK010000202.1 GCA_016204605.1 Candidatus Lambdaproteobacteria bacterium
CGGGCGCGGCCTGCCGCGCACCGAGCGGATAGCTCGCCGTGTCTCCCAGCCAGGGCTGGATCAGCAGCCAGTCCAGGCGCAGGTACTTGGGCTCGCGGAACTGCGCGATGCCGATGGTCATGGCCGCGTGGCCGGCGCCGGGCTGCGCCCGGTAGGTGCCCAGCAGCCGATCCCACCAGGGGAGGTTGAAGCCGAAGTTGCTGTTGGCCTCCCGCGGCAGCACCGAATGGTGGACGCGGTGCATGTCCGGCGTGACCACCACCCAGCGCAGGACGCGCTCCAGACCCGCCGGCAGGCGCACGTTGCCGTGGTTGAACATGGCCGTGGCGTTCAGCACCACCTCGAACGCCACCACCGCCAGCACGGGCGGGCCGAGCACGGCCACCACCGCCAGCTTGATCCCCATCGACAGGAGCATCTCCAGGGGATGAAAGCGCGCGCCCGTGGTCACGTCGAAGTCCAGGTCGGCATGGTGCATGCGGTGCAGCCGCCACAGCGCGGGCACCGCATGGAACATCACGTGCTGCAGGTAGATGGCCAGGTCCAGCGCCACCACGGCGAGGACGACGGCGAGCGCGAAGGGCAGTTGCAGGTTGTTGAGCAGCCCCCAGCCGCGCTCGGCCGTCAGCGCGGCCATGGCGACGGCCGCCACCGGGAAGGCCGCCCGCAGGATCACGGCGTTGAGCGCGACGATGGCCAGATTGCTCGACCAGCGCCGGGCCTTGGACACCGTCAGCGCCCGCCGCGGGGCCAGCAGCTCCCACACCGCCATCAGCCCCAGCACCCCGAAGAAGAAGCCCAGGCGGATCGGCACCTCGTTCCGCAACACGAACTCGGTCATGCGGTCGCCTCCCCCGTCTCCAACGGCCAGTCGCGCGCGCGCCAGTCGGCCACGCCGTCTTCCATGCGCACCGCGTGAAAACCCTCAGCCTTCAGGAGCTGCACCGCCTCCACGGCCATCACGCAGTACGGTCCGCGGCAATAGGCCACGATCTCGCCCGCGCGGGGCAGCTCCGCCAGGCGGCGTTTCAGATCGGCCAGGGGTACCGACCGTGCGCCCGGAATGTGGCCCGCGCGAAACTCCTCGGCCGGCCGCACGTCCAGCACGGTCACCGCTCCCTGGCGCACCCGTTCCAGGAGCGCCGTGCGGTCCACCGGCTCCAGCGCATGGCGGCTCTCCAGGAACAGCCGCGTGACCTGCTCGATCTCCGCCAGCCGTGCATCGGCCAGCCTGCGCAAGGCAACGAACAGGGCGCTCACCTGCGCATCTGCCAGGCGGCACTCGACGAATTGGCCCTGCCGGGTCGCCTCCACCAGCCGCGCCCCGCGCAGCGCCTGGAGATGGTGGGACGTGGCCGCCACGCTCATGCCGATCTGCCCGGCCAGCCGTTCCACCGTGCGCGGCCCCTGACAGAGCAGGTCCAGCAGCTCCAGCCGCTTCGGGCTGGCCAGCGCCTGACCGATGCGCGCCAACTGGCCGTAAACGGCATCTTTGAACGCTCGATCTCTCATATTCAAATGATTACTTGAATATCCGCTGACCGTCAATCCTGTTTTGCATGCCAAGGAATCCTGGGTTTACCTTGAAGCCAAGGAATCCCCGAAAACGCCCACGGACAAACCATGGACGATTGCTGCGAGGGCGAAGCTCCACCTTCCGCTACATCAAATTGTACGGGTCCACGTCCACCGCCAGGCGTTCCTGGGCGCCGAGCTTGAGGGCCGGGTCGTCCAGTGCCGCGCGCAGGGTGCGGTGGATCGGGCCGATGGTTTCCGCGCTCAGCCCGAGCATCCAGCGGTAGCGGCCGGCGAGCTTGCGGATGGGCGCCTCGGCCGGACCGAGCAAGGTCGGCGCGGGCGCTGCCGGCCCTGTCGCGGCAGGCCGGGCGATCGCCTCGCGCAGGCGCTGCCCGAGGGCCTCGGCCAGCCGCGCGGCCCGGCCGGCGTCGGGACTGCTGGCCCAGACCAGCGCCAGGTGGGCATAGGGCGGGCTCTGCGCGCCCTGGCGGATGGGCAGCTCCGCGGCGGTGAAGCCGGCCGTGTCGTGGCTCCGCACGTGGGCGAAGGCGTAGTGCTGCGGGTTGTAGGTCTGGATCAGCACGCGCCCGGGCCGCTCGCCGCGCCCCGCCCGCCCGGCCATCTGGGTCAGGAGCTGGAAGGTGCGCTCGGGGGCGCGGAAGTCGGGCATGTTCAGCGAGACGTCGCCCAGCACCGCCCCGACCAGCGTGATCTTCGGGAAGTCGTGGCCCTTGCTCAGCACCTGGGTGCCGATCACCAGGTCGAAGCGGTGGTCGCGGATGCCTTCCAGCATGCGCTCCAGCTCGCCGCGCCGGCGCAGGCTGTCGCTGTCCATGCGCAGGATGCGCGCCGCGGGGAACATCAGCGCCAGGTCCTGCTCGAGCCGCTGGGTGCCGAGCCCCAGCACGTCGAGCGCGGCCGCCGCGCAGGCGGGGCATTGCGTGGGGCGCGGCTGGGAGTGGTCGCAGCGGTGGCAGCGCAGGCGGCGCTCCGTCTGGTGGTACGTGAGCGCCAGGCTGCAATTGGGGCAGGTCACCGGCTCGCCGCAGGCCCCGCAGCGCAGAAGTTGCGCGAACCCCCGCCGGTTGAGGAACACCAGCGCCTGCTCTCGCCGGCGCAGGGTCTCGCGCAGCGCCTCGACCAGCGGCAGGCTGAAGAAGGCGCAGCCCGGCTGGCGCGGCACCGTGCGCAGGTCCAGCAGCTCCACCGCGGGCAGCGCGCGCGCCTGGATGCGGCTGGGGAGCGTGAGCCGGGTGAGCTTGCCCACGCCGGCGTTGTGGGCCGCCTCCATCGAGGGGGTGGCCGAGCCGAGCAGCGCCACGGCGCCGTTCTGGTGGGCGCGCATCAGGGCCGCGTCGCGGCCGTTGTAGCGCGGGGCCTCGTCCTGCTTGTAGGAGGTGTCGTGCTCCTCGTCGACGACGACCAGCCCCAGGTCGGCCAGGGGCGCGAACACGGCGCTGCGGGCGCCGATCACGATGCGCGCCCGGCCGGCATGGACGCGGTTCCACTCGTCGAAGCGCTCGCCTTCGGACATGCCGCTGTGCAGCACCGCCACCGCTTCGCCGAAGCGCGCGCGGAAGCGACCGACCATGCTCGCGGTGAGCGCGATCTCCGGCACGAGCACGAGCGCGCTGCGCCCGGCCGCCAGCGTCTCCCGCACCGCGTGCAGGTAGACCTCGGTCTTGCCGCTGCCCGTCACGCCCTCCAGCAGGAAGCCCCGGTAGCGCCCGCTGCCGAGGGCGGCGCGCACGGCCTCCATGGCCGCGGCCTGCTCGGGGGTGGGCGCGAGGAACGGCTCGGGGCGCACAGGCGTCCCGGCGTGCGGCAGCCGCGCCACCGGCTGCTCGTATCGCACGAGCGCGCCCTCGCCTTCGAGTCGCTTGACGGCCGGGCTGGGATGTACCACCTGGCTCTTGAGCCGGGCCATCGGCACGGGGCCTTCTTCCCGCAGCACCCGCAGCACTCTCTCCTGTACAGTCTCCTTGAGCGGGTTGCGCCGCGCGCGGGCCGGCGCGGGCTCCCGCGGCCCCAGCTTCACCCAGACCTCGGTGCGCGGGCGCTGGCGGGTGCCGGCATACTCGTACTCGACCGCGACCACGCCCCCCGGGCGGGCCTGCCGCCAGAGCCAGCGGGCGTCGGACTCGCCCCGGGCGCTACGCCGCCACTGCCCCAGCGACCACTCGGCGTGCTGCGCCAGCAGGGCGCGGGCGGCCTGGGAGAGCCCGGCCAGCGTCTCCGCGGGCGGGGGGTGCGCGCGCAGGCGGAAGCGGGCGGCGATCTTCGCGGCCATTCCCTGGGGCAGCGCGGCCTCCAGCACCTCGCCCCAGCCGCAGAGGTAGTAGTCTGCCACCCAGCGCGTGAAGCGCAGCAGCTCCGCGGAGAACAGCGGCGCTCCCTCGGGCGCGCGCTGCACGGCCTTGAGCCGCTCCGGCGCCACGTCGGCGGCGGCCTTGAGCGCGACCACGATGCCGCTCTTCAGGCGCGCGCCGAACGGCACCACCACGCGGCAGCCCGGCGCCACGGCGCTGCCCAGCGCCTCCGGAATCAGGTAGTCGAAGGTCTGCCGCAGCGGGAGGTTCAGCGCCACTTCGGCGATGGGGGCGCTCATCGCGGGAACCCCCGGCCGCGGCGGCACGGTGGACGTGGCGGTGCCGGCGGAGCGCGGCGGGCGGGCGATCCACTGCGCCGACTGGGTGTCGCGAACGAATCCTGGGCTGTTGGGCGCGGCGATCCTCTGTTATGACAAGGGTTGGCAGGCAGCGCGTCGCGGGCACCCGGCAGCGAACGGCAGGGGGCGTCCGCCCCGGCGTCGTGCAACAGGAAATCCGCCATGGCCAAGAAGTCCTCGTTCACCACGGTCTACGAAGGCGAAGACGCCGGCACCGTCGGCTTCCAGCGCCGCCCGGAGATCGAAGAGGATGTCGTCGCCTACCTCGACGCCGTGGTGCAGCTGAAGCAGGACTTCAAGGACGACGCCAAGGTGGCCGAGGGGCTGCGCGAGATCGAGCTCAAGCTCAAGGCCCTGCGGGTCTCCCAGGAGCCCGAGGCCGAGCTGCGCGCCAAGCTCAAGGCGCTGGCCGAGGTGCCGTTCGGCCAGGGCAAGACCCTGCGCCTCGATGCCTTCCGCAAGACCGCCGCCAAGAGCCAGCTCGAAGGCCCCGAGGAGTACCTGGCCCAGGTGCAGCGGCTGGTGCGCAACACCGAGGGCAACCTGGCCCACCTGCTGCTCACCTTCCCGAACGACACCATCTTGCAGCGCTTCATGGAGAGTATCAAGAAGCTCGACCTCGAGGGCGACTACAAGGTGCTCCGGAACTCGATGGTGGACCTGGGCAAGAGCCCGCTGCTCTGGCACTACAACGAGAAGAAGAAGGAGTTCCTGATCGAGTGGCTCAGGCCGTTCCAGGATGCCCTGGGCAAGCCGCTGCACGAGCTCACCCCCGAGGAGTTCCAGGAGGCGCTCAAGAAGGTGGAGCAGCTCCGCAACATCAAGCTCCACGAGCTGACCAACCTCGAGCAGGTGCGCGAACGGGCCCCCTACCGCGCCTACAACCGCACCATGCACGAGGTGATGAACGGCAAGAACCGCGAGTTCTGGGGCTCCTCCGAGGTGCGCGACGAGTTCATCGCGCTGATGGGCAAGGTGGTCACCCGCTTCAGCTTCTCGCTGGAGGAGCGCTTCCTGCTGTTCCGCACCAAGGACGGCGGCTTCATGTACCTGGTGGGGTTCGCCGACGAGGCGTTCGACGAGGCCCTGGTGCTGAAGGACGGCAAGCTCGCCATGTACCCGCACCTCAAGGTGTTCCTGAAGGCCGACAAGGACGAGTACGCGGAGATCGTGCCCGCCTCCTACCACGGCAACATGGGCGCCTATTACACCGCGCTCAAGACGGCCGTCGTGCCCTTCCTCGCCGCCGTCGCCGTGATGGTCGAGTTCGAGCTCAGCCCAAAGCTCAAGGAAGCCTTCGACATGTGGGTGTGAGCGGCCCCTCACCCCGGCGCCTGCGGCCCCCTCACCCCGGCGCCTGCGGCCCCCTCACCCCGGCGCCTGCGGCGCCACCTCTCTCCCGCTTCGGGGAGAGGGGAACGGCCCGGCGGAACGCGCCGCCGCGCCCCCCACCCCGGCCCTCCCCCACAAGGGGCAAGGGAGCACCGACAGGTGGAGCCGGTTCGCACGGCCGGGATCGATCGCCCCTTTCCATGTGAATGGAGAGGGTAGGGGGTGAGGCACCGTCGGCCCTTCGCGCCATCCGACTTCCCCTCCAGCCAGCGAGCCGCCGCCCCGATGATCCCCGCCCGCCGCCGCTCCCGATCGCGCCAGCGCCCGCCGAGTCTCCTCCCGCCGCCATCCCCGCGCGCCGCCGATGCCGGGCCCTTCCCGCCGGCCCGCCCCGACCCCCGCACGCTGCCCGCCCGGGTGTACGCGCTGGTGGCGCGCATCCCGCCCGGGCGGGTGGCCACCTACGGCCAGCTCGGCGAGCTGGCGGGGTTCGCGCGCCGGGCGCGGTTCGTCGGGCAGGCGCTGGCCAACACGCCCCCCGGCCTCCGCATCCCCTGGCACCGCGTGGTCAACGCCCAGGGGCGCATCTCCCCCCGCTCCGGCGAAGCCGAGCGGTCAGGCGCGCGCGGTCGCGCCCGAGGGCGGCGCGGAGAAACCGTGGAGCGCCTCCAACAGCGCCTGCTCGAAGCCGAGGGCGTCACGTTCGTCCACGGCCGCCTCGACCTCGCCCGCTACCGCTGGTACCCCGTGGTGGACGAGAGCTGGGGGCAGACAGTGCACGACGAGGCGGCCCGAGGCGAGGCACCGTAGAACGGTGGCCCTGAGGGCCTGCTTCCCATTGCCTCCCCCGCGTCCCCCGGCTAGGCTAGACGGCGGCGGGCCGGCCTTCGTGTGCTGGCGCGCGTCGGCGCCCGATGCTGCATCACCCACCCCATCGCCTGTTTCCGAGGAGTCTCGATGAATCACCTGTTGCGCACCTGCAAATGCCACTGGGTCGGCGAGGAGTACGTGCACTGGGGCCGGGCGGCGCTGGACCGGCGGGCGTTCGCGGCGCCGGGCACGGCGCCCAAGTTCGCGCCGGACGCGCCGGTGGCGGGGCGCCACTTCAAGCTCGAATTGCACCTCGATCCCGAGGCGGAGCGCGCCTGGGGCACGACCACCCACGAGATCGACGTGCGGGCGGCCGAGGTGCGCGAGGTGCGCTTCAACGCGGCGCGCCTCGAGATCGGCGCGGCGCGGGTGGGCGGCAAGGCGACCGGGTTCGAGAACACGGGCGAGGAGGTGATCGTGCACCTGCCCCGGCCGCTGAAGCGGGGCGCCAGCGCGACGATCGCCCTCGACCACTCGGTGACGCGCCCCGCGGCCGGGCTCTATTTCACCAACCCTGACCCGGCGTACCCCGACCGCTTCCGCACGGTGTGGAGCCAGGGGCAGGACGAGGACTCGCGCCACTACTTTCCCTGCCTGGACAAGCCGAACTTCAAGCAGTCGAGCGAGGCGCTGCTGTGGGTGCCGCGGGGCTGGTTCGCGCTCTCGAACGGCGAGCTGGTGCGCCAGGAGACGCGCGCGGCCGGGCGCGGCCGGAATGCGGCGGAGGAGCTCTGGCACTACCGCATGGAGCTGCCCTACTCGACCTACCTGTTCTCCGTGGTCGCCGGGGAGTTCAGCCGCCACAGCGAGGTCGTGGGCGGGGTGGACGTGCGCCGGTTCGTGCAGAAAGGGCGCGAGGGCGAGGGCGCCAACGCCTTCGGCAACACGGGCGAGATCCTGCGCTTCCTGGCCGAGGTGGCGGGTCACCCCTACCCCTTCAAGCAGTACACGCAGATCGCCGTGCCCGATTTCGTGTTCGGGGGGATGGAGAACTTCACCGTCACCACGCAGACCGACCTGACGCTGCACGACGACCGGGCGCACCTCGACTTCTCCTCCGACGACCTGGTGGCCCACGAGGCGGCCCACACCTGGTTCGGCGACCTCGTCACCTGCCGGAGCTGGGCGCACGCCTGGCTGCACGAGTCGTTCGCCACCTACATGGAGGCGCTCTGGGCCGAGCGGCGCCTGGGAATCGAGGAGCGCGACTACCAGCTCCTGCGCGATGCCGAGGCGTATTTCACGGAGGATGCGGTGTACCGGCGGCCCCTGGTCACCCACCGCTACGAGGCGCCGATCGACCTGTTCGATGCCCACCTCTACCCGGGCGGCGCGGTGCGGCTGCGCCACCTGCACGCCGTGCTGGGCGACGCGCCCTTCCGCGCCGCGCTCACGCACTACCTGGAGCGCCACCGGCTGGGCCTCGCGGAGACCGTCGACCTGGCCCGCGCCGTCGAGGCGGTGACGGGGCTCAGCTTCGACTGGTGGTTCCACCAGTGGATCCACTCGGGCGGCTACCCCGCCTTCGAGGTGCGCTACACCTGGAAGGCCGAGGACAACCTGGCCGAGGTGGTGGTCAAGCAGACCCAGCCCCTCGACGAGGGCCAGGGCGGAAGCGCCGCCGGCAGCGCAGGCGCCGCCGGCACCGCTGCGCCGGGCAAGGCGGAGCGGGCCTGGTTCCGCGTGCCCACCCGGCTGCTGTTCCAGGCGGGGGAGAAGCGGGTCGAGCTGCCGGTCACCGTCGAAGGGGAGGAGTGCCGCTTCCTGGTGCCCCTGGAGAAGAAGCCGACCATGATCCTGTTCGACCCCCGCTTCGAGTGCCCGGCCAAGTCGGTCAAGTTCGAGAAGGGGCAGGATCTGCTCCTGCAGCAGCTCCGCCACGCCGAGGGCGTGGTGGCCCGCATCGAGGCGGCGGACGCGCTGGCCGAAAAGCCCGGCCACGCCGTGGTGCTGGCGCTGCGGGAGCGGCTGCGGCGCGAGCCCTTCTGGGGCGTGCAGCAGCGCATCGCCAAGGCGCTCGGCAAGATCGGCGGCAAGGCCGCGCGCGACGCGCTGATCGCCGGGCTCGCCGTCGAGCACCCCAAGGCCCGCCGCGCCGTGGTCGAGGCGCTGGGCACGTTCAAGGACGATCCCCAGGCCGCCCGGGCGCTCGAACGGCTGGCGCGGGCCGGCGACGCCTCGTACTACGTCGAGGGCGAGCTGGCCCGGGCGCTGGGCCGCTGCCGCGCCCCCAAGGCGCTCGAGCTGCTGCGCGGCTACCTGGAGCAGCCCTCCCACGTCGAGGTGATCCGCAGCGGCGCTTACGACGGGCTGGCGGAGCTGGCCGACCCGGAGACCCTGCCGCTGATCGAGGCGGGGCTGCGCTACGGCGCGCCGGCGCTGGCCCGGCCCGCCGCCATCCGCGCCGCCGCCGAGCTGGGGCGCCGCCATCGGCACCTGCGCCCGCGCGTGATTGAGCTGCTGGGGCCGGTGGCCGAGCACAAGGATCAGCCCTCCGCCACGTTCCGGGGCAAGATGGCGGCCCTGCGCGCCTTCGAGAAGCTGGGGGAGCTCGATGCGACGCCGATCCTGCGCCGGGTGGCGGCGGGGGAGGTCGATGGGCGCATCGTGCGGCTGGCCCGGCAGACCATCGAGGCGCTGCGGCGCCAGGCCAGCAAGCCCGCCGAGCTGGGCGCGCTCCGCACCGACGTGGATCAGATCACCAAGGAGAACAAGGCCCTGCGCGATCGGCTGGAGGTGCTCGAACGCAAACCGAAGTCCGCCGCTCCAAAGAAGGGCAGAAGGAAGCCGGCCGGGTGACCGCCGCATCGTGAGAAGGGGAGCCCTAACCGCCCGCGCGGCGCCGGGCGTCTCTATCCGCCGCCGCGGTTTCGCGGGCGGCCGCCGCTGCCGGGACGCACCACGTCCATGGTGTGAGTCCATGGCATCAGACAGCCTCCCCGTGCGGCGAGGCCGCAGGGGTGACGCCCTCGGTGGTGCCGATCGGCCTGTGTAACACTCTCACTTTCGGGGCCAGCGCCCGGGTGTATCCTGAAATGAAGAGGTGGGCCGTCTCCGCCGGAGACGGCTCTGGAACATCACCTTGAAGAAAGGCAATTGCGATGAAACGACTCCTGCTGCTCGCTGCGCTGATACTCGCGGCGACCGTTGGCGTGTTGGCGGTGGCCCAGGCCGATGAGAACTCTCCCCCTTACGGCTGGGGCGGCGGATGGGGCTGGGGCATGGGACCCGGCTCGATGGGTGCCGGCCCCGGCACGATGGGCGCCGGTCCCGGCATGATGGGTGGCGGCCCGGGCATGACGGGCGGTGGCCCCGGCATGATGGGCGCTGGGGCGGGCATGATGGGCGGCGGAATGGGCATGATGGGCGGCGGACATACGGCCTGGGTCGCCGACCTGCCGGCCGAGAAGCGCGAGCTGGTGCGCAAGCTGCAGGTGTCCACGATGCAGCAGATGATCGCCAAGCGGTCTCTCCTGCCGGAGCTCCGGCTCCAGTTGCGCAACGCGATGTTCGCCTTCCCGATCGATCAGTCCGCCGCGAGGAAGGCCAGAGCCGACATCGCCAGGATCCGCGAGGAGCTGTTCCAGCTTCATCTGGCGACCACCGCCCAGATGCAGCAGATCGTGGGCAAGGAGACCTGGGACAAGATGCACCAGGGCTGGGGGCCGGGTGCGGGTCGCGGCCCCGGCATGGGCCCTGGCCAGGGACCCGGGATGATGGGCCCTGGCCAGGGACCCGGGATGATGGGGCCCGGCCCGGGCCGGTAGGATGATGGGCGCTGCGCGCCCCTCGCCCTGGGAAGAGGGGCTCTGTTCCGCCATGGCGATCGCCACGCGCTCCGTCCCTCTCCCTGCGGAGAGGGAGGGCCGGGATGGGTGGGCGACCATGGGCGGCGGGCGCACCGGCGCGCATGGAACGTAGGCGCGAGTCCCATTGGAGGTGTCGGGCGGCAATCCCTCCCCCTCGATGGGGAAGGGAGCACGGCTGTTGAAAACGACGGGAGCGCGCGATGGAGAGCGGCGCTCACCCGCGCGGCATGTCCCGCTCGAGCATGCTGATGAACTCCTCGAAGCTGCGCACCTGGGTGCGCTGCTCCTCGGGCGTCTCGTGGCCGAGCCCCGTCTGGGAGATGTCGCGGTACATGTCGCCGGCGCCGGCGAGGATGCGCGGGGTCAGCCCCACGCCCTGGTAGGTGGCGGCGAGCTCGTTCATCTCGCCGATCCAGCGATGGGCCTTGGGGGGCATGCGCTGGATGCCGTCCTGCGCATACTTGAGCAACGCATTCTGGCTCGTCTCCAGCTCCGCCAGCAGCGCCTCGAACACCCCCAGGCGCCGAGCCGAGACCAGCGATTCCGTACACAGCGCCGTGGTGGCCTTGGTGATGGTGGCGTAGCAGACCTTGATCGCCGAGGCCTTGCCCACCTCCGCGCCGAGCGGGCGGATGTCGAGCCCGTGGTTCTTGAGCTGGAGGAACTCCTGCAGGGCCGGGCCGGAGGCGTAGAAGCGGGTCTTGCCGGGCACGCGCGGCGGGGGGCCGATGATCGAGGCGTCGACATAGGGCGCGCCCGCAGCCTGCAGGATCTCGCCCACCTTGCGCGCCGACTGGACGGCAATGGCGTTGCAATCGGCATAGACCGGCTTCGACCGGGTTTCCCTCATGGCGCTCGCCACGCGCTCGGCGGCCGTCACGGCGGCATCGGGCACCAGGATCGAGAGCACCAGATCGGCCTGCTTGACGAGATTCTCGATCGTGCCGACGTCGACGATGCCCACCTCGGCGGCCAGGGCGCGCGTGCGGGCACTGCGGTCGCCGAGCGCTGCGATCACCTTGAGCCCGTGCTGGGCGAGCACCTGCCCCACCCCCTGGCCCATATCGCCAGGGCTCATGATCCCCACCGTCTGCAGCTTCATGCGTCGCTCCTTGTTTGAGAGGGTACGGGTCGATCGAAGGCTATCGCGCCGCGGCTACGCTCCGCGGCGCTCAGGCCGCGCCTCGCTCCCGCAGGCCGCTGCCGGGAGCGGGCCCGCGGGCGCGAAACGCCACGCCCGCCCGATCGAAGCGGCCTCTGCGGACTCGCCCCGCGGATGACGCCTCAGGATACACGTCAGTCCCGACCCGTCAAGCAAACGTCCGGCGGAATGGTGCACCGGATGGGTGGACGCGCGGACGAACTCGAACGGCGGATTCCTCGCGTGCCCTCGGTATGGCGGACGGAACTCGGTCGAGCCCTTCAGCCGGTTGGGGAAAGCCTGCCCGTGACATCTGCCGGCGAGACGCTTGCGCGGCCCGGCACCGCGCGACGGCGGAGGCGCGGTCAGCGTGGAGACCCGCCCGGCGGCGCCCGGGGCGGATCCGGCGCTCCTTCCCCTGCGATCCGTCGAGGAGCGGCTCAGGCAAGGGAGCACGGGCCATCCGTGCCGTTTGATATTGCGTCACTAATAGTCTATGCCATGATTAGACAAACGAATCGCAAGAGACTATTCTGCGACCCAAGAACGAACCGGCGCACCCCGCCGGGTCGGGCGGTAAGCCCGCGCAGGCGCGCTGGAAGCGTAGAGGGGTGGTGCAGGCGGTAGGGCAGGAGCCTGACGGGAGCATTCCCGGCACAGGTTGGCAGGAAAGGGTGCACGCCGTGCCGGCATCAAGGAAGGGCCGAACGGTTGCGTGAGAACCCGCCGGAGGTTGGTTGACGGGACGTTCGCGCACGAGCGCGTATAACTATTGTGCCGTAAAGGGGCGATCTACCAATGCGAAAGAATCCCGCGGTATTGACCGAGGAACAGACGAATTCCCTGATGCAGGGGACCTGGGGCCGCTCGCAGGAGCGGGACCGCTGGATGATGATCTTCCTGCTCAACACCGGCCTCAAGATCAACGAGTTCGTCAATCTGAACGTGGGGGATGTCTACACGGGGCTCCGCGTGAAGAAGAATCTGCTGATCGCTTCCGCGCCCGGCAAGCCGCAGCGGGCGGTACCGCTCACGCGCGAGGGGCGGGAGGCCATCGCCTATGTCCTGGAATTCAACCGCAGCCAGGGCTTCATGCTCGGAGCCGAGGAGCCGTTCATCATCAGCCGTCAGCGCAACAAGAAGGACCAGAGCTACCGCATGACGCCCCGCCAGGTGCAGCGGATCGTCAAGACGCTGCGGGAGGATGCCGCGCTGCAGCAGAAGACGACGCCCCAGACGCTGCGCCACACCTACGCCAAGACCTTGCTCGGCAAGGGGGTGGACATGAAGACGGTGCAGAAGCTGCTCGGCCACCGCTCCATCAAGACCACCCGCAACCTGTACGGGCTGGGCGACTGACGCCTCTTCCCCCCCTGCACGGCCGGTCCCGCCTCAGCCCGGCGCCGATGGGCCGGGCGGGCGGGCGCCCGAGGGTGGCGCCGGCTCGCCGCCCCCGGCCCGGAGCGGGGTCGCCGGCCGCAGGGCGCGGGCCAGCGCCAGGGAGGCGCCCAGCGCCAGACCCCCGCCCGCCAGATCGGCCAGCCAATCCGACAGCTCGCAGAAGCGCCCCGGCACGAACGCCTGGTGCAGCTCGTCGCTCAGGCCGTACAGGGCCAGGGCGCCGAATCCCGCCGCCAGGCGGCCTGGCGCCGCCATCAGCCAGCCCCGGGTCGCCACGTTCTGGTAGGCCAGGCCGAGCGTAAAATAGGCCAGCGTGTGCGCCCACGTGTCGATCAGCGGGACGCCGCCAGGGAGGCTCAGGGGCAGCGACGAAAGCGTGAAGATGACCGCGGAGCCCAGCACGGCGTAGGCCCAGCGCCGGCGGACGCCATGCCGCCAGAGCCGGCTGGCGGAGAGGCTCCGCACGGCGCGCACGAACGGCGAGGGCGCGCCCGCCGCGCCGCCCGCACTGGAAGTGGCGTGCATGTCACCCCGCCACGATGTTGACCAGCTTGTTCTCGACGGCGATCACCTTGCGCACGGCCAGCTTGCCCAGCGCATCGCGCACCTTGGGCTGCTCCAGCGCTGCCGCCTGCATGCGGTCGGCCGGCGTGCCGAGCGGCAGCTCGATGCGATCCCGCACCTTGCCGTTGACCTGGACGATCACGGTGACCCGCGCCTCGGTCGCCAGCGCGGGGTCGCAGCGCGGCCAGGGCTGGACGTGGATGCTCGCGCCCCGGTGGCGCCGCTGCCAGAGCTCCTCGGTCGCGTAGGGCGCGAGCGGGGCCATCATCAGCAGCAGCGTGTCGATGGCCTCCTCCCAGGCGGGCGAGCCCTCCGTCTCGGCGCGGCAGGTCTTGAGCTGGTTCCGCAGCACCATCAGCGCCGCGATCAGGGTGTTGTACTTGAACGACTGGTAGTCCTCCCCGGCGCGCTTGAGCGTGCGATGGACGGCGCGGCGCAGCTCGGTCGCCCGGGCGGCGTTCGCCGGAGCCGCCGCGGGGCCCGGCCGCACGATCAGGTACCAGATGTCGTGGAGGAAGCGCACCACGCCCTCGATGCCCTGGGGGTTCCAGGGGCCGCCCTGGTCCCAGGGGCCGATGAACATCAGGTACAGCCGCACCGCATCGGCCCCGTAGCGCGCCACGATGTCGTCCGGGTTGACCACGTTGCCGCGCGACTTCGACATCTTCTCGTTGTCCTCCCCCAGGATGATGCCCTGGTTGAACAGCCGCCTCACGGGCGCCCGCAGGGGCAGCGCCCCCGCATCGGCCAGCGCGTATGCGAAGAAGCGCAGGTACAGCAGGTGCATGATGGCGTGCTCGATCCCGCCCGTGTACTGGTCGATGGGCAGCCACTGCCGCCCGCGCTCGGGCTCCCAGGGCGTGTCGGCGGGCGCGAGCCGCTGGCCGCGCTTCCAGTAGGGGCTCAGGTATGCGTACATGTACCAGGAGGAGCAGACGAACGTGTCCATCGTATCGGTCTCGCGCTCCGCCGGGCCGCCGCAGGCGGGGCAGGCGGTGCGCAGGAAGCCCTCGTGATACTTGAGCGGGCTCTCGCCAGTCGGCTTGTATACGGCATCGTCCGGGAGCCGCACGGGGAGCTGCTCGTAGGGTACGGGCACCGTGCCGCAGGCCTTGCAGTAGACGATTGGGATTGGCGTGCCCCACATGCGCTGGCGCGAGATCAGCCAATCGCGCAGGCGGTACTTGACCGAGCGCTGCCCCGTGCCCTTCTTCTCGAGCGCCTCCGCCACGGCCCGGAAGCTCTCCGGCCAGACGAGGCCGCTGAAGGGGCCGCTCTCGAACATCGCCGAGCCTTCCTTCTCCGTGTAGGGCAGACCGGCCCCGCCCGCGGCGCCGTCGCCGCCGGGCACTGCCGCGGCGGGCCGCGCGGCGTCGACCGGTCGCGCCCCGTCCGCGGGTCGCACCCCTTCCCCGGGTCGCACCTCTTCCGCGGGTCGCACCACGGGGACGATCGGCAGGCGGTAGCGCCCGGCGAAGGTGAAGTCGCGGCTGTCGTGGGCCGGCACCGCCATGATCGCGCCCGTGCCGTAGCCCATCAGCACGTAGTCGGCGATCCAGATCGGCACGGGCTTGCCCGTGAACGGGTGGCGCGCATAGGCGCCGGTGAACACCCCGTCGCACTCCCGCGCCTCCGACATGCGCTCGACCTCGCTGCGGTTGCGCGCCTGCTCACGGTAGGCCCGCACGGCCTCGCGCTGCGCGGGGGCCGCCAGCTCCTCGACCAGCGGGTGCTCGGGCGAGAGCACGCAGAACGTGATGCCGAAGATGGTATCGGGTCGGGTGGTGTAGACGCGGATGGCCTGGCCGCTGCCCTCGACCGCCATCTCGAACTCGACCCCCTCGCTGCGGCCGATCCAGTTGGTCTGCATCACGCGCACCGCTTCGGGCCACTCCAGGCCGGAGAAGTCGAGCAGCTCCTCGGCGTACCGGGTGATGCGCAGCTTCCACTGGTTCAGCTCCTTCTTGACGACGGGGGTGTCGCAGCGCTCGCAGAGGCGCGCCTCGCCCACCACCTGCTCGCGGGCGAGCGTGGTGTTGCAGCTCGGGCAGAAGTCCACCGGCGCGAACTCGCGGTAGGCGAGCCCCATGTCGAACAGCTTGCGGAAGATCCACTGGTTCCACTTGTAGTACTCGGGCTCGCAGGTGATGACCTCGTTCCGCCAGGCGAACATGGCGCCCATGCTCTTGAGCTGGCCGCGCATGCGCTCGATGTTGGCGTAGGTCCATTCCCGCGGGTGGATGTTGCGCTTGATGGCCGCGTTCTCCGCCGGCAGCCCGAAGGCGTCGAAGCCGATCGGGAAGAACACGTTGTGGCCGGTCATGCGCTTGAAGCGCGCCCCGGCATCAGAGGGCACCATCGCGTACCAGTGGCCGATGTGCAGGTCGCCCGAGGGGTAGGGCAGCATGGTCAGCCAGTAGAAGCGCTTCCCGGGCCGCTCGTCGTCCAGCTCGTAGATGCCCTCGGCCTCCCACTTCTGGCGCCAGCGCGCTTCGATCTCCGCCGGCGTGTAACGGTCGCTCATGGTGCTCATCTGGATGGGGAACGGGATGACGATGCAGGACCATGCGGCGCCGGGTGGCGGCGCCGCAAATCGGAGTGACGCCGCTCACACCCCCTCGACCGGCGCGCGCTTCCGCTCGAGGCGGTTGAGGGCGGCGATGAAGGCCTTGGCGCTGGCGACGATGATGTCGGGGTCGGTGCCGCGCCCCGTGCCGCGCCGGCTGTGCTCCTCGACCGTGACCGAGACCTCGCCCTGGGCGTCGGTGCCGCCGGTGATGGCGTTGACCTTGTAGAGGGTCAGCGTGCAGTGCGAGCCGGCGATGGCCTTGATGGTGTTGAACACGGCGTCCACCGGGCCGTCACCGGTGCCTTCCCGGCGCACCACCTCGCCCTCGACCTCGAGCTCGACCGTGGCCTTGGGGGTGACGTCGGTGCCCGACTGCACGCTCATGCCGCGGAACACCACGCGCCCGGCCCCGGCCACGCCCTGGTTCACGAGCGCCTCGATATCCTCGTCGAACACCGTCTTCTTGAGGTCGGCCAGGCGCTTGAACTCCTTGAAGATGCGGTTGAGCTCGACCCCGCCCACGTCATAGCCCAGGGCGCGGATGCGGTCGGCCAGGGCGTGGCGTCCGGAGTGCTTGCCCAGCACGAGGCTGTTCGACTTGATGCCCACCGACTCGGGCGTCATGATCTCGTACGTCAGCGGGTTCTTGAGCACCCCATCCTGGTGGATGCCCGCCTCGTGGGCGAAGGCGTTGGCGCCGACGATCGCCTTGTTGGCCTGCACCGCCATCCCGGTGAGCTGCGTCAGCAGCCGGCTCGAATGGTAGAGCTCCTCCGTGCGGATGCCGGTGACCATGTTGAAGAAGGCCTGGCGCGTCTTGAGCGCCATCACCAGCTCCTCCAGCGAGGCGTTGCCCGCGCGCTCGCCGATGCCGTTGACGGTGCACTCGACCTGGCGCGCGCCCGCCTCGATGGCCGCCAGCGAGTTGGCCACGGCGAGGCCGAGGTCGTTGTGGCAGTGGACGGAGAACACCACGCCGTCGGCCCCCGGCACCTCGTTGAGCAGCCGCGTCATCAGCGCGTGCATCTCCCTGGGCGTGGTGTAGCCCACCGTATCCGGGATATTGACGATGGTCGCCCCCGCCCGCACGACCTCCGCGACCAGCCGCACCAGGAACGCGGGGTCGCTGCGCGTGGCGTCCTCCGGGCTGAACTCGACCGAGTCCGTGAAGCGCCGCGCATGGGCCACGGCCTGCACGGCGGCGTGCACCACGTCGTCGGGCTCCATCTGCAGCTTGTACTTCATGTGCAGCGGGCTGGCGGCGATGAAGGTGTGGACGCCCCAGTGGTGGGAGCCCTTGAGCGCCTCGACGCAGGCATCGATATCGGCCAGCCCGGTGCGCGCGAGCGAGACCACGCGCGGCCCCTTCAGCGCATGGCCGATCTCGTGCACGCTCTCGAAATCGCCCGGCGAGGAGGCCGCGAACCCCGCCTCGATCGTGTCCACGCCGAGCCGGGCCAGTTGCTGCGCCATCACCAGCTTCTCCTCGCGGTTCATGGTGCAGCCGGGCGATTGCTCGCCATCGCGCAGGGTCGTATCGAAGATGGTGATGCGGGTGGGTGCCTGCCCGGGCTGCCCTTGCTTCGCCATGATCGTCTCCATCGCCTCGTCTCCTCTGGAATCCAGTGCCCGCCTCAGCCTGGTGGGCACCGCGGGCGCCGCGCCGGGGAGAGCCCCGCGCGGCAAAAAAAAAGCTGCGAACCCTGTACGGGCCTCGCAGCCAATTTCGAGCACCGGATTCCGCGAGGCCCGCCCCGGGCCTCGCTGTCAGGGATACTCGGTATCCCCTAGGATAAACAGCGCACGCGGCCCGGACCGGAGATGTTCTCTCCAGCGAGTAACAGCCCAGCCGCTAAGCGGAGCGTGGGTGTCGGGCGGTGCATGCCTGCCATCCTCGATCGAAGTCGTCCTCGGTTCCCCGGCAGTGCCGGGTCTGCCCGCGGCGGAAGCGCCGCATCGCCGCTTACTCTAGCGGCGAGCCATGCGAATGTCAAGCCAGCGGCGGACGGCCGGGCTGGCCGCGGCTACGCATACTCCTGGTCGCGGTCGCGCTGGAGCGCGGCGGGGTCGCGGCGCTCCGGGGGTCCGTAGCCGCCACCGCCGGGGGTGCGCAGCAGCACACGGTCGCCGGGGTTGAGGACGTGGATGCGCTTGGCGTCCACCGGCGCGCCGTTGATGCGCACCTCGCCCGTGGCCCCGGGCTCGCCTCCGCCGGCCCCGGGCGCCGGCACGCGGGTGCGTTCGGCGAGGAAGGAGATGGCGGTGGGACCCTCGTGGATGCTTTCCAGCAGGATCTCCTGCCCCAGGCCGCCGCGGAATTGGCCCGCGCCGCCCGAGCCGGGCAGCAGCCGGCGGTGGTGGACGCGCAGCGGCGCAAGCTGCTCGATGACCTCGGTCGGGGTCGAGGAGATGTTGCTGGGCCAGCTCAGGCAGCTCTGCCCGTCGCGGTGGGGATGGCCGCCCATCCCGCCGTTGAAGAAGAACAGGTTGGCGAAGGTCCGGCCCGTGCGGTCGGCCCCCGATTGGTTGATCGACCACAGGGGCGAGCCCGCCCCGGCCATCACCCGATCCGGCACCACCGGCGCGAGCGCGGCCAGCAGCAGGCTCGGGATGAAATGGCCCGTCAGGGCGCGGGAGCCGACCGCCGCCGGGTGCTGGGGGTTGACCAGGCAGCCGGCGGGCGCCTCGACCCGGATCGGGCGCAGCGCCCCCTCGTTGTTCGGCACTTCGGGCGCGGCCACGCACTTCATCCCGTAGGCGCTCATGGCGAACGTGTAGCACATGGGCAGGTTGATGGCCCGCTCCACCTGGGGCGAGGTGCCCGCGAAGTCCATCAGCACCTCGTCGCCGCGGATGGTCAGCGCGAGCGCCAGCGTCAGCGGCCGACCCAGGCCGTCGGTCTCCAGCGCGGCGCGGTAGGTGCCATCGGGCAGGGCGCGGATCGCCTCGCGCATGGCCCGCTCGGAGCGCCCCTGAATCTCCGCCGCCAGCGCCGCCAGCGAGGCGAGCCGGTACTCGTCCATCAGAATGAGCAGGCGCTTCTCCATCAGGTCCAGCGCCGTCACCTGCGCCCAGAGGTCCCCCAGCGTGAGCTCGGGGGTGCGGACGTTGCGGCGCAGCAGGGAGAGCAGCGTCTCATCCGGCGAGCCCGCCGCGATGAGCTTCATCGGGGGAATCTGGAGCCCCTCCTCGAACACCTCGCGGGGCTCCGGCGAACGCATCTTGCCGCCGATGTCGGGCGCGTGCGCGGTGCTGGCGGCGAACCCCACGCGTTCGCCCTGGCGGAAGATCGGCTTGACGACCGTGATATCGGGGAGGTGGCCCGTCCCCAGCCAGGGGTCGTTGGTGACCAGCACGTCGCCGGGCACCAGCGCACCTGCCGGGAAGAGGGAGAGGAAGTGGCGCACGGTCTTCGGCAGGGTGCCGATGAAGGAGGGGATGCTGTCGGTGGCCTGTACCAGCGATTGGCCCCCGGCATCGGTCAGCACGCAGGAGAAGTCGTGCGACTCGCGCACCACGGTCGAGAACGACGTGCGCACCAGCGCCGCGGCCGCCTCGTCCACGATCGAGATCAGGCGCGTCCAGAGCACCTCCAGGGTCACCGCATCGAAGGCGGGCGTGCCGCTCATGGCTGCTCCTTCGCCGCATCGGGCATGGCGACGATCAGGTTGCCGGCGTCGTCCAGCGCGAACCGGCTGCCCGGCCCCAGCACCACGGTGGACTCGCGCTCCTCGACCACGGCCGGCCCCGCGTAGGTTTCCCCCGGGCGCAGGCGATAGCGGTCGTACACGGCGGTGGCGGTGTAGCCGCCGCTCTCGGGAAAGTACGCGGGCCGGCTGCCCTTGAGCGGCGATCCCCGCGCTCCCGGTCCAGCGCCCGCGGCCGTCAGCGCCAGCCCGCTCCCTGGGATCGCGGCCCGGACGGAGACCCGCACGTTGACGCACTCGATGGGCACGCCGGGCGGCAGGCGGGCGAAGGTGCGCAGGTATTCGGCCTCGAAGGCCCGGGCGATCGGCCCGAGCGACTCCGGACCATAGGGGCCGGGTGGCAGCCCGACCACCAGCTCGAACGCCTGCCCCTGGTAGCGGAGGTCGGCGAGCCGCTGGACGCGGACGCTCTCCGCGGGCAGGCCCGTCTCGTGGATCACCGCCCGCGCCTCCGCTTCGAGTCGCCGGTACTGGGCCTCGAACTCGGCCCAGTCCAGCCCAGCGAGCGCGCCGGCCACGGTCGCCACGCGATCCACCCGCGCCGGGGCCATCAGGAGCCCCAGCGCCGAGGCCACCCCGGCCGAGGGCGGGCAGACGACCCTGCTCAGGCCGAGCTTCTTGGCGACGTAGTAGGCGTGCACGGGGCCGGCCCCGCCAGTGGGCAGCAGCGCGTAGTTGCGGGGGTCCTTGCCGCGCTCGGCCACGTGCACCCGCGCGGCGCTGGCCATGTTCTCGTTGACCACGTCGTGGATGCCCCAGGCCACGGCCGCGGGCGCGAGGCCGGTCGCCGCCGCCAGCTTGGCCAGGGCGCGCTCGGCCGCCGCGCGGCTGATCGGCATGGCGCCGCCCACGAAGTAGTCCGGGTTCAGGTAGCCCAGCACCAGGTCGGCATCGGTGACCGTGGGGTCGAGCCCGCCGCGCTGGTAGCAGGCGGGGCCCGGCTCCGAGCCGGCGCTGCGCGGCCCCACCTTGAGTAGCCCCAGCCCATCCACGTGGGCGATGCTGCCGCCGCCGGCGCCGATCTCGATCAGCTCGATGGTCGAGATCTGGATCGGCAGGCCGCTGCCCTCGATGAAGCGCTTCTGGCGGGCCGCCTCGAAGGCGTAGGCGATCCGGGGCTCGCCGCCATCGACCAGGCTCAGCTTGGCGGTGGTGCCGCCCATGTCGAAGGCGATCAGGTTGCGCTCGCCGCCCTGGCCCCCGAACCAGGCCGCCGCCAGCGCCCCGGCCGCGGGACCCGATTCGAGCAGGTGGATCGGGTTGCGCCGGGCTTCGGCCACGTGGGTGAGACCGCCGCTGGAGAGCATCAGCAGCAGCGGCGCCCCCACGTGCAGCTCGCCGATCTGGCGCGCGAGGTGATCGAGGTAGCGGTGGGCCATCGGCTTGACGTAGGCGTTGGCGACCGTGGTCGAGCTGCGCTCGTATTCGCGGATCTCCGGCGCCACCTCGTGGGAGGCGGTGCGGAACACGCCGGGGTGGCGCTGCTCCAGCCGCGCCAGCGCCTGCCGCTCATGGTCAGGGTTGGCATACGCGTGCAGGAACACCACGGCCACAGACTCGGCCCCCGCGCGCACCAGCCGGTCGGCACAGCGATCGAGCGCCTCCGCATCGAGCGACGTGAGCACCTCGCCGCCCGGGCCGAGCCGCTCGGCCACCTCCAGCCGCAGGTGGCGCGGCACCAGCGGCTGGGGCATCTCGATGGCGAGGTCGTACAGCTCGTACTTGCGCTCGCGCCCGATCTCCAGCACGTCGCGAAAGCCCTGGGTGGTGATGAGCCCGGTCGTCGCGCCTGTGCGCTCGATCAGGGCGTTGGCGAACAGCGTGGTGGCGTGGACGACGCGGGAGATACCTTCCGGCGCAAGTTCCGACTCGCGCAGCAGGGCGATCAGGCCGTCCACCACGCCCCGGGCCGGGTCGTCGGGGGTCGTCAGCACCTTGCCGCTCCGGTGGCGCCGCGAGCGGCCATCGTAGAGCACGATGTCGGTGAAGGTGCCCCCGATATCGATCCCCAGCGCGTAGTCGGCCATGATCCGCCCTCCCCGCTCCGAGCATGGCGGTCCGCGCCCCACCCCTCCCCCGCCGGGCGCCCCCCGCATACCACTCGCCTGCGAAGCGCCCCAGTATGGCAGAGGCAGGTGCAGCCGGACAAGCGCGTCTCCCGGGACGACTCGGTTGCACCGGCAGGCGGCCATCGGCGCGCGGCCGGTTTGCTCCCCGCCGGCGAATCGGCCTAAGATCGCCCTACCGCCACAGCCGCCGGCGTGGCGTCGGGAGACTGCTGCTGACCGACCTGCGACCATCTGAGGAGGCGCCATGGAAATCCTGCAGCGGCGGTGCGCACTGCGCGTCGTGGGGCCTGCGGCGATCCTGACCGCGATCCTGCTGCTCGGGCTGCCCCCCCGACCGCGGGCGGACGTCGTCCGGCGCGAGGGTGCGCTGGTCACGATCCGCGAGACGGGCGAGGCGCAGCTCGGCGACGGCACCAAGGCCCAGGTCAAGGAGAAGGCGAAAGCCGAGGCCCTGCGCCGCGCGCTCGAGATCGGCGTGGGGGTTCACGTCACGTCGCAGACCACGGTCAAGAACCTGGAAGTCGCGAAGGACGTGGTGAACTCCTACTCCAAGGCCTACGTCAAGTCGGTACGCGAGGTGCGCTACGACTACGATGCAGTCAAGGAATCCGGACGCTACGAAGGCGAGTTCACGATCGATACCGCCTCGATGGCCGCCATGGCGGAGGCGGAGCAGGCGCTCGCCGCGAGCCGCGACAAGCCCATCGAGGCCAGCGTGTTCGTGTTCGATGCGCAGGGCCGCATGCTTCCCGAAGGCGGCACCGTGCGCAAGGGAGACCGCTTCAACGTCATGGTGCAGCCCCTCTCCGAGGTCCACGCGTATGTGATCGGCCGGGATTCGCGCGGCAACCTGTTCACGATCTTCCCGAATCGCGACGTCTCCCAGGTCGAGAACCCGCTGCGCGCGGGGACGCAGTACTACTTCCCGCCGCGGGATTCCGATCTGGTGTTCGCGTTCGATGAGAACCCGGGGCGGGAAACCTTCCACTTCCTGTTCTCGGCCGTACCGATGGCCGACATGGATGCCCTGTTCGAGAAGCTCCAGCGCGTGGCCAGCGTCGGCGAGCGGGAGACGCTGGCGCCGATCATCCAGGAGCGGGTGGCCACCCGCGGCTTCGCCGTCCAGTCCAAGACCACCCACGCACCGGTGGCGCTCGCCGACAATAGGACGGAACGCGCCGTGGGAGAAGTGCTCAAGGGCAGCGGCGCCTTCGTGAAATCGCTCTCGTTCCAGCACGCGCCATGAGCGGGCTTTCACCGCAGCATGACCGCCGCGTCGTGCCCCCGGGGGGCTCGAGGCTCGGCTCGCGCCACTCCGGTGACCGGCCCTCTCCATGTCAACGGAGAGGGAGGGGTGAGGCTGATCGCACTACGGCGCTCCGAGCAGCTTCACCCCCTTCGTTCTCCTCTCCATCGGTGATGGCGAGGGGGAGGGCGCGCCAGAAGCGAGAGTGAGATGGTTGACGAGATCGGCCCATCTAGAAAGCGAAATGGTATGAAGCCACACGGGCGAGCCTGGTCGGCCCAAGTCACCAAGGCATGGTGGCGAACTGCGGATGGCGGTCGGGGTGCCACCCGCCGAACAGCACCCAGCGTTCCAAAATTGGCGTTGCAGGTTCAAATCCTGCTTCCCATTCCGCGAACGGACACCGTTGACCAAAGGCGAGACCCCCTATCCTGTCGAGAGACAACGATGGCAGAGTGAATGCGCCGACCGCCATGCCTCCCTCTGCTCCGCAGGGACAAGAGTGTGGGGGTTGGGGCCGCGCTTACCGTTCCCCGCTAAGTTTGCCCCAGCGCCCGTTCCAACGCCACCCAGGCCAGCAGGGCGCAGCCGGTGCGGCTGCGGTGATTCCGCAATTCCAGCAGTGGCCGCAGCGATTCCAGGTCGGGGGGCAGGTCGGCCTCCCCTTCGAGCGCGGAACGCCACTGGCCGGCCCACCGGCGGGCCTCATCCGCCCTGTGGCCCTGCACGATCACCGACATCAGCGAAGCACTTGCTTGGGAGATGACGCACCCGCGCACCGCGACGCGTACCTGCTCCACGTGCTGGCCGGTCAGGCGCAGGGTCACCTCCAGCTCGTCACCGCAAAGGGGATTGGCGGCGCGGGCCTGGTGGGTTGGGTGCGCCACGCGCCCGGTATTCTGTGGATGGCGGGAGTGCTCCAGCACCGTCGCCCGGTACAAGTCCTGGCTCATGACGCCAGCGCTGCGCGCACGGTGGACAAACCGGCCACCAGGCGGTCCACGTCCTCCGTGCTGGAATAGATGGCCAGGCTGGCGCGCAGCGTGGCCGTGACCCCCAGCCGCCGCATCAGCGGCTGGCAGCAATGGTGTCCCGCGCGCAGGGCGACGCCCTGGCCGTCGAGCAGTTCCGCCGCATCGTGGGGGTGGACGCCAGGCAGGTTGAACGCAAACACGCCCGCGCGCAGCACCGGTTTCTTGGGGCCGAATAGTGTCAGCCCCGGCACCGCCAGCAGACGCTCCAGGGCATAGGCGGTCAACCGCTGCTCATGGCGCAGGGCCTCCTCCATCCGAGGCCGCAGGTAATCGAGGGCCGCCCCCAGGGCGTGGGCATCCGCCACACTGGGCGTCCCCGCTTCCAGGCGCGCTGGCAGTGGCCCCCAGCGTGCAGTCTGCGCCTCCACCCACTCGATCATGCCGCCGCCCCCCTGCACCGGCTCTACCTCCTCCAGACAATCCGGCTTGCCGTAGAGCGCGCCGATCCCGGTGGGGCCATAGAGCTTGTGCCCGGAGACGGCCAGGAAGTCGCAGTCCAATGCTCGCACGTCGAATCGCAGGTGGGCCGCGGCCTGAGCGGCGTCCACGACCACTCGTGCACCCACCGCATGGGCGCGGGCAACGATTTCCCCGAGGGGCGTGACGGTTCCCAGCACGTTCGAGGTGAGCGACACCGCGACCAGTCGCGTGCGCGGCCCGATCAGGCTCAAGAGATGTCCGACGTCGAGGGTCTGATCCGCGCCCAGACGGGCCAGGCGCAGGCTGGCTCCGGTGTGCCGCGCGGCCATCTGCCAGGGTATCAGATTGGAGTGATGCTCCACTTCTGTGGCCACGATCTCGTCCCCCGGTCGCAAGCGCGACCCCGCCCAACCCGCCGCCACCAGGTTCAGCGCCTCCGTGGTACCCCGGGTGAACACGATGCTGCGGGGCGAGTCCGCTCCCAGATGCCGGGCCACTTTGGCCCGCGCGGACTCATACAAGGCGCTGGCCTCTTCGGAGAGCGTGTACACGCCACGGTGCACATTGGCGTTGTGCTGCTCGTAGAATACCGTCAGCGCCTCGATCACGGCGCGGGGCTTCTGGGTGGTCGCGGCACTGTCCAGATAGGCCAGGGGCTGACCGTGGATGCGCCGCTGCAGAATGGGGAAGTCCCCGCGAAAGGATGCTGCCTCGACCATGGCCCCCTACTGGAACAGATCGCGGCACGTCTGGCCGCGCCCCGATGTTGCGGAGGTGTCCTGCTCGATCAGCGGCCGGCACGAACCGCCCCGGTGCATGGCCACCATTTCCGCCAGGATGCTGAACGCGATCTCCGTGGGGTTGAGCGCTCCCAGGTCCAGCCCGGCTGGCGCAAATACCTGCCTCATGCGCGCGTCGCCCAAGCCCCGCTCCCGCAGAAAATTCAGCACCAGTTTGGAGCGCCTTGCGCTGGCAACGAGGCCGATATAGGCAGCCTGGCCCTCCAGGGCCTTCTGCATAGAGAGGTGATCCCCCTTGTGCAGCGTCGCGATGACGACCTGGGTCTCCGGCGTGATGTCCAAGCGGGCATAGTCCAGGTCGCCAGTGACCAGGCAGGTCGAGGACGGAAAGTCCTCCGGGGCGGCCTGGATGGCGTTGACGGTCACGGCCCTCCCTGCCAGGGCACCCAGGCGGGCCAGTTCTTCCGCGATGCGACCGCTGCCCACGACCACCAACGGCGGAGACGGACCGCCGGAACCGGCAGAATGCATACCGTTCGGGACGTGCGTTTCCCGCACCAGCCGCAGGGGTAGTCCGGAGCGTTGCCGCTCCCACATCAGCAGCTCGCTCAGCACGCTGAAGGATATCTCCTCCAGTGTGCGGGCGCCCAAATCGAGCCCGGCCGGCGAGCGCAGTGCGGACAGTGTGGCGGCGGCATGCCCGTCCCGCGCCAAGCGGGCGCGCAGGCCCTGGGCCAGGCCACGGCTGGCGACCATGGCCACATAACCGGGCTGGGCCGGCAGCACGCGCTCCAGGATGGTGGCTTGCTCCCCGTGATCACCGGCAATGATCACCGCCGCACCCTCCTCCGGCGCAAAAGCCGCCCAGTCTCCTCGCACCACCGTCTCCGCCGTGGGAAAGTGCTCGGCCTCGGCCTGCGGGGCATGCACGGCCACGGCGTAGCCCAGCAGGCCGGCCATGGCGGAAATGTGGCGGGCCAGCCGGTCGCTGCCGGCGACGACCAGGCGCCGGGGCGGAAACCGGGGCTCCAGGTACACGTCCATGTTGCCGCCGCAGGGCATGCCGACGCCCAGCACCTCGTCATCCAGGTCCACCCGCACGATGCGGGTCTGGCGCTCGGCCAAGGCCTTGAGCGCCTCTTCGCGCACGAGACTCTCGGCGCATCCGCCGCCCACCCAGCCGAACAGGTTGCGCCCCCGGTCGTCGATGACGGCCTTGGAGCCGGGCTTGGCCGAAGCCGATCCCAGCACCCGGATCACGGTCGCCAGTACACACGGTTTCCGTTCCGCCAGCAGGCGCTTTGAGATGTCGTAGACGTCCAACGTCATGGAAGGCTCTCTCCGCCCGCAGCGCGCTGCTGGCCATGCAACGCCAGCAGCCGCTGATAATCCTCGGGAGTATCGATGTCCCACACGGCGTGATCGTTGCCCAGCTCCACGGCCAGCACCTGCTCCGGGTAGCGCTGGACGATGCCCTTGCAACCCCCGATGGGACCGCGCGCCTGCGCCACCTCCTCCCGGTAGCGGGCCGCAAACAGCACGGGATTGCCCCGCCGACCCTGGTGGCTGGCCAGCAGGATATCCTTGCCGGCGGGTCGCCCGGAGAACGCTGCCAGCAGCCGGGCCAAATCCTGAGCTTCCAGCAGCGGCATATCCGTCAGGCAAATCATGTACCCGTCGCATCCCGCGGGTGCGGCCCGCAGCCCGGCACGGATGGAACCCGCCATGCCCTCCTCGTAGGCAGGATTTTCCGCGACGGTGACGGGCCGATTCTCCAGCAACGGCCGCACCCGGTCCGCGTCGTGGCCCAGCACGGCCACGGTGGACTCCACTCCCGACGCGATCACCGCGTCCACCATCCGCTCGATAAGGGTGGTACCGCGAAAGGGGAGCAGCAGCTTGTTCTGCCCCCCCATGCGGGTAGACTGCCCCGCGGCCAAAACGATTGCGGTCATCATGGCGTCACCCCTGTCTCAGGAAGCGTTCCGGGTCCTGCTCGAACTTCTGCTGGCAGCCGCTGCAGCAAAAATAGACCTTCTGCCCGTTGTGCTCGGATACGTATCTGGCGGTGGCCGGGTCCACGGTCATGTGACAGACCGGGTCCAGCGCCGTGCGCGGTGGCGAAGCGAGCGGAGCCGAGGCGGCCGCCGCACCGGGGATTGCGCGGCGCCGCTGCACGATTTCTGCCAGGACGCTCAGCGCAATTTCCTCCGGCTCCACTGCCTTCTGCATCATGCCCGCGGGGGCCTGGACCTGTTCCAGCATGGTTGGCGGCAGACCCTGTTGGGCCAGGTAGGCGGAGACTGCCTGCCATTTCTTGGTGCTGGCCACAAACCCCAGGTAATGGGGCTGCGCCCGGGCGGCCGCCAGCATGGCGCCCTCGTCATCCTCCCCCTGGGTGGATACAACGATGAAGCTCTGCCGGGCCCGCTCCACGCGGCCGAGGTCCCAATCCCGATGGCGACCGTCCACACCGGGAAAGTCCTGCTCCCGGGCATGTGGGGAAAAGACGTGCACGCGGTACTTCAGCGTTCTGGCCAGTTGCGCCAAGGCCCGCGCAACAGGCGATCGGCCCAGAATCAACACTTGCGGGAGCGGCAGCACGGGCTCCACGAAGATGTCCATGGTTCCTCCGCTGTGGCAGACCATCTCATACGTCACCAGACCGTCGACCTCGGCCGTGCCCTTGTGGGGCGTGATCCGTACCAGCCGAGGAGTCCCCTCCCGCAGGGCGCGCTGCGCTTCCTCCAATACGATGGGTTGGGCGCAGCCGCCGCCGATCCAGCCGCTGATGCTGCCATCGGGGGTGATCAATGCCCGCGCTCCGGGCTTGGCGGAGGTGGGCGCCTCGCAACGCACCACCAGGGCCATCACGAACGCTTGCTCCCGGTTCGCCAATCGTTCCGCCAGCGCGTCGAGCGTATCCATTGGACGTGTGCTCCAGGGTTCCGAAAGTTCACGAGGCCAGCAGGCGCTCCAGGTGCAGCAGGCTCTCGAGATTGTGCGCGGGGGCGAACACGTGAACGAGCGGCAGGGCCGCTTGCATGCCGCGGGCCAGGGGTTGATAGCCTTCGATCCCCAGCAGCGGATTGAGCCAGACGATCCTGCCTGCGCGACGGCGCACGGCCAGCAGGCTTTCGGCCAGGGGCTCCGGCTCGCCCACGTCCAAGCCGTCGCTGAGCACGACGAGGATGCTGTCGCGCCTCAGCAGCCGCCCTGCGTGCTCGCGCACCAACGTGGCCAGGCAATCCCCGATGCGGGTTCCGCCGCTCCAGCCCAAGCGCAGCGCCGCTATGGCGGCCAGGGCATCCTCCAGCCTGCGGCCAGACAAGGCGGGGGTCACCTCCACCAGGCGGGTGCTGAACACGAACGATGCGACCTTGCGGAACCGCCGCTGCAGGGCATGCGCAAACCGAAGCAGCATCAGGCTGTAGAGTTCCATGCTGCCGCTCACGTCCAGCAGCAGCACCAGGCGGGGCTTGCGGCGGCGCGACCCCTTGAACACCCGGTACAGGGGCTCTCCGCCGTGCTGCAGGTTCTTCCGCCAGGTACGGCGCAGATGCAGGCGTTGCGCGCCATCCGGGCCGCTCAGCCGGCGAGCCAGGCGCACGGCCATGCGTTGCCACAGACGCTGGCTCAATCGCTCCAGGCTGCGCCGGTCGGTCGCCTGCACCTGGGAGAAATCCACCCGCCGCAGCACCTCTTGCCCGCTGGCGCCGGCGTGGGCGTCTTCCCGCGATTGCCCTTCGGCCTCGTCCGTGTAGCCGATCGTAAACAGGGCCAGGGCACCGCCCGGCTCCGGTTGCCTGCCGGGAAGTGGCTCCGCAGGGATGGCCCGCGTGGGGTCGGCCGGGCACCAGAAGCCTTCGAACATCCGCTCGAACAGGGGCACGTCGTCCGGTGCGAGGCAGAGCAAGGCCCGCAGACCATCGCGGAAGGCCCCGAAGTCCTGCACCAGGAACAGGGCGGCGACACGCCCGGCATCCTGCGTTTCGCGCAGACCCACCCGCAGGCCGTGTCGCCGAGCCAGGCGGCAAAACCCGACCACCTTGTCGCGCGTGGCGGCGGCCAGTGCGGCGCTTTCCTCGTCACCGGCAAAGATCGGATGGGGCGCGGGCATGGTACCTATCCCCTGGCGTAACGTTCAGCCGGTCGCCGCGGTCAACACCTGGTCCAGGTTGCAGGTCAGCTGCTCGAAGTCCGCGGCGGACTTGAGCAGACAGCCCCTCGTGGCCTCCAGCATGGCCGCGTCCACGGTCTGCTGGCCCAGCGCCAGCAAGGAGAGGGCCCAGTCGAGGGTCTCGGCGACTCCGGGGGGCTTTTCCAGCCGCAGCCGCCGCAGGGTCTGCACCAGGGCCACCACTTGCCGGCCCAGCGGTTCGCCCAATTCCGGCACCTTGATGCGCAGAATCTCCAGTTCCTTGGCGGCATCCGGATAATCGATCCAATGGTAGAGGCAGCGCCGCTTCAGGGCATCGGACAGCTCGCGGACGCGGTTGGACGTGAGGATCACATGGGGGCGGTGGCGCGCCCGCACCGTGCCGATTTCGGGAATCGTGATCTGGAAATCGGACAGCATCTCCAGCAGGAAGGCCTCGAATTCCTCGTCGGCCCGGTCCACCTCGTCGATCAGCAGCACCGCCGGGGCGTGCTCGTGGGAAATGGCCCGCAGCAAGGGGCGCTCGAGCAAGAACTCGCGGCCGAAGATGTGGCGCTCCAGCGCCTGGGCATCCGCGTCGGAATGCTCCTGTGCTTTCATGGCCAGCAGTTGCCGCTGGTAGTTCCACTCGTAGACGGCCGCGTTCACGTCCAGCCCCTCGTAGCACTGCAGCCGAATCAGATCGGCATCGAGCGTGGCCGCCAGCACCTTGGCGGTCTCGGTCTTGCCCACGCCGGCGTGGCCCTCCAGCAGCAATGGTCGGCCCAGGCGCAACTGAAGAAAGACGGCCGTCATCAGCGGCCGCTCGGCCACGTAACCCTGCTGGCGGAACCCGCGCTCCAGGTCGGCCAGCGTTTGCGGTGCGGTCATGATCTGGGTTCGCCTCTGCCGCCCTTTCCTAACATCCGCCCAAGGACCTGCTTCCCCACGGCCCAGAGCACCTCTGTCACGCGGATGGCATCGGCCTTGGGCGGGGCGTCGGCGGGCTTGTCCGCGGGCTCGGCGGCGAGGCGGGCCGTCATGGCGTCAGTGAACTTGGCGAACATGGACTTGGACACGTCCTCGATCATGCGGGCCCCGAACTGGGCCATCTTGCCGGAGATCACCAAGTCCGACTGGGAAGCCATCTGGGTGCCACCTCCCGGCTGCTCAATGAGCTTGCCGCTGATGGTCATGGTGGCGTTGCCCGTGCCGCCCTTATCCTTGCCCCGGCCCACCATGCGGATCTCGTGGGTGGCCACATCCAGGCGCTCGATGACGATCTCTCCCTGGAACTGGGCGGAAAACGGTCCCAGCTTGAGCTTCATGGCGCCCCGGTACGTCTTCTCGTCCACGACCTCGAGGATTTCCGCCCCTGGCATGCAGCTGGCCACCTGGCGGGGATCGCTCACGAACGCCCATGCCCTGTCGATAGGCTGATTCACGATGAAGCTGTTGGTCAACGTGACTTGCATGGCAAACTCGCGTGCGAGGATGCAGAACTGCTCGTTCGGAACGAACCTGGACTTTGGAAACACGGGCCCGGCTCGGGGAGGGGGCGCTCCGCGAGGCTGCCGGGCCCGAGGCGGCCGGCCGGCCGCCCCGGAGCTACAAATCTATCCTGCTGGAATGCTTACGCTACACCTTTTTCCCGCAGGATGCGCCAGATTTTCCACGGCGTCACGGGCATGTCGATATTCTTCACGCCCAGATGGGAAAGGGCATCGACGAACGCGTTGACGAACGCGGCCGGAGAGCCCACATTGGGCGACTCGCCCACGCCCTTGGCACCGATGGGGTGATGGGGCGACGGCGTGACGGTCTTGCCCAGCTCCCACCTCGGGGTTTCCACAGCCGTCGGCAGCAGGTAGTCCATGAAGCTGCCGTTGAGGCAGTTGCCCTGCTCGTCGAACCGGATTTCCTGCATGGTGGCGATGGCGAAGCCCTCCGTCAGCCCGCCGTGGATCTGGCCGTCCACCACCATCGGGTTGATGATGGTGCCGCAGTCGTCCACGGCCACAAAGCGGCGGATCTTGAATTCACCAGTCTTGCTGTCGATATCCAGCACGCACACATACGTGCCGAACGGATAGGTGAGGTTGGGCGGATCGTAGTAGTAGGACGTCTCCAGGCCCGTCTCCATCCCGGGGGGTGGATTGGTGTACGCGGCGAACGCCACTTCGGCCATGGTCTTGGCCTTGCCGGGCACGCCTTTCACCTGGAACTGGTAGTCTTTCCACTCGATGTCCTGCTCGCTGGCCTCAAGCAGGTAAGCCGCAATCTTCTTGGCCTTCTCGCGGATGCGCCGGGCGGCCAGCGCCGTGGCCGCCCCGGCCACCGGCGTGGAGCGGCTGGCGTATGTCCCCAGCCCGTACGGCGCCGTATCCGTATCCCCCTCTTCCAGGGTGATGTTGGATTCCGGGATTCCCAGCTCCTCGGCGATGATCTGGGCGAAGGTGGTTTCGTGGCCCTGGCCCTGGGATTTGACGCCGGTGCGGGCCAGCACCGTGCCCGTCGGGTGGACGCGTATCTCGACACCGTCGTTCATGCTGAGACCCAGGATGTCGAACTTGCTGCGGGGCCCGGCGCCGACGATCTCGGTGAAGCTGGAGATGCCGATCCCCATCAGCTCGCCCTTCTTGCGCTTCTCGGCCTGCTCCTTACGCAGCGCGTCGTAGCCGATGGCATCCAGGGCCACCTGCATGGCCTTGTGGTAGTCGCCGCTGTCGTACTCCCAACCCAGACAGGTCGCGTAGGGGAACTGGTCGGCGCGGACGAAATTCTTCCGCCGCAACTCCGTCGGGTCCATCTTGAGTTCCCGGGCCAGGCTGTCCATGGCGCGTTCGATGATGTAGGACGCTTCGGTGACGCGGAAGGAGCAGCGGTATGCCACACCGCCGGGCGCCTTGTTCGTGTACACGGCGTCCACCTGCACGTCGGCGGCGGGAATATCGTAGGAACCCGTGCAGATGGAGAACAGCCCCGCCGGCCACTTGCTCGGATTGGCGTGGGCATTGAACGCGCCATGGTCCGCCACCGTCTTCACGCGCAGGCCCAGCAGCCTGCCCTCCTTGGTGGCCGCCAGCTCGGTCGTCGTGTGGTAGTCGCGGGCGAAGCCCGTGGACTGGATGTTCTCCGAGCGCGATTCGATCCACTTGCAGGGCCGTCCCAGGATCACCGAGGCGACGGCGGCCAACACGTAGCCCGGGTAGACCGGCACCTTATTGCCGAAGCCCCCGCCGATGTCCGGGGCGATCACGCGGGTCTTGTGCTCCACCAGCCCAGCATGCCCGGCCACCAGGGCGAACACCGTGCGGTGAGCATGGGGGGCCTGCGAGGTCATGTAGATGTCCGTGTGGCCCGTGGCCGGGTTGTGGTCCACCACACAGCCGCACGTTTCCATGGGCGCGGGGTGGCAGCGCTGGTAGTGCGTCTTTTGGGAGATCACCACACCGGCCTTCCTGAAGGCATCCTCCGTAGCCTTCTTGTCGCCCACTTCCCAGTGGAAGATGCGGTTGCTCTTTTGGTCCTTCTTGTCCGTGCGCAGAATGGGAGCGTTCGGTTCCAGTGCCTTGAAGGGATCGATGACCACGGGCAACTCCTCGTAGTCCACCTCCACGGCGGCTACGCCGTCGGCCGCCTGGTACTGCGATTCCGCCACGACGAAGGCCACCTCCTGGGATTGGAACAACACTTTCTCGTCGGCCAGCACGGCCTGGGTATCTCCCGCCAGTGTGGGCATCCAGGCCAGCTTGACGCCGTGCAGTTCCTTGGCGGTGATGACCGCCAGGACGCCGGGCACCTTCATGGCCGCCGAGGTGTCGATCTGCTTGACGCGGGCGTGGGCGAACGGGCTGCGCACGAACGCGCCGTAGACCATGCCGGGCAGATAGAAATCCTCCACGTAACGGCCCTTGCCCTGAATGAAGCGCGAGTCCTCCTTGCGCTTGACCGCTTGGCCGATGCCGCCCAGCTCCACCGAAGTCGTCTTGCTCATGGCTCACCCCCCCTTTGCCATTTTGTCCGAGGCAAACTGAACGGCCTTGACGATATTCTGGTATCCCGTGCATCGACACAAATTCCCCGCGATGCCCCAGCGGATTTCCTCCTCGGATGGCCGTGGATTGCGGCTGAGCAGCCCCGCGGCCGACATCAGCATGCCCGGCGTGCAGAAGCCGCATTGCAGGCCGTGATGCTCCTTGAAGCCTTCCTGCAGCGGGTGCAACGCTGTGCCCTGGGCCAGCCCCTCCACGGTTTGCAGGGTCTTGCCTTCGGCCTGCACGGCGAACAGGGTGCACGACTTCACCGCCTGACCCTCCAGCAGAACGGTGCACGCACCGCAACTGGTGGTGTCGCATCCCACGTGCGTGCCCGTCAGCCGCAGGTAATCCCGGATGAAATGCACCAGCAGCATGCGGGCTTCCACCTCGGCGCTGCGCTTCTGACCGTTGATGGTCACGGTGACCTTGTGGCTGCTCATGCCGCTCCTCCTTTGGCCCTGGCTACGGCGGTGCGCAGCGTGCGGATGGTCAGTTCCTGCACCATGGCTTTCTTGTAGTCGGCAGGGGCGCGGGTATCGGAGGCGGGGTCGGACATCTCTGCCGCCAACCGGCCGGCTTCCGTCAGGTTGGCCTCGCTGGGCGCCTTGCCCGTCAGGAACGCCTCGGCCTTGGTGGCCTTGATGGGCGTCGGGCCGGCATTGGTGAGCCCAATGCCCACCTTCTGGCAATTGCCCGATTTGTCCAGCGTCACCTGGGAGCCGACGGCGACGATGGCAAAGTCACCCACACGGCGCTCGATCTTGTAGTAGGCCCCGCCGCTGTTGGCCGGCGGAATCGGCACCAGGATCTCCTTGACCAATTCGCCGGCGTTGAGGGCCGTCGTCAGCGTGCCGATGAAGAACTTGTCGATGGGCAGCGTGCGCTCGCCCTTGCTTCCCGCAATCACCACCTGTGCGCCCAGGGCCAGCATCACGGCAGGCTGATCGTTGGCCGGGTCGCCGTGGGCCAGGTTGCCGGCCAGCGTGCCGCGGTTGCGCACCTGGGGGTCCGCGATCATCCGCACCGCGTCCGCCAGCAGCGGAAATTTCGCCTTCACCACCGGCGACTGCTCCAGTTGCGCTTGTCGCACGAGCGCTCCGATCTTGAGCGTGCTCCCTTCCTCTTGCAGGTAGTCCAACCCGGGAATGCCGTTGATGTCCACGAGGTGGGCGGGCCCGGCGAAGCGCAACTTCATCAGCGGAATCAAGCTCTGGCCGCCGGAGAGCGCCTTGGCGTCATCTCCGAACCTGGCCAACAGACCCACTGCCTCCGCCAGGGTCTTTGGCGCGTGGTAGTCGAACGCCTGAGGGATCATGGTCACCCCTTCAATTCATCGATGTCGAAGTGAACAGCTTCTGGTCAACAGTCCGCGCAGAGCTGGGCAGGGCGCCGACCCTGAAGGTCAGCGCCGGCACTGCCGGCCCCACAAGTCGGCGAGCAGAAGCCCCGAGGCAGCGCCTCCGGCAGGTCATCGCGAAACCTGAGCCTCGGGCGTAGAAGATTCGGGGCCACGGCTGGCGGCCAGGTTCTGGCAACGCCACACCGCAATCACCGCACCAACCCGGACCGACATTCTGGCTTCGCTGCCCCCCCCTTCCGAAGGAAGGTCGCCTTTCTTATCACACCGTTCTTCGGAAGTCACCACGGGTGGCGACCTGAGCACCCCTCACTTCTTGCTGCGGCGTGGCCCAGCCGGGGGAGTTCGTTGCTGGGGGCTTTTCCTTCGGCGTGGGAGGAGCAATGTGGTGCTGCGTGGTTTTCAGGGAAGAAGACGATACGTGGAGGTGCTTCACCGTGTTTGAATCAGCCTGCTGTTGCCTGTTGCCGGAATTGACCAGCGTCTTCACAAGTCTCAGGTCAAGGCGTGGATGGCCCTGTTTCGGACTCTAGATTCTCTGCGGGCACATGCGCTCCTTCGCCTTGGCGGGGGAACTGGCCCAGCCATCAGGTATCCCGTGGAAGGGTCCGCTGCGACGGTTCGACCGGTGGGTGCATAACGACAAGATGAACGAACTGGCCTGCTGGAGCGCGTTGGCGGACGGCTTGGCGGAAGCGTGTGGGTGAAAGCTGCCGGGGGCGATGGACAGGGCGGTACGGCACACCCAGTTGCGCGTTCTCAGAATGGCGCTGTACGTGACCCGGTTAGCAGTCTAGATGCTGGTGCAGTGTTTCTCCAAGGCTGACATCCCGCGCAGCCATTATGAAGTATGGCCCTAGGATCGATCCGGTTTGACAGTTGGAGATCGAACTTCGTCTGCTTGCAGACTACTCGTCCAGAACGATTGAGAGTTCTCCGGCTGCTGTGTCGTTCTCGCGGTCGGGTGGCGGCGGCCCGACAATTGAGAACTGCCGCAGCCCTATCGGCGCCCCTTTCCCTCACTCCGCCCTCATCCCGCCCGCTCCCGCCGCCATTCCCACACCGTCTACCACCCCTTCTACGCCCCCTCAACCTCGCAACCCCTTGATCCGCAAGTGGGCGCTGCAGGGTTCGAGCCTGCGACCTACGGCTTGTAACGCTCTCCCGGATTGAGCTAACCGCCCGTGGCGAGATGGGTCTGGCCCGCAAGACTCAGCAGGGAGCGCCGAGGGGATTCACGGGCTGTACGGCGGTGGCGGGCGCAAGGGGGCACCGGTGGCCTGTCCCCGCGCCTCGTTCGGCTTCGCTCGGGACAGTCTTCGAGACGCGCTCCGCTTTGCTCCGCGCTCGTCAGAGGGTATTTACGAACCAACCCCCCCCGTGTCCGCGTCGTGCACCACGCGGCGGAGGAGGCGGCGGGCTTCCCCGCCGAACCTGATATCGCACATCCTCCATGCGATCCGCTACGATTCCCTCCACAGTGTGTCAAATAATCCCTGGAATGAAGCGATACCGTACTCGTGCCTGATAGTCACGGTATTCTGGATCTCTTTCCAGATGCCGTTCCTCGGTCATTGCGCGGTAGTAGTACAAGATAGTCAACCCGACCAACCCCACCACGTCGGCCAGAAAAGTCGATGTCGATCCGGAATACGCACTGTAAGCGATCTGTGGCACTATTGCGATCCACCACGCGATATTCTTCGCGCTATAAGCGGGGTGCCTAACAATCCGATACGGTCCATTCTTGAACAGGCCGCGATGCGTCAAATTTGAAAACCTTAGCCCAAACATGACAGTGGCCCACACATAGATCACGTAGCAGACGATCGAAGTTATGGCGCACACGGCAACAACGAACTGATTCGGTATCGCGAAGAAACCGAATTCGTCGGGTATGGTGAAATAGTATCCGTAGGTCCGCTGAAATGGCGGATACGATAGCAGTGCCACAGCCCATCCGAAAAACGTTGGCTCCACGGATACGTTCATATTTTTCACCCAGCGCGACGAAACGGCGTATCCACACCACGCAAGCGCCGTGTCGACAGACATCAGGAATGTGATCGACACATTGTAGAAGTCCCTGACGGACATGAATTCCCACACAGAAGTCGTCTTGATATTGGTCGTCAGGTAGTTCCAATCATTGAGGAGGTTCCTGAAGTGCATCATGAAGAATACGGACATGATCGGAAGGAAGAACAGTTTCACCAGAATTCCTCTAAGGACGATTCCATCTCCACTGGTGAAGCGATGAAATCCCTCGTCATTCTGTATTCCAAACAGGTTATGGTTTGCGATGAATGAGATATTTTCGATCTTCGGAATCAACCAGACTAGCGATTTCAGCAGGAGATAGGAGGGCATCTTCCTGTCCGCGAGAGGATCGTATTGCAATGCTCTCGTCGCTACAACATAGGGGAGACCCAATATGAGGTAGTATTTCCAGATCAGATCGAGAATCACGAACCAGGGTCGATAGTACTCGTCGTTTCTATGGAACCCGTATTCGCTGGTGACTCTATAAAACGTTATGGCAATATACAGCGCCAACAGATCGAAGACGAAATTGAGCATGCATTCGATCAGAAATTTCGATAGCTCGCGACGCTTGAGGATAGCGGCGATCGGGAAAAGCGACCGTTCGACCAGAAGTCTGCTCAACAGTTCGGGAATGAACATCACGACGACGCAGATGACAAGGACGAAGGCTGCCGATTGAGCCGGCGTTTCCGTGATGGTCACCGCGGAGATCACCCAGCCCCTGTTCAACACAGTCCCGACTGCGCCCAGGTATCCAAGACCAAGCACGGTGATCGCACCCACGAGGCCGGAAACGTATGCGTGGTTCGCCAGCCTATTTTCGGGGAGCGGAAAGCTCGGCTCCTGTTCGACGCGGTTCGTCACCATGGTCGTGGTCAGCGAACAGGGCATGGAGGTGGGGCGGGTCAGCCCTTGACTGGCGGGATCCCGCGGGTTCGGAAAGTTCAGGACGGGCGCACCAACGATTCGAAGCGGTGCTCCCGTGCGACCATCAAGGGTGCAACCATTGAGCGAAGGCGGAGACGCGTAGTAGCCCTGGGTTCCGCTGCAACCATCTCGCACGGCGGGAGTCCCATCCGTCTGCCCGATGCGTGCCGCTGCTGGAACCTGGAGGCTGCGTGGTATCGTCCGCGGAACGCCCCCGCGCTCAACGCTCGGCGGACGGCTCATCCTGGGTCAGGAGCGACCGTGGTATCGCGAACCGGTCGATATAGACGCATGCCGCCAGGATGATCGTGAACCCGTCATACGGGATGCGGTATCGTGGTTCACCGATGGTCATGGATGCGGAAATCATCAGCCCGATCGTCGGCAGCATCAAGAGCGTCACCCCCACGGTCGACAGATCCAACCTCACCACGGAACCGGCATGATCCCAAATGTAAATGCACGCCGGCAGCAAGATCAATACCAGATATATCTGCTGATACAACGACGCAAGGCCACTGAATCGGGTCGCGGACGTCGGCCAGGGCACGGAGCCCACGAACAAGTCGAACACATGCTCGACCGAAAGAAGCAACGCATCGAGTGTGTGCTCTTTTGTCCATTTCCATGCTTCGGCCAACGCCTTGGATGCCTCGTATACCCCGAAATTGAAGGTCACGTCGTTTTGATAATAGCGCTGTGCCGAGACCGGCGACCCGAAGCCATGGACCATCCCGCGTGTTTCGTCGATCCACCGGGCGCTACGAAAATGTCCATAATGGCCCATCAGCACGTTGAAACCGAAATTGTTGTCCACAAGGCAAAATCGATTCTCGTTGAGCCGGTAGCATCTTTCCCCGAGCGGGATCAGGAACACAAGAACCCCGAGGGAGGCGGCAACAAGTACCGGAAGAATCTTCCGAACCCGGTACTTCCATGCAAGCGATTCCAGGTACAAGGCGATGAGAAACGCCGGCAGGAGCACCACGCTTTTCAGCGATGCCGCCGCGCCGAGCAAGAGCCCCGCGGCGAAAGCCAAAGCGATCGCAAGCCCACGCCTTTGCACCCGCAGGCTGCGGATCAGCAGGAGCATCGACGTCGCGATAGCAAACAGGTCTGGGTTTTCCGAAAGGAAATAGCCCGCATAATCGATGAACGGGAAATACAGGCTGGAGATGAGCGCTGACAGGAGCGCAACTCTGATGCCCAACAGCTCGTACGCAATCGCGCCGATGATGATCGGGATCAATGCCGAAAGAATGAACTGCGCAAAAATCGCCGTGGACCAGGTTGGGTCTATACTGTACAGTGCCGCGAGATAAACATGCATGCCAGGCGGTAAGACAGTATCGGCGATGGAATGAACGCTGTTCGGATCGAGAAATCTGATGGCCCGATCGACATATCCCTTCATGTCACTATAGACGTAATCGGTCGCCCGGTGCGCAATGAACAGGTAATAGATCCGCCAGAGAATTCCAAGCGAATACGCCCCCGCCGCCGCCTGGAACAAGCGGCGGGTGGAGACGTCGAAGAGAGTACCTGCGCGGTTCGTCGCTTGTTCCTCGATATTGCGCTGACCCGGTGCCATGGTCATTGCCGTGACCTGGTGCCATGGTCGGTGCGAACAAGAATCGCTCGACGGCGGCTTCCGACCCGTGCCGTCGCGAGCTTGCGGAATTCTGGATGCTGGAGCTATCGGGCCCGCCTCGGGCCCGGTCAATCCCGGAGCACCGTCGAAGGGAAATGTTGCGATCCGACGGCTGCGGATGACGTGTTGCCCGCCGTGGTGCATGCGCCAGTGCATACTGCGCGATCAGGCGGCTCTGCGCACCTCGCTTCCCCGGGCGACTCTAACACGTGTCTTCCCAGGGAGTCCAGGTTGGTCAGCCGGGCCAGGGCCATTCGCCACCCGTTTTCCGCCACGGATCCGTCCGGGGCAGGCGGATCGATCCGTGCTGCGACGCCCGTTGCACCCCGCCTCATCGGCGGCGCAGCCGCTGGCGCCCGCCGGCGCGATGCTCGAACGCGGACAACCTGCTAAGATCACGTGCCGGGCGCAGGAATCCTGCGGATTTTCCCCGCGGCGTCGGCGGACCCCCGCTCTGCCGTGCGGCCGGCGCGATCCGGCGACGGGCGGTGCCGGCGGCCGTCCCCCGAGTCGACCGGTGACACTTCCGGCCGCTGCGTGCCCGCCCCTGTCGCTGGCGTCAAGTTCCGCCGCGGCATGGCCTGATGGGGCGGCACACTGGGCGCTGCAAATCGGACCCTCCTGCAGAGGTCCGCGATTCGCTGCCCCCTGACCGTGGAGAAGGCTCTGGCCAGCGGTTCTGAAATGATGAGAGCGGTATTGTCGCATTCCCCAGCATCGCGCTCACGATTCCATCCTTCCTTGGACATGTCCATCGAATCTCGATTTCACAGGATCGCATCCCGCATGAAACACCTCGAAGCGAAGCAGGGATTCATCTGTAATCTCGCGATAGGGTTCTTCTTCCTGCTCATACTGCTCTCGATACAATTTCATGAGATGTGGCGGGATGAGCTTCACACGTGGGCGGTGGCGCTCAGCAGCATGTCCATCGAGGACATTTTCAGGATCAGGGGTTCTGACGGGCATCCGGGGCTCTGGTATATCGTGGCCTACTTCCTCTCGCGGATGACCAGGCATCCTCTGGTCTTTCAGCTATTCCACGTCGCGATTGCCACGGGGAGTGCGGCAATCTTCCTCAAGCACGCCCCGTTTACCGTGTGGAAACGGCTGATGTTTGCGTTCGGTTACTATTCCGTATTCGAGTACGCCCTCATCACGCGGGCGTATGGCCTTGGGATCGCGCTCGCGTTCCTCTCTGCGGCGGTGATGCTATCGCCGCGGCCTCGGGCTCTGCTCGTGGGCGTGGCGCTTTTTTTCGCAACCCAGGCCTCGGCGTACAGCGCGATTCTGGCGGGTGCCATCGCGCCTCTCATGCTCGTCGAATTCTTCCGTTCCCTCAGGAAAAAGGAAACGGAGCGATACGGGTGGGCGATCGGTCTCGCCTTGGTTACGGTGGGCATCGGCCTGGCCGCTTGGCAAGTGCTGCCGCCTGCGGGCGCCTTAGCCAGTTCCCTGGCGGCCAGGTTCACAGTATCCACCGCCATCCAGGCGCTGTCGGATTTCTTCAGCGCCTTCTATCCGCTTCCGCCGTTCGAACGTGCGTTTTGGAATCAGAATGTCCTGGCATCGCCGGGGCTCAAAGCCATCTTGGGAGGGCTGGTGCTGCTGCTGACGATGGCTCTGCTGGCACGGACGCCCATCGTGCTTTCGCTCTCATACGTTCCCGGGCTGGTCGCGATGACGGCTGTCAATGCGTACTACGAGGGTTACCTGCGGCACCACGGGCACTTCTTCATCCTCTTTGTCTGTTGCTTGTGGCTCGCGGAGAAATATCCGAAGTGGCACTCCGGCCCGTGGTTGCTGACCGAGGCCTGGCGCCTCGGGGACCTGCTTCTTTACAGCGCTCTCGCGATCCAGATGGCAGCAGGGTTTTTTGCGCTTCAGCAGGACTGGCGACTGCCGTTTTCCGGTGCTGAGGAGACGGCAGCCGTCGTTCATGCGCGAGGCTGGGATCAGGGTCGGTTGCACGGCGACATCGATTTCGCCTCGTCCGCCGTGGCGACCTACCTCGATCATGATTTCCACTATCCGCGCACGAATGCGACGGGGAAGTTCGTGAACTGGGAGACCCGCCGGTTGCGTCCGCTGGCGCAGCCGGAGATGATGGTCGAGATGATCGCGGACGCCGAATCC